>NZ_LR797830.1:1566990-1933980 GCF_903064525.1 Methylacidimicrobium sp. AP8
CTCCAGAGCTTCGGCCAATTCGGTGAGGCAATAATCGCCTCCTCGCTGTTTCATGTGGCCAAGGCGGGAATATCCAACCTCAGCTTTCCGGCTTTGAGGAAAGCGGCGATCCGTAAGCACCGAAAGCTTCGGAAGCCTCTGGCCATCCTTTTGGCAAGCTGGATGAGTCCGTTGATCGCCTCGATGAGACCATTGGTCACCCGGCTCTGGAGGAAAGCAAGGACGCCGTCCAGATGGTCTTTGATCGTCTTGGAAAGCTTTCGGAAGGGAGCAAGCCGGCTGCGGTCGGCCCACTGGAACCACCAGCGGAGCTCTTGGGGATCCTCTTGGGCGAGGATCTCTTGCAGAGCCTCCCGCAACCCAATGGCTCTTCCCAGTCGGGGGTAGGCTGCACAAAGGGAAGCACGCAGACTCTTCTGCTCCCTGCTTCGCGTCCATTCGTTGCCTCGCAGCGCCCAGAGGCTTCCCTTCGGCAGCAGCCCCTGACGCACGAACTCCTTGCGTACTTGGTCGACCGCCTCTCCCGCCATCTGCATGAGGTGGAAGCGGTCAAAGACGATCTGCGCCTTGGGGAAGTGCTCCTTGGCTCCGCAAATGTAGGAAGGGCTCATGTCCATGCAGATTAGCTCGATCTGCTCGGAACTCGCTCCATGCTCGCGCATCTCCTTGGCAAATGCCTCCAAGGCCTCCTTCCCTTTGCCTTCCGCCAGGAAGAGGAGCTTCCGGCTCTCCGCGTCGGTAACGGCGGTCACGTAGCGGTGACCCCGCTTGCTGCTGGTCTCGTCGACCAAGATCCGCTTCACCCCGCTCCAATCCTCCTTCCGATAGGCCTTTTCCACGTAATGCTCCAAGATTCTCCACAGCCGGGTGTCCTGCTCCTTGAGCATCTTGGCCACCTGGGAAACCGGCATCTCCTGGGAAAGCATCAGGATGACCGCCTCCATCATCAAGGTAAACCCGCTCCCCGGTCTGGCCCAGGGAACTTCCGCCAACCGCACTCCGTGCTCCGGACAGTCCACCCGAGGAACCCGCGCCACCAGCTCGGTCTTGTACTGCCAGAAGTTCATGTGCCTCCACCGCTTCTCCACCGTGTCGTGCGCAGGAGAAGGACGCCCGCATTCCGGACAGGGGAACCGATGGCCCTCGCGAAAATCGAGCCAGATCTTCAAGGTGTGATCCACCGCAGACAGTTCGCTTCGAGTCACCTTCCATTCCGGACCCAACTGTAAGGCCATCCCAAAAAGCTTGTTCGCATCCATGCCCGAAGAATCGGAAAACGAGGCGAGCTTGGCAATCCGCCGTCAAGGAGGATCGACGAAGTCGAAGTGTCCTTGACGGCAATTCGCCCGGACTCAAAATCCGTCGAAGACGGATGGCAAGAACACCGTTTCTTGCCATCCCTCAATGGCAAATCTGCCTCCTCCGCCCATTCCATTCAGCGAAGAGCCCAATAATCTTTGGTCATTTTTTGCATCACCGCATATCGCTGGCAGGCATCTCGGCCGACCCAATGCTTTTTGTAAAATGTCGCGCTGAGGGCGCAGATAGTCGTTTTCCTGGCGCAACCTCCGCAGCTCGCGCTGCTCGGGCGATTCGGCCGCCAACGTCTTGGGATCGCTGAAAGCCCGACCGCCTTGGTCTTCCTTGACCCACAGATTCAGCGACCAATGGGAAACGCCCAGATCGCGAGCTACCTCGTGAATCGAACGCCCCCCTCGCACCAGGGCCACCGCATTCTCTTTACACTCGCGGTCATAACGCCGCGCGAACTTGCTGCTGCTCTTTCCGTTGTTCATTTGGAGTTTTCCTTTCTAACCCCCAAAGCCCCTGTCCGCAAAATCGAAGAAACTTCAATGCGATACGGGGGCATCTCCTTGCCCAACTTGCTCCTGAGGGTCGCCGCCACATCGATTTCGCAGAGGATGCCAAATCCCTCCTTGCGCAGAGCCTCTACCACCTTGGGGACGGTTTCCTCGAACGAGGTGGCCACTTCCTTCCCAAATCCATGCGAGGTCTTCATCTCACGCTCCCGTTTTCGGCTCGCGCCGCATCCTGCTTCCGAAGGGAAGCGTCCGGCGACCCAGCCTACTTGTCATGACAGTATCCTCTTCCCTTTCGGGAAAGAGCGCAAGGGGATTCGTTGGAGCTGCTGCGGCGCCGGTCCCGTGCCTATTCCGCGCTCGAAAGTACTCCATTCTTCCGGCGATTCACTTCCCATCCGCAAAGAATCAACGGTGAAAACCGCGCGGTTATGCGAGCGACTCCGCAGTTGCCGATTCGTCTTCCCTTTCCCGGCTCCACGGGCCGCTCGACTCGTCTCTTCGCCGCAAAGCCGCTCGCGGAAGCTTTCCCTAGAGAGGCCTGGCATTGATTCATTAGAAGACTACCTACGGCCAATTAGCCTACTTCATCGTCCTCCGCTCGTCCGCGCGATGCCACACAACCGTCACAAGATCGCCATACAACCGTAACATTTCCGTAACCATCGCGTCACTTCTCCGTCCCGTTCCAGTCACTTTCATGACATAGTTCTGTCATATAGTCGTAACATATTTGTAACACTATTTTCCTTGCTCACAATTCTTAACGTACCTATTGTGCAGGTCATTTCTTGCGCCTAGTTGACATAGACATGGATGGAACTTGCGCAGACAGTAGGAGGACCAGATTCAGATATGAGTGCCGAAGAGTTGTTGGATACGATTCATGCTTGGAGATGGCCCGCTGCCCGATCCTTCTGCCTGCTCTTCCTCGCTTTTCTGCTGAGCATGCAAGAGACGCGAGCCAACGACCCCGGAATCCCGAAAGTGAACGACAGCCTCTCGGGACCGCAGGAAAGCACAGGCGAACCCATCGCTCTGGGCGGGGGTCCGGACTCCTGGGATGCCGCTCCGACTGCCTCCACCGGGCCCTCCTCCGTCTACGGCGCCAGACCTCCCGGATCGGATCTAGCCGATATTCAGCCTCTTCTCGCCGCCAACTCCCCCAGCCCGAGCGCCTCCTCCGGAGCAGAGAGCGAACCGAGCGCGCCGGACAGCAACGGCGGCGCCATCCAGATGCCCACCACCGAAGTTACGGCGGGCCCCGACAACCCTCTTCTCGACGCGCCCACCGACCTCGTGCCGGGAGCATCGCAAGCGCCGACCCAGGAACAGATCTTCCGGTCCGGGGCAACCACCCGCGTGATCGACAAGAACATGGCGGCCAGCGCCGGTCCGGTGGCCGGCGCGGCCCAGGTGCTCCAGTTTTCACCGGGCGTGAACGTCAACGGCTACGGAAACACCGGGGCCACCAAGTACACCGTCTCGATCAATGGAATCGGGAACGGCTGGAGCGGCTTCGGGGGGTATACGGGCGGGGCCTCGATCATGATGACGCTCGACGGGGTGCCGATGAACAATGTTTCGACCGGCCTCTGGCAGTCGCCGTCGGTCCCGATCATGCAGATGATCTCGAGCACCACCGTCACCTACGGCCCGGCAACGGCGGCCGGCCGCTGGTATGACAATGTCGGCGGCATGGTGGAGTTCACCCCGATCCAGCCGACCGAGCATTCGGGCGCCGATCTCAACATCATCTACGGAAGCTTCAACCAGAAGTTGCTGACCGCCGACTACCGGACCGGAAACATCCACGGCTGGTCGACGGTGATCTCCGGTGGAGTCGGCGACGGAAACAACTTCCGGATGTCCCCGGACGGATTCCGAAGCCCGAGCTACCAGTACGCGGCCTACGTAAAGACGATCAAGAACTTCAACCATGGCGACATCAGCTTCGGTGCCTGGTATGCGGATGCGGGCGGCTACCGGCCCACCATTATTCCCGTCGGCGCCAACCCCTACGTGACGGTCAACGGCCAGAGCGCGAGCGGCATGCCGATTGCCGGAACCCCCTACAGCCAGGCGACCAGCGGCTACTATAGCAATCTCAACTACGATACTTGGCGCAAGTTCGACAGCCAATCGACCCAAATCGCCTATGCCAAGCAGAACATCTACCTCGACGACGACAAGAAGACGACCCTTCACAACATGCTTTTCTACAACGGTTCCAACCGTATCCACAGCCGTTATTACAACTTCTTCGAAAATGCCGCCAACGCGTATGAGTACAACAATCCGTCCGAATCGGACTTCGGGGACCAGATCGGATTGACCAAGATCCTCCCCTACAACACGGTCGACGTCGGAGGATATTACATCTCCTCGACCTACAACAGCCGCAATGCCTTCTACAATCCGAACTACTTCCTTCCCGGAACGACGATTCCCGGCGGGGAGCTGACCCCGAACAACCTCTATCGGAACGATTACTGGGACCAGACCGATATCGCGGTCTATCTCCAGGATACGATCGAGCCGATCAAGGCGCTTCAGATCGTTCCAAGCATCCGCTACGACGTCTTCACGACTGCTTATTCGATGAACGCCCAGGAGCAGTTCCCGTTGGCGTTTCAATACAACCCCGGAAACAATCAAGGAAAGTTGCCGAACGCCACACGCCACCTCGGCGGCCTTGAGCCTTCGATTCTTCTCAACCTGGAGGTGACTCGTTGGCTTGCCCTTTACGGCAGCTACTCGGAAACTTACGAGACCGACACGGTCGGAGGCGGGGGCGGTATCTTTCAAGCCATTCCCGCCTCCTACTACGGGCTGTCGCTGGCGCAGTACGCGATTGCGGGCGCCAAGACTCATTTCGAGAAGCTGCCCGGACTCAACAATATGCTTTTCGGCGCCAACTACTTCTGGCTTCGATTCGCCGAACAGGCGATCGACATGGTCAACTTCGTCGGTAAGCCGATCACCGGGCTCGGGACCTCGATCTACCAGGGAGCGGACTTCTTCCTCGATGACAACCCGATCGGCACCTTTCACCTCTACATGAATGGTGCGGTCGAGAACGCCACCTACAGGAGCTACGTCGTGAATTCGAGCCCCACGCAGAAAATTAACTACGATGGCCGCCATATCCCCTATGTGCCCAGCGTCATGCTCACCGGAGGCATCTATCAGATCCAGCAGATCGGCAAGGTCTCCCTGCGCCTCAGCCTCTGGTTCATCTTCAACGGGGAGCAGTACGTCTTCAACAACGAGATCGGGGCGCCGAGCAATCAGACGATGCCCCAGTATTACACCCTCAACGCCTCGATCAACGCGGCGGTCCCGATGCGCCTCTTCGAGCGGGAGAGGATGATCAACTTCAACCTGACCCTGATGAACATCACCGACCTCAACTACAACGGCTACGAATACATCACCAGCGGCGGCTACTACGGGACCGCGGGAAACGCCAACGTGCCCTCTGCCTATCAGTCGGGCTACATGCTCGGCTATCCGGGAGCACCCTTCACGCTCTACGGGAGCATCGGTGCCAGCTTTTGAGCCGCCCATGCCCAAGAAGCCCATGACAACACCCAGGATCTCCCGACTCGGCAGACGGTCTCTTTCGCGCAGCCTGCGCCTCCTCTGCCTTCTCCTTCCGCTCTTCCGCGCACTGGCCGCAGGCGCCGCGCTGCTGCCTCCCACCGAGGCGCCCGTCGACCACTTCATCCTTCTCTTCCAGGAAAACCATAGCCCCCATTTCTCACCAGTACGAGCTTTCGCGCGAGAGAGGTGCCGGTTGAGTCGCTTGCGAGCAGTTCCGGCCGCGCAGAGCTCTTCATGAGGCAGGATCGAGCAAGATTTTCGTTCGATTTGCCTTAACGCAAGCGCTGCAAAGCGCAAAAAGCCGGTTGTGGAGCAAGGCTCCGCCCGATCGTAGGCTTTGCGGAAGGAGAAGAGGTGGGGTTTTGATACCTGCTCAACAACGCAGCACTCGGAAGACGTGAGTAAAGAGGCTCTTCCAAGGATAGGCGCTACTCATCGAGAGGAAGACGCGGCGGACGCTGACTCGGACCAGCGTGCCGATCTTAAAGAGCTTGAGCCGTAGGGTGTCGACCTGGGCCTCGGCCCAGTCCGTTCCTCGCAGACCGAGCCGTCGCAGCGCTTCGACCAGGGTGTAAGCGAGAGCCGAGAAGTAGAGGCGAAGTTGGTTGCTGGCCATTTGCGCGGTCGAGAGCTGGTCGGCAAAGAGGTGGAGTTGTTCCTTGATCCGATTCTCCATGTCGCCACGAGCACAGTAGAGCTTCTCGTAAAGGTTTTGGGCGGGCCACTCCTCGGTGGAGAGAGAGGTCACGACAAAGCGCGGATTCTCCCCTCTTTCCAGGTACTCGGCTTTGGCGACCACCCGGCGCTCCCTCGACCAGCTGCTCAAGGTGCGGTAGGCAAACTCGGTAAAGAAGCGGGCCGGCTTGCCACTCGACTCGTGCAGACGACGGGCTTGCTCCATCGACCCCTGAATGGTCCGGCACAAGCGCTCGTTGCGCGCCAAGCCGAAGAGGTAGTCGACTTGATGGGCTTCGCACCAAGCCATGATCTCTTCCCGGCAGAAGCCCGAATCGGCCCGGAGCACGATCCGGACTCCGGGCCAACGGGTACGGAGTTGTTCCACGATCCGGCTCACCTCCGTAAGGGAGCCCGCCGACGCATCCTGGTTCGATGGCCGAAGCCGGACGCCAAGGAGTTGATCGCCAGCAAAGATGTAGAGCGGCAAATAGCAGTAGGAGTCGTAGTAACCATGGAAGAAGCGCTCCGGCTGATGTCCGTAAAGGGGGATGTCGGTCGCATCCAGATCGAGCACCACCTCCTCAGGGGGCTGGGGATGCGATTGGAGGTAGAGATCGACCAGAAGACGGTCGATCGCTTCGGCCGAGTAGTCGATCTTGTGGTAGCGCTCGCTTCGACCCACCAGCTCCAGCCGGTTGAGCGTGCTCTTGCCGGCCAGATCCTCTTCCAGATCGCTTTTCCCGCTCAGGAGAGCAACCAACGGATCGGTCCGCAACTGCTCATGGTCGTTGAGGTCTTCGTAGCCCATCGCAATCCCGAAGATGCGCTAGGCAAGCATCTCCCGTACCCGATGCACAATGCGTTTCGGATGGCGTCGATCCACGAAGCAACCCTCTAACCGTCGTAACAAACCGATCTTCCGATCCGCTTCCCGCAACAGAATTGCGCCCCCATCGCTGGAGATCCGACCCGCGGTAAATCCCGCTTCCACCCGTCGCGAAAAATGCGCTGTAAACGCAAAAGTCTCTTGGCTACACTCTGTCATGGAAGGCCGTTTCTTTTTTCTGGTTGTAGTAATGTCTTGCTAACGCACTTATACCAGGGAAAGACGGCCTTTCCTATGCCCTTTTGCCGGCTTTTTTGCCTTCCGCTATGCCCGCTATTGGTGAGATATCGGGGATAGCTTCGACAACCTCCTGGGCGAGTTCCCGGGTTGAAGTTTCTTCGATTTTGCGGACAGGGGCTTTGGGGGTTAGAAAGGAAAACTCCAAATGAACAACGGAAAGAGCAGCAGCAAGTTCGCGCGGCGTTATGACCGCGAGTTTAAAGAGAATGCGGTGGCCCTGGTGCGAGGGGTTCAGTGGACCCCGATGGCAAGACAGATTTCCTCTGAATTTAAGCTGCATCTATTCCTTCAGTCGCAGCGGAACAGCGCTGCCCTGTTGTTGCGCGGGGAGAATCCCCTGCGCAGCGTAGCGGAGCAGGGCGTTCTCCCCGCGTTCCGCCGAAATGATCCGGGATGCTGGCCCCTCCTCCATTGCCATCCGCATAAACGGCGTTCGGTGTTCGGTAGCCCAGCGACTGGTGCGGACGCTCGCCGTTGTAGAAGGCAAAATACTCCTCCAGCCCGAGCGTCAACTCGGCCACCGTGCCGTACCCCTTCAGATACACATCCTCATGCTTGAGGCTGCGCCAGAGCCGTTCGACAAAAATATTGTCCAACGCTCGACCCCGTCCATCCATGCTAATCGCAATGCCTGCGCCCTTGAGCATGCCCGTGAACGTAGCGCTGGTGAACTGGGAGCCCTGATCGCTACTGAAGATCGGCTCTTCGCTGAATGGAATGGGCGGAGGAGGCAGATTTGCCATTGAGGGATGGCAAGAAACGGTGTTCTTGCCATCCGTCTTCGACGGATTTTGCGTCCGGGCGAATTGCCGTCAAGGACACTTCGACTTCGTCGATCCTCCTTGACGGCGGATTGCCAAGCTCGCCTCGTTTTCCGATTCTTCGGGCATGGATGCGAACAAGCTTTTTGGGATGGCCTTACAGTTGGGTCCGGAATGGAAGGTGACTCGAAGCGAACTGTCTGCGGTGGATCACACCTTGAAGATCTGGCTCGATTTTCGCGAGGGCCATCGGTTCCCCTGTCCGGAATGCGGGCGTCCTTCTCCTGCGCACGACACGGTGGAGAAGCGGTGGAGGCACATGAACTTCTGGCAGTACAAGACCGAGCTGGTGGCGCGGGTTCCTCGGGTGGACTGTCCGGAGCACGGAGTGCGGTTGGCGGAAGTTCCCTGGGCCAGACCGGGGAGCGGGTTTACCCTGATGATGGAGGCGGTCATCCTGATGCTTTCCCAGGAGATGCCGGTTTCCCAGGTGGCCAAGATGCTCAAGGAGCAGGACACCCGGCTGTGGAGAATCTTGGAGCATTACGTGGAAAAGGCCTATCGGAAGGAGGATTGGAGCGGGGTGAAGCGGATCTTGGTCGACGAGACCAGCAGCAAGCGGGGTCACCGCTACGTGACCGCCGTTACCGACGCGGAGAGCCGGAAGCTCCTCTTCCTGGCGGAAGGCAAAGGGAAGGAGGCCTTGGAGGCATTTGCCAAGGAGATGCGCGAGCATGGAGCGAGTCCCGAGCAGATCGAGCTAATCTGCATGGACATGAGCCCTTCCTACATTTGCGGAGCCAAGGAGCACTTCCCCAAGGCGCAGATCGTCTTTGACCGCTTCCACCTCATGCAGATGGCGGGGGAGGCGGTCGACCAGGTGCGTAAGGAGTTCGTGCGTCAGGGGCTGCTGCCGAAGGGAAGCCTCTGGGCACTGCGAGGCAACGAATGGACGCGAAGCGAGGGGCAGAAGAGTCTGCGCGCTTCCCTTTGCGCCGCCTACCCCCGACTGGGAAGAGCCATTGGGCTCCGGGAGGCTCTGCAAGAGATCCTCGGCCAGGAGGATCCCCAAGAGCTCCGCTGGTGGCTACAGTGGGCCGATCGCAGCCGGCTTGCTCCCTTCCGAAGGCTTTCCAAGACGCTCAAAGAGCACCTGGACGGCGTCCTTGCTTTCTTCCAGAGCCGGGTGACCAATGGTCTCATCGAGGCGATCAACGGACTCATCCAGCTTGCCAAAAGGATGGCGAGAGGGTTTCGAAGCTTCCGGTGCTTGCGGATCGCCGCTTTCCTCAAAGCCGGA
The DNA here is from genome assembly GCF_903064525.1 of Methylacidimicrobium sp. AP8. Lineage (NCBI taxonomy): Bacteria > Pseudomonadati > Verrucomicrobiota > Methylacidimicrobium > Methylacidimicrobium sp. AP8. The sequence goes on from NZ_LR797830.1 coordinate 1,576,282, forward strand.
AAGCTGAGGTTGGATGTTCCCGCCTTGGCCACATGAAACAGCGAGGAGGCTGAAGATCTCCGGCTTCCCGTACAGAGCCAGCGCATCCTCCAGGCAGTCGACGCAGAACGAGCTGTCCAGGCTGTTGCTGATCCGCCAGCCCAGTACCCGCCGCGAGTACCAGTCGATGATCGCCACCAGATAAACAAAACCTCGCAGGAGTTGAATGTACGTAATGTCGGAGCTCCAAACCTGATCGGGCCGGCTGACCTCCACGCCGCGCAGCAGGTAGGGATAAACAGCCTGCTCGGGATGTCCCACGCTCGTCGAAGGCCCCGGCGCCATCCCAGCCAACCCCATATGGCGCATCAACCGCTGCACCCGCTTGCGGTTTGCAACATATCCCAGTCGCCCCAGAAAAACCACCATCCGCCGGCTGCCGTAAAACGGCCGCCGCGTGTATTCCTCATCCATCAGCCGGCACAGCAGCAAATCCTCCTCGCTTTGCTCGCCAGACGCCCCCCCGCCCGTAGAACGTAGCCCGCGCCACCCCTGCCAGTTCGCATTGCCGCACCACCGCCAGTTCCGCCTCTCGCTCTATCCAGCCTATCCGTGCCTCGCTGCTCATAGTCCGGACTTTTTTTTAAGCCAGTCCAGCTCCATCTTCAGCCGACCAATCTCCCCATACAGCCGATCTTCATCCGCATGCGCAGCCGGCTTCGGCCCTCGCTTTCCTTCAAAAATCGTCGCCACCCGCTCCAGGAGCTCTTTCTTCCAATGCCCGACCACGACTGGATGCACCCCGTACTGCTGCGCAATCTCGTTGAGCGTCTTCAACCCCCGGATCGCTTCCATTCCCACCTTCGCCTTGAACTCCGCGCTATGTGCCTTGCGCTTCCTGCCTTCGTGTCAGGTCCCGCATGATTGCGTACTGCTTTTTGGAAGAGATGCGGATGGGATTGTTGCCATGTTTTTAGGGCCTGAAGTGGGGTTTGGTGATTGAGCGATTTTTGAGGGTGGTGTTCGTTGTAGAGCCAGGCGTAGCGGTGGAGCGTGGTTTTCAGGTCGAGGGAGCTTTGGAAGTGATGAGTACGGAGGATCTGCGCCAGTCTTCCGTTGAAGCGCTCCACCATGCCATTGGTGCGAGGCGACTTTGGCTTGGTCAGGCGGTGCTCGATTCCCAATGCTTGGCAGAGCGCGTCGAACTCATGGGCTCCGGTAGCATCCTTGGCTGCTTGGCCGAAGACGCGATCGGTGAACTCCTTGCCGTTATCGGTGAGGATGGTTCGGATTTTCACGGGTGCCGCCTTGGCCAGCGCCTGGAGAAAGCTGCGGGCGGCCGCTGGGGTCTTTGCACGCTTGACCGCCAAGAAGACCCAACGGGTGGCTCGATCGATGGCGACGAAGACATAACGGCGAGACGTCTCGTCGGCCATCTGGGGCAGGTATTTGAGGTCCACATGAAAGTAGCCCGGCAGGTAAACTTTAAAGGGTTGAGTGGGATTGGCCGGTTTTTCCGGTTGAGGCAGCCGGGAGTGGCCTCGGCGCCGCAGGAGCCGGCCCAAGGCCGAGCGGGTCATGGAGGGTTCGATAAATTCGCGGATGACGGCCAGCAGATCGTCCAGCGGCAGCCGGAGCTGCGTGCGCAAGTAGATCACCAGCTCTTCCTGTCCCGGATTGAGTGTCGTCGGAAGATGATGCGGGGTGTGGCTGGCATCCTCGACAAAATCCCGCTTCCGCCACCGACGAATCGTCTCCCGAGTCACGCGAAACTGCCTCGCCAACTCGTAATCGCTGCCCTTCGCCCGTTGAATCGCCGTGCGGATCGCCGGCGTAGTCGTCGCATTTTTGTGCAGGGTGATTCTCATATCTTTACCTCGGCTTTCCAGCTTGCCACAACCTCCCGAAGCACCGCACGCCCGATCAGCAACGGACGGCGATTTTCTAGAAGGTAATCATGCGAACCCCAACACCTTCGCTCATGCCATCACCCTCCCAAGATGGCAGCTTAAATCCCTCTCTCAAAATCGGGGTCCACTATACCCTTGAGCATGCCCGTGAACGTAGCGCTGGTGAACTGGGAGCCCTGATCGCTATTGAAGATCTCCGGCTTCCCGTGCAGAGCCAACGCATCCTCCAGGCAGTCGACGCAAAACGAGCTGTCCAGGCTGTTGCTGATCCGCCAGCCCAGTACCCGCCGCGAGTACCAGTCGATGATCGCCACCAGATAAACAAAACCTCGCAGGAGTTGAATGTACGTAATGTCGGAGCTCCAAACCTGATCGGGCCGGCTGACCTCCACGCCGCGCAGCAGGTAGGGATAAACAGCCTGCTCGGGATGTCCCACGCTCGTCGAAGGCCCCGGCGCCATCCCAGCCAACCCCATATGGCGCATCAACCGCTGCACCCGCTTGCGGTTTGCAACATATCCCAGTCGCCCCAGAAAAACCACCATCCGCCGGCTGCCGTAAAACGGCCGCCGCGTGTATTCCTCATCCATCAGCCGGCACAGCAGCAAATCCTCCTCGCTTTGCTCGCCAGACGCCCCCCGCCCGTAGAACGTAGCCCGCGCCACCCCTGCCAGTTCGCATTGCCGCACCACCGCCAGTTCCGCCTCTCGCTCTATCCAGCCTATCCGTGCCTCGCTGCTCATAGTCCGGACTTTTTTTTAAGCCAGTCCAGCTCCATCTTCAGCCGACCAATCTCCCCATACAGCCGATCTTCATCCGCATGCGCAGCCGGCTTCGGCCCTCGCTTTCCTTCAAAAATCGTCGCCACCCGCTCCAGGAGCTCTTTCTTCCAATGCCCGACCACGACTGGATGCACCCCGTACTGCTGCCCAATCTCGTTGAGCGTCTTCAACCCCCGGATCGCTTCCATTCCCACCTTCGCCTTGAACTCCGCGCTATGTGCCTTGCGCTTCCTGCCTTCGCTCATGCCATCACCCTCCCAAGATGGCAGCTTAAATCCCTCTCTCAAAATCGGGGTCCACCATATGGTACTGTATCGCAACGACTTACGAGATCTTCTTCCAAACATGGGTTGGCGTCGACTCCGTGCGGAACGTACTTATGGGCCTGGATCCGCTGGAGCGGCCGGCCGACCCGGCCGCCGCTCCCGATTCCGCATCGCGCGCCGCTCCCCTCCCGCAATGACGCAGCGAACCGTTCCTAAAACTATAGACAACCATTCCATTACCAGGGAAGATCGTCCAGGACGTCGGCCGAACAGTGCTGCCGACGGTTCGCGTGCCGGGGTTTCGCCGGCAAAGCCCGGGTAGCGCCCAATGCCCACGATTTCGGGGACAGAGGCGCGGGAGACAAGCGATTGCCTCCCGACCGGGCATGCGCTGCATGCGCCGCTTTGAGCCCCTTCCGAACGTCCGCCCAGAACGACCATACATGCTTCGCCCGATTCCTCGCGGGTAGGGCGAAGGTGAGATGGCCGCCATTGCGGGTCGGCACGACAGCCTCCCGCACGGACGGGCGCTCGGATAGGCCCAATCCTCTCCGGGCGACGGCGTAGGCCGCGCCCTGGTGAGAACCGATGCCATGACGGCGCGCGTGGTTGACCGCGCCGATCACGGAAGTGTAGGCCGGGTCGACTTCGATCCATTTGACTCCGGCACGAAAGGAAGCCGCCTTGAGCATGGAGTTCGTCTTGGCGTAGGCGAAGGATGAGAGCGAGCGAGCCCGGACGCAATCGACCGCCTCCAGCTCGGCCCTCCGCTTGCGAAGATCCAATCGCTCGATCACGAGCGGCTTGCCCGATTCGGCGCAGGCCCGGGCGATCTGCCGGCACGCATCGCCGATCGCGGCTTTCGCCTGCTCCTCGCTCTTCCCATAGAGATGCAATCCGATCCGGCGGATTTCCACGAGATTCCCGAAGCGATCCGTTTCGGCCAAGGCAAGATGATCCGGGTTGCTGTCAACGCCGATCGCTCCGGCAAGGCGGCGTGTCACCAGGGCAACCGGTTGCGCCTCGACGCTTGCGAATACCCGCCACCCCTTCCAGTCCCGCACGAAGCGGTAGCTCACGGCAGCTCCCTCCCGCTTGCGGAAGAGCTTCCCCGTCTTGGTTTGTGCGGTCACGACCCGGCCGGCGGAGAGGGCCTGGAGGATTTCCTCCTGGCCGTAGGCCAAGCGCACGCCCTCGAGCACCAGGTGTTTGCTCGTGCTTCCCCATCCGTACGGCAGCCGCAACCGCAGCCGCAGGCTGCCGTCCGGAGCGACTGCGGCTTGGCAGGACTGGTTGCCCGAGGCCTCGTCCTTCGATCCGAGCACAAAGAACTGGCTGCTCCGCTCCGCCTGCCAATCCTTCTTCCATGCGGCATGGTCCGCATAGCCGTTCTCTTCCCGGGAAAACTGCTTGCGGAAGAGGCGTCGGGAACCGAAACAGAGCCGGACCCGGCCGGACTCCTGATCGGCCAGAAGCGCCTCGAGCTTCGCCCGCAGGACGGCAAGCCGCCGCTTTTTCTGGTGCACGACATCCGATCCCGGATGCTTCTTCTCCAGCCGGCCGACCGCCTCTTCCGCTTTCCGGATCCGCCATTTGGCTTCCTCGATCAACTCGGGCCGCCTTTCCCGGATCGAGGCGATCTTGCCTTCGAGCTCGACCCGAATGGCGTTGAACTGCCGGGCGGTGAGGCCGAACCGGCGCCGAAACGACCGCTTGAGCTCGTTTAGGGGAACGCCCGCCCGCATCCTGGCGAAAAGAGTCCGCTGCGCCCGCCTCGCACCCAAGCCCATTTGCGGCGCCTCGGCTACGAAACTTGTGAGAAATGGCCGCTAGCAGCCTGTCGGCCTTAGTACGAGAGTTTGCCACGATGCGGCGACGGTCCGATGCGGCATGGGGAGCGATTGTCTCGGGAATCCTAAAAACCAAGACAATGCGACGACCGTTTTTCCGGCGGAGAGCGACCATAGGGATCCAATCGGAAGGGAACCGAGCTTGCGGGCTCCCCCAAGCTTCCAAAGTCGCTTGAAGTTGTACGCCAAGCAGACCAACGACCATTCGCCCTGGACTTTGGCTTGCCCGCGGAGCCGAAATGCTCGGAAGCCCATTACCGATTTGATGATGCCGAAGACCGGTTCGACCGTCTGCTTGCGTCGAGCATAGAGGCGGCGGCCTTCCGGACTGGCGAGCTTCTCAACCATCTTGCGTCTCCACGGGGCGGTATATTCCACGGGCTTCTCCCGTCGACGATCGGTGGGCCGGAACTCGTATCGCCGGCGGCATTCCAGAGCTTCAGCCCTCATCGGACAGTAGACTTCGATTCCTTCCGCCTGCAGAGCCTCGACCTGTTCGCCATTGGCATACCCCGTGTCTACCAGCACCGCACGGACCCGACCGGCTTCCGTAGGAATGGCCCGCACGTCGGCTTCCAACTCGCCGGCATCGTTGGCGCACACACTCACCCGAGCCGAAAGCACCAAGGCACTCCCTTCCGCATCCACGGCCGCCTGCGCATTGTAGCTCTGTTCAAAGGCTTCGTTGCGGCTCTTGCGCATCAGCCGGCTCTCGGGATCGGTCAGGTTGCTTTGCTCCTCCGCCCCAGGCTTCTCCTCCGGAGGGTGGATATGCCGCCCTTTGGCACTCCCCTTGCGAGCTTCCCGTTCTTTTACCTTCCGCTCGTAATCCGCACGCTCCCGCTCCGCTCGCTCCTTGGCCCGTTCCTCCAGCCGGCGTTGCGCTTCCTCTAGCTTTGCCTGGAGCCGCTCCCGCCGACCAATCTCCTCAGGTAGCTTGCCCGGATCCGCTTCCTCTCTCCGGTCCGCTTCCTCCGCCCTCTTCAAGAGATCTGCCACATCCGCCCGCAAAAGCTCCACCAGTTCTCCGGCCCGCTCGTAGGTCACATTCCGATGCTTGCTCGCGTTGGCCCGAATCTTCGTCCCGTCGACACTCACCACCCCGACCTTCAAAAGCTTCATCTCCCGGGCCAACTCCAAGACCTTCAAAAAGCAGTCCGCCACCGCAGCAAAGTTCTCCCGCCGAAACCGGCAGATCGTGTCGTGATCCGGATGGGTGTTCGCACAAAGATAACGCACCGCCACGTCCCGCCGCGTCGCTGCCTCAATCCTCCGACTCGAAAAGATTCCGTTGGCGTAGCAATAAATCAAAAGCGAGAGCATCATCGACGGCGGATACTGTGCGTCCCCAGTCCCGCGTACGTTCACCCGAAAGCCCCGCAGATCCATCCTCTCCACCGCCTCGATGACAAAATGCACCAAGTCGTCCTCCTCCACCCAATCTCGCAGGTCCTCGGGCAAAAGCATCGGCGTCATCCGATCCACCGTCACAAATCGCTCAGCCATGCCCTCTTTTACCATATTCCAGAAGGAAAAGGAAAGTCCGACAGGCTGCTAGTAGGTGAAAACAGGGAGCTTACTCATGGATCGCTTTGAGCGCCTTCTCGGCGCGGTTCCGGGCGGATCGCTTCCCGTAAAGCCTGGCACACATCGAAACGATGACCTCATGCAGGTCGCCCACGATGTCATCAGTCCTGTCGTCCGACTCCACCACCAGGACCGATCGGCTCTGCGCGGCCAATGCCGCTTCCACGTACTCCAAGCCGAAGCGCATCAGCCGGTCGCGATGCTCGACCAGGATGACGCCGATATTGGGATCACGGAGCAGCTCGATCAGGCCCTTCCGATGGCCGTTCATTCCGGAGCCGACCTCCTTGACGGCCTTGACGATCGGCAACCGTTTGCTCAGCGCGAACTCGGTCAGCCGAGCCAATTGCCGGTCCAGATCCGCTTCCTGATCGGAGCTCGATACCCGTGCGTAAAGGGCGACCCCATTGGGTTGTGAGGGCTCCGCATGCACGATCACCGTTCCGGTCGGCAACTGCTCGGCCGGGACGGGCAAACGCCCTTCCTTCCACATCCGCCAAGCCGTCTTGTAGCAAATGCCCTGCCGCTTGGCCCAGACACTCAACTTCACTCAGACATACTGCCATTAAACTTGCTATGTGTCCATATATTTTTTAGCTGCTGGCAACCCCTTGGTGCTCGATCTCCATGAGGTGCTCCGAGTACGTCCGGCCGGCGGAAGCGGTTTTGGGCAGGCAGGTCCCGCTGTCCGCAAAAAAGGGGGAAGGTCCCCGCTTCCCGCGGCAGGACCGCCCTCACCGGCGGCTCCAGAGCGTGGTCAGCAAGGCCAGGATCCCCAGCCCGGCCGCCGCCCAGACCCGTCCCGCTTCGGCTCCGCCCGAGCCGGGCTCCCATTCGGGGCGGATCCCGTGCTTCTCCAGCCGCTGGGCGACGGCGCGGCCGATCTCTTCCGGGGAGCTCTCCTTCGCCCGGAAGAAGAGGCCGCCTGTGGTTTCGGAGACCGCCTCCAGAGGAGGATCGAAGCGCGCGGTCCGCAGCGGTCCCTTCGCGGGCTCCCCCTCCGAGGAGGGCTCCTCCGGAGCCGATTCGTCGGGCACGGCCGTCTCGCGGTCCCCGCCGACGGCGACGCACACGAAAAGCACGCGGGGAGCGGCGGCCTGCACCTCCTTGGCGGCCTCGCCGATTTCGGCGATCGGAACTTCTCTCCCCTCCTCCCTGCCCCCGTCGGAAAGCAACACCGCCACCGGCATGGGGGACTCGGGGGGATTTTGGCTCCACTCGGCCGCCAGCGCCCGCAGAGGCTCGACAAGGTCGGTCCCCCGCGATTTCGGCACCGCCGCCGCGCTCCGGAGGTAGTAGGTAAAGGCATTGTGGTCGCTACTCGGCAGCAGCAGCACCGACGCGTCGCCCGCGAAGGGGACGATCCCGAACCGGGCGCCCGGGAAGCCCGAGAACAGATACGAGCAGAGGCGTTGGGCCCATTCCAGGCGCGAGAGGGAGCCGCTCCGCCCCCCGGCCGCATCCTCCGCCCGCATGGAAAGGGAGGTATCAAGGAGGAGCCAGAAGTCGCAGCGGCGCCACCGTGCCGCCGGCGCTCCCCAATCCCAGCGCAAGCCGGCCATGCCGGCGGCGGTCGCCAGCAGGGCCAGGCAGAGGAGCAGGGTCTCTCCCCGGCTCCCCTGCTTCGGCCCATGGTGCGCCTCCGGCCCCCCGTCCAGCGCGGCCCGCTCTTGGGCAAGGGAGCGCCGCCGGCTTCGCTGCCAGATCACGATCAGCGGCAACAGGCCGACGGGAAGGAGGCCCCAAGCGCTTTCCGGCTTCAGGTAGAGCGACCCGATCACATCTTCCCCTTGGGAACCGACGGGGCGTGCCCTTGCCGCTCGGGGAGAGGCGGGGCTTCCTCCGGCTTTTGGACATCTTTTTTCCCCGGCTTCTCTCCCCCGCCCTGCACCTGGGCGTGGCTGAGGGTCGGGCGGAAGGTCGAGCCGAGCACCTCGAGGTTTTCCATGGTCCAAGGATCCTCCGGCGCTTCCTTGAGCGCGGCTGCGCTCTCCGAGACCGCGGCAAGCCAAGACTCTACCTGCCGCTGGGCATCGGGCTCCAAACCGGCGATCCAGGCATCCAAAAGCCCTTTGGCGTAAAAGATCTTGTGCCGGCATTGCGCCGCGTCGGGAACGCCGGAGGGGGGCAGGCCCGCGGCGAGCAGCGGGAAGGCTTGCGTCCGCAAGGCCCGCAGCCGGAGGAGCAGCTCGGCCAGGTGGGGGTGGTCGGGCTCCTCCCGGCGGTAGACCGCCGCCTCCGCGGAAAGGACGGAAGCCTGCCGGAGGAGGACCCAGGCGGCTTCCCGCGCGATCCCTCTGCGGATCTCCTCGGGGAGCGAGAGCTCTTCGAGGCGATCTTGCAATCGGCGGCCCGCCTCGGAAAGCTCCTCGCCCCGCTCCGCGGCGCTCTGCAGCCGTGCGACGGCGGCGCGGGCTTCCGCCGCCTTGGCCTCGAGCGAGATCCGCGCCGCGATCGCTTGCCTTGCCCGCCGGTCCTCGGCTCCCCGCCAAGCGGCGCCGGCCGAAAGAAAGACGACCCCTAAGCTCACGAGCAGCCAGCCGAGCCGGCTCCGACTCTTACTCTTCCCTCTTGCCTCCGTTTCTTTCATGAGACGGCCTTCTCCTCCGGAATGTCAAGGCCCCCGGGGGATCGCCCGATTCCGAACCCAGGCGGAACCGGCGACGCACGCGCAGGCGAGCGCAAAGAGGCCCCGCTCCCAAGGGTTCTGCTCGGCGACCTTCCACTCCATCCGGGGACGGGTCTCCTTGCGGGCGATCTCCTCATACAAGCTCTGGAAGGCTTCCTCATTTTCCGGATCGATCCGCGTCATCGTCCGGTAGGCGTTCGTCGCGACTTCCGCCGGAAGGTCCTCCACGCTCAAGCAATAGACACGCACCTCGAGCGCGCGGGCGAATTCCAGGACCCGGGCGGTGGGGAGGCTCTCGTTGCGGACCATGCCGTCGGTGAAGGCGACAATCGCCGCATCCGCATGGCTGCCGAAGATCCGGCGGAGCGCGGCTCCGTCCGGAAGGGGCGCGCCCCGCCCCAGCGCCTCCTGCGCTTCCCGCCAGCGGCGCCGGAGAACGGCGTCCTCCCACCGGCCCGCGCGCACGATCGCCTCCAACCCGGCCCAGATGCCCAGCCCCAGCTCGGTGCCCATGCCCATCCCGGGATCCTTGGTGGACACCGACCGGACGACGCGTTGGAGCCGGGCGGCCGGCTCCGGACCCCCGCCCTCCGGAGCGAGCGGCACCAGCGGCAGCCGGACGGCGGCGCTGCCGGAGAACTCGATCAGCCCGAGGCGGACCCGGCCCGCGGCGGGCCCGCGGACGGCGGCCAGAAAACGGAGATTGGCCCGGCGCAAGCTTTCCTCCTTTTTCCCCTGCATGCTTCCGGAAAGATCGTCGACCAGGACGAGCCTCCTCTCCCAGTCGGATGCCGGAGCCGGCTCGCGGCGCGCGCCGAGATGCCCGACCACCGCAAGGAGCGCGGCCCAAGCCAGCCAGAGTAGGAGAAGCGGAGCGAGGTCGGCGAGCAGCAGGAGCGCCCGCGCCCGCCCGGGAAGCGCGCGCAGCGTTTCGGCGTAGAGGGAGAGGCCCCCGTGACGGCTCCAAGCCGCCGGCCGCCTGCGGCTCCGCGCCCACAACCCGAGCCAAAAGGCGGCCGGCCCCAAGAGCGCCGCGCAGTACCCGAGCGATTCCCCGCTCATGCTCCGCCCTCTTGCCCCGCCTCGCGCTCGAGCCGGCGCAAAAGCTCGCCTACCCGGCTCTCCGCGGCGCCGCCGACGGCTGCCGTGCCGGCCCCGTCGGCAAAAAGCACCTCGCTCTGCGCCAAAAGAGAGCGGCAAAGCTCTTCGGCCGGCGCGGAGAGCTCTCCCGACCGGCGCTTCTCCAGCAGCCGCCAGGCGAACCTGCGCACGGATGCCAGGTCCCGCTCCCGCTCCCAGCTCTCCCTGGCTTGCCGGATCAGCAGCGGGGCGGCCGCCTCCGCGGCCGGCATTGCACCCGCCGGCGCACGCTTGCCGGTCCGGTGCGCCCAGGCGAGGCAAGCGGCTCCGGCAGCCGCCAGGAAAGCCCCCAGCCCGAGCAGCAGTCGCGGCCCCGGGGATTCGGCCCGGCCGGCCGGGGCTGGCGGTTCCACCCAGCCGGGGGGGGTTTGAGGGGATGGAGGCTGCCAGCACCGCCCGACAAGCCGATCACCCGCAGGGTCAGGGGCGGAGCTTGGACCGACCGAATCGGATGGTCCGCCTCCCGGTAGGCGACGCCGCCCGGCTCGATCCGAAACTCCCCGGTCCGATAGAATCGCAGCGGCAGCCGAACCTCCCGGCTGGGCCCCCCGCCCTCTTCCTGCGGCTCGCCCCGTTCGAGAAAGGCCGGAAGAAGAGCCTCGCCGCTCACCGGGCGGATGCTCAGCTCGGAGAGGCTCCGCGAGGCCGCATCGGGTTCGACGCGCGCAGTGGGACCCACCCGCACCGCCACCCGGAGGGTAATCAGGTTCCCCAGGAGGACGGTCATGCTCTCCCCCTCTTCTCCGCCGGGCCGCACCAGAGCCGCCCTCACCTCGACCGGGCTGCGGAGCGGATCGAGCACGGGAACGGCCCACCGGATTCCCTTCGCCTGGGAAAGGGCCAGCCGGCGGGCCACAAGAATGGGGTCGGGAACCTCGACCGCCGTCCCCTTGCCCTCCGCCAGCTTCTCCACCCGGCCGGACCAGCCGGCTCCGAAAAGGTCGAGAAGCTCTCGGTGGATCTCCCGGCAGATTTCGTCTTTTTCCTGCTCCGAAAGCCGCGGGTCGAAAGCGAACTCCACGCGGGGGAGAGGCACGCAGGGGCCCGCGACGGTTTCCACCAGAGGATAGACAAACCGGATCGACTCCCGGCTCCGCAAGGAGGCCGCCGACGCGAAGATCTCTTCGGGAGGCGTGTCGGCGGGAAGGCTCACCAGAACGCCGGCGCCGCGGGCCTCGACGCTCTCCGCCCATAACGGGCCCAGCGCGGCTTTCCAGGCCTCCGTCCAGTCGCGCGAGCCGGCGGGGAGGACGCGCCGGATCTCTACGTAGAGGCGCGGCAGCGGGGTCGCGACGCAGAAACGGAGCTCCCGGTCATAGAAGAAGAGAGCCCGGTCCTTCCGCGGCTCTCCCCGGGCCGTGTCGACGCCGAGCGGGAGCTGCCCGACGGCGATCCCCAGCAAAAGGCCGAGCCCGGCGGCCCACAGCAGCTTCATGCCGGCACCCTCCGTCGAAAGGCGGCCATCCGCCCGATCCGCTCCCTCAGGGAGTCCCCTTCCTCGACGATCTCCCACTCCACGCCGCGCCGAAATCCCCAAAACGCGAGCCGGCTCGCCAGCTCCCGCAACCGCCGGCCGGCGTGCGCGCAAAAGGCTTCCCGGAACCGCCGCGAGCCGAGCGGGGCGCGCAGGCAGAGCCCGGAGGGATCGCGGAACGCCCAGAACGCCCGGGGGGAAGGCAACCGCAATTCCCAACGGCCGGCCAGCGCGAAAAGAAGCACCTCCCGGCCCGGAGCCCGCAACCGGGCCAAGGGCCGCGCGAAGCCCGGGTCTCGGAAAAGGCGGCCGACCGGCACCAGGACAACGACCGCGGAAGCCGAGGGGAGCCACGGCCGCGCCGCGGCCAGCAGCCGGGGAAGCTCCTCCTCCCCGTCCCCCGCTTCCGACGACAACCGCCGGAGCTTCCCCAGGATCCGATCTTTCCAGGCCGGTCCGGCGTGCAGGGGCTCCCGGACCAGCGCCGGGCGCCGGCCGGCGACGGCTCCGATCCGGCTTTCCGGGTCCGAGGCCGCGATCTCCTCCCACAAGAGCTCCGCCAGATCGCAGGCGATGCCCCCGAGCGGGGACGCCTTGCGGCAACAGCCCGCATCGACCAGAAGGAGCCCCGGCGCGCGCGACTCCTCGGCCAGCCGGACCAGCTTCTCTCCCCATCGCCGCGACTGGATCCAATCGATCCAGCGGACGTCCTCTCCCGCCCGGGCCTCCCGGAAGGCCTCGAACTCCAATCCCCCCGGCATCGGATCGGCCGGCCACGCGCCGGGGATCGGCGAGGCGATCCGCCGCCGGGGGAAAAAGCCGCAAGGGAGGGAGGCCATGAGGAGAGGCTACTCGAGGTCCGGGACCCGATAGAGGACCTCCTGCAACAGGTAGCGGACGACGACCTCCCGCGGCAAGAGGGCGGCGAGGCTCGAAAAGCTGCGGCGGTCCTCCTCCGACAATTTTTCCAGCAGATGCGGGGCGAGCTTCGGGCAGAGCACCTCCAGCTCTTCGGAAAGCCGGATGCGGTGGTTCATGACGTCCGGGTAGATTTCCCGGACGTCGGAGGGGGCCACCCAAAGCCGGGGGATCCCGTCCGCGGGCCCGACTCCGCTCCCCCGCAGGAAAGCCACCACCTTCGAGGCGCCGAGCAGCCCCAAGGCGGGCCGTTCGGCCAAATAGCCGGAAAATAGGGCGGAAAGAGGAACGCCCGCCAGATCCTCCAACTGCCGCCGGACGGGCGCCAGCCTCGCCTCCAGCTGCTCCACCTCGGTCAGGCGAACCAGATACTCCTTGAGCAGCCGGCTCGCCGCCACTTCGGTCCAGATGAAGGAGCGGATCTCCTCGAACTCGCCGGGGGTAAGCGGCTCTTCGGCGCCGTCCTCGGCCGCCTCGCCGTCGAGAAAGCCTTCCGCCCGCTCCAAAAGCCGAATCCGCTCCTCCGGCCGCAGGGGCGCAAAAAAGATCTGGAAGAGCGAGCGATCCCGATCCGCGTCTCCGATCTGGTAGAGGCCGGAGACCTCCATGGGGTTGAGCGTCATGAAAATGATGTTCGGCCGAGGGAGGGGAAAGGCGCGTTCCTCCCCGAAGGTGACCGAGACGAACCCCTCGATCTTCGCCTGCAGCACGCCGCTGCGCGCTTTTTCGGGCGCCCGGTTGTATTCGTCGCAGAGGACGACGTTGGCGAAGAGGGGGCCTCTTTCGAAGACGAGGCTCCCCTCCTTTTCCACAAAGCTCCCGGTGAAATCCCTGGGCAGAAGGTCGGCCGTGCACTGAATCCGGCTGAAGGTGCCGCCGATCGCCCGTGCGAGAACCGACGCCATCGTGCTCTTGCCGGTTCCGGGCAGGCCGATGAACGTGCAATGCCCGTTGGCCGGAAATCCGCCTACATTGGGTTGAAAGACCGAGAGGGAGCCTACCAGCCCGCGGAAGACGGCCGCTTCCTGGCCGACGATCACGCCGGCTACCTTCCGCCAGATCGTCGCTATCCTCCGCTGGTAGTGGAGGTGCCTCTCCCGGATTTCCGCAGCCCCCCGCTCCTCCGCACGATGCGCTTCCCCGCCTCGGCTCGCCGGTCCCACGGCTCCAAAGAAGCCTGTGGGAAAAAAAACGCAACGAGAATTCCTTCCCGGCCGGCCTCTGCGGCCGCCCGCGCCCCGTCTCCCGGGCCCTCCCGCCCCGCTGCCCGAGCGGCCGCTCCTTTGCTTCCAACAAAAGGAACGAATTTTCTTGCCGGCGGGAAGCCGGCGGCCTTAGGGTTCGGGCCAGCTCTGTGAAGGATCGCGCGTTGCCATCCTTTCGGGAATGGCAACATTCATAACTAACCAACCACCTCCGCGTTCGGAGGTTTCCTCTTCTGTAAGCCGCCTTCCGGCCCACCAAGGGGATAGCGCAGGGCCGATGGGTCATTATGTCGTCTTCTCTCTCCTTTCGTAGCTTCCCCTTGGGAACCAAAATCTGGCAGGCGGTCGAAGAGGCCGGGTACGCCCGGCCCACTCCGATCCAAGCGGCGGCGATTCCCCTCATTCTCCAAGGCCGCGACCTGATCGGCATCGCCCAGACGGGAACCGGAAAGACCGCGGCCTTCACCCTGCCGATTCTCGCCAAGCTCTGCCCGGAGGGGAACATCCCCGCCCGCAGCGGCACCCGTGCGCTGATCTTAAGCCCGACCCGGGAGCTGGCGGCGCAGATCGAGCAAAACGCCCGGACCTACGGGAAGCACCTGCCCCTGCGCATTGCAAGCGTGCACGGAGGCGTGAGGGAACGGCCCCAAGTGGCGGCGCTCCGTTCCGGCGTCGACCTGGTCGTCGCCTGTCCCGGCCGGCTGCTCGACCTGCTGGAGCAGCAGCACGGCAACCTTGCCCGGCTCGAGTTCCTGGTCTTCGACGAGGCGGACCGGATGCTCGACATGGGCTTTCTGCCCTCGATCCGGCAGATCATGCGGTGGGTCTCCCGCAAGCGGCAGACCCTGCTCTTTTCGGCCACCTGCTCGCCGGAGATCGAAACGCTGGCCCGCGACTTCCTCTCCGCGCCGCAGATCGTCCGGATCGGCCGCCGGGCCGATCCCGCCCAGGCGGTGGTCCAGTCGGTCTACGAGGTGGCGCGGGAGCAGAAGGCGGAGCTGCTCTGCCGCCTCCTCCAAGCCGAGGAGCTCCGGAGCGTGCTCGTCTTTTCCCGGACCAAGCACGGGGCGGACCGGATCGGGCGGGTCTTGGAGCGGGCGGGGATCCCGACGGCGACCATGCATGCGGACCGTTCGCAGGGCCAGCGGACCCGCGCCTTGGAGGCCTTCAAGGCGGGGGCCGTCCGCGTGCTTGTCGCGACCGATATCGCCGCCCGCGGCATCGACGTCGACGGCATCTCCCATGTCATCAACTACGATTTCCCGGCGACGCCCGAGGATTACGTCCACCGGATCGGGCGAACGGGCCGCGCTGAGGCCACCGGGGATGCGATCAGCTTCGTCGCCCGGGAGGAGCTCGGAGCGCTCCGGGCGCTGGAACGGTTGCTCGGGCGGACCATCGAGCGGAAGCAGATCGCCGGCTTTGCGCCGGAGGGATGCTCCGGGGGGTCCTCCGCCGGGGGGCAGCAGAGCCCCGCTTCTCCCGAACACCGTCCCGCCGGAAGGAGCCGGGCCTCCCGCGCCGACCGGAGAGGCCGTTATCGAAGCGGCGGCCGCGGAAGCAGCCGGCACGAGCCGCGCTCCTTCCGGCCGGCATAGCCCCCGCCCCGCAACGGGCTCTCCCCTCGCCGTCCGCGTTCCTCCTGCAAGGGCGCCGGCCGCAAGGCGGCGCGGCCTGCGGGGGAGGCGCCAATTTTCCCTTTCCGGGTCGCGGGCCGGCCGGTAGGCTCTACCGGAGAAGGCGGAGGGGCGGCCTGTGGAGCCGCCCGGTCGGGCGGAGCGGGCGCGGCCGGGAGAATCGCGAACGAACGATCGGGAAGGAGGAAGAGCCATGGAAATCGGTGTCATCGGGTTGGGGCGGATGGGAGCCAACATGGTCAGGCGGTGGCAGAAGAAGGGTCACCGCTGCGTGGTCTACGACCTCCATCCGGAGGCCGTCGAAGCGTTGGTGCGGGAGGGGGCGACGGGAGCTTCCTCGCCGGCGGACCTGGCGCAGAAGCTGAGCAAGCCCCGGGCGGTCTGGCTAATGGTGCCCGCGGGGGCCGTCGATTCGATGCTCAACGAGACGGCCGCGCACCTGGAGCCGGGAGACATCCTGCTGGACGGGGGAAACTCCTTCTACCAGGACGACATCCGGCGCGCCAAGGAATTGCAGGCGCGCGGGCTCCACTACGTCGACGTCGGCACCAGCGGAGGCGTCTGGGGGCTCGAGCGGGGCTACTGCCTCATGATCGGGGGAGAAAAGGAGATCGTCGAGCACCTCGACCCGCTTTTTGCCGCGCTGGCGCCGGGCAAGGAGGCGGCCGAGCCGACGCCTGGACGGGAAAATAAGCCGGGGACCGCGGAAGCGGGGTACCTCCACTGCGGCCCCAGCGGAGCCGGGCATCTGGTCAAGATGGTCCATAACGGGATCGAGTACGGCCTCATGGCCGCCTACGTGGAGGGCCTCAACATTCTCCGCCACGCCGGCGAGGGCAAAGCGGGCCGGGCCGTCGACGCGGAGACCACCCCGCTGCGCAACCCGGAACACTACCAGTACGATATCGACCTGACCGAAGTCGCCGAGGTCTGGCGCCGGGGCAGCGTCATCCGATCCTGGCTCTTGGACCTGATCGCCCGAGCGCTGCTCGAAGATCCCAACCTCGACCGCTTCTCCGGCCGGGTTTCGGATTCCGGCGAAGGCCGCTGGACGGTGGAAGCGGCGGTCGACCTGGGCGTTCCCGCGCCGGTGATCAGCAGTGCGCTCTTCGCGCGCTTCGGCTCGCGCCGTCACGACGAATTCGCCAACAAGCTTCTCTCCGCGATGCGCTACGAGTTCGGAGGCCATTTGGAAAGGAAAGAAGGGGCCTCCTAGGAGGCTCCCGCACGAAGGAACGGCCGGCGACGGCACCCGGGGAGATCGGCCTCCTTTCGCGCCGTCCCCTTCCGCCGCCGACGCGGTCATGGCACCGTTTCCCTCTCTGGCCGCCGAAGCGTTCGTGCTGGGCGCCGGGCTCGGCACGCGGCTGCGGCCGCTGACCGACGAGCGGCCCAAGCCGCTCATTCCGATCGCGAACAAGCCCTTGCTCACCTTCGTCTTCGATCGGCTGATCGAGGTAGGGATCGAAGGATTTATCGTCAACACGCACCACCGGCCCGAGGCCTACGCGAAGGCATTCCCGGAGGCGAGCTACCGGGGCCGGCCGATCCGTTGGAGCCACGAGCCGATCCTGCTCGATACCGGAGGGGGGATCCGCAAGGTCGGCGGATGGTTCGGGGATCGGCCGTTCCTGGTCCACAACGGGGACATCCTTACCGACCTGCCGATCGCGGAGGCGGTTCGGCAGCATCTGGCGGGCGACGATCTGGCCACCCTCGTCCTCCGATCCGGCGGCCCGGCGCTCCACGTCGGCTTCGACCCGATGGAGCGGAAAGTCGTCGACATCCGCGGCATCCTGGGAAGGGAGGATGCGCCCCGGTTCCTCTACACCGGCATCGCCGTCCTCTCCCCCGGCTTCCTCCGCTGGATCCCGGAGGGCGGCCCGGTCTCGCTGATCCCCGCCTTCCTCGACGCCATCCGCCGATCGGGCAGGGTCGGGGGAATCGTCCTCGACCAGGGCCGGTGGTTCGACCTGGGGACCCGCGAAGCCTATCTCTCGGTCCACCGGGAGCTGGCCCGGGATCCGGGCCCCTGGGCCCCTCTCTGCTGGATCGACCCTTCCGCCCGCCTGGCTCCGGACGCCGTGCTCGAAGGAGCCACCGCGATCGGGCCGCGATGCCGGGTCGGGTCCGGGGCGCTTCTGCGCGACTCTATCCTTTGGGAAGACGCCGAGGCCGCACCCGGCAGCCGGCTCGAGCGCTGCGTCGTCCGGGACTCCCGTCTTGCCAACGGGAGCCTCGCGGACGCAGATATTTGAGCCGTGCTTCCCGACCAGCTTCTGGAGGAAACCGCCCGCCGCTTGCCCTTCGGCCGGTTGGACCGGGCCTCGATTACCAAGCTGGAAAAGGGGGGTTCGGACCGGAGCTTCTACCGGATCCGGATCGATCCGAAGGATTCGCTGATCCTGGTCCGCTACGGGGAGAGTCGGCCCGAAAACGCGCGATACGGCCTCCTGGGCAACTTTCTCCGCTCCTTGGGAGTTCGTTGTCCCCGGATCTACGGCCAGGACCCGGAGCGCGGGCTCCTCTGGCTGGAGGACCTGGGAGACGCCGATCTGTGGAGCTATCGCCATGCCCCTTGGGAGGAGCTGGCCCCCCTTTATCACTCGGCCTTGCGGGAGATCTTCCTCCTCCACTCCCGCGGCGCCGAACGGCTCGACGGGCTAGCGACCGAGCCGCCGTTCACCCGCGAACTCTACGTCTGGGAGCAAGGTTATTTTTTCCAGAACTGCCTCGGGCGCTTCTTCCGCCTGGAAGCGGACACGATCTCCCGCCTCTCCGCCCTTCCGAGGCTCGCGCAGGTCGCCGAGATCCTTTCCGCCTTCCCGCGCCGGCTCATCCACCGGGACTTCCAATCCCAAAATATCCTGATCCGTGCGGGGCAAGCCTATCTCATCGACTTCCAAGGCATGCGGCTCGGGCTGGCCTCCTACGACCTGGCCTCGCTCCTCTACGATCCCTACGTCGCCCTCGACGCGGGGCGGAGGGAAGAGCTCCGGAGCTACTACCGCTCGCTCTGGCGCGAGGCCCTCCTCCCTCCCCCGGAGGATCTCGAAGAAGCCTTCGAATGGGCGGCCCTCCAGCGGCTGATGCAGGCGCTGGGCGCCTACGGCTATCTCGGATTGGTCAAGAAAAGAGAGGAGTTCCTCGGCCACATTCCCGTCGCGTTGCGCCTCCTGGTCGAGGTGCTCCGGCGGATCCCCGGCCTCGAGCCGCTCCGGGAACGGGCCGAGCTCTGCCTCGGCGCGGCGCGCTAGGCGACCTCCGGCGGAAGCGGGAGGCGCGTCCGGCTGCCTACCGATAGCACCAGACCCAAAGCTGGTCGGAGAGATCTCCCGGCACCGGAGAGTAGCGCTTCTTCTCCGCCGGGGTGAACAGGATCAGCCCGCGGGCCCCGTGCGCGACTGCCACCCGTTCGACCGGACGCCAAGTCGAGTCGATGAGCCGGGTCTCGTCGATGTAGATCGCCCCTATGATGTGGTAGCGGGCCGGCGTGCCGCGGAGATAGATCGGGATGCCGGGCTCCTCGTCGAACTCGGGGCCGATCTGCTTGATGACCGGACCCTTGGCGGCGGCGCGGGAGACCTCGATCTCATACCAGTACGCCTTGGACGCCCATGCCGAAGGAATCAGCAGCAGCCAGATCGCCGCAATCGCAACCGCATGGCTCCGCCGGAGTTGCATGGACTCCTATCGAATGAGGATCGCGAGCAAAGGTCAAGCCCGGAACGGCGGCGGACGCGGTCTTAGGCCGCACGGGGAAACGGCCGGCACGAGAGCCGGAAGGCTTGCGCACGGGCCGGAAACCGCCCGCGGGAACCCTCGGGCGTAAAGAAAGCCGTTCTTCCGGACCAGGAGATTCTTATCGAGCAGGAGCGGATGGAAATAGGCCCGGCCGACGCGGACCGCGTAGTCCTTCAGGCGGCTGTTCATTTGGCGCTCCAAGTAGGCCCGCAGGGTTTCGCTGCCGAGGAAGTG
Organism: Methylacidimicrobium sp. AP8; assembly: GCF_903064525.1. Classification (NCBI taxonomy): domain Bacteria; kingdom Pseudomonadati; phylum Verrucomicrobiota; genus Methylacidimicrobium; species Methylacidimicrobium sp. AP8. The sequence goes on from NZ_LR797830.1 coordinate 1,595,637, forward strand.
GGAGAGGATGGCCGTCAGGAGGAGGAGGAGGAGGAGGACGGCGGCGAGCGCCGCGATCAGCGCAAGAAGAGGAACCCGGTGTTTGGACAAGGAAGGAAATCGCATCGGCCCATCGGAGCTTTTATTAAGATTGTGTTAATCAGGCGCCCCGTCAAGGAACCCGGACCGGCTCATGGCTCCCCGCGATGTCTCGAATCCCCCGGCCCTACGCGGTAGGATTCCGCTCATGACCTTCTCCTCCCGCGACGCCGATCTTTTTTTCACCGTCCTGGGCGAGGGCACCCCGCTGGTGCTGCTCCACCCCACGCCGGTCGACCACCGCTTCTGGCTGCCGGTCGCCCGCCTCCTGGCCTCCGAGCATCGCGTCATCCTCCCGGATCTGCGCGGCCACGGACGATCGCAAGCCGGCGCGGGACCGATCACGGTAGAAAAGCTCGCCGAGGATGCCGCCGCGCTGCTGGATTTCCTAGGCATCGAGAAGGCCTTCTTCGGAGGATGTTCGATCGGAGGATACGCCCTCTTTGCAATCTGGCGCCGAACGCCCGGCCGCGTCCTCGGCCTGGCTTTCTGCTGCTCGCGCCCGCAGGCGGACGACGACGCGGTCCGCTCCCGCCGTCAACGGAACATCGGGTTGATCCGCGCCGGGCAGGCGTCGGCCTTCGTCGAGGAGCAGCTCCGGACTCTCTTCGGGCCGACGGCCCGCCGCCGTGCCCCCCAAGCGGTCGAGCAAGCCCGGGAGATGATGGCGGCCGCTTCCCCGGAAGCCCTCGTCGCGGTTCAGGAGGGCCTGGCCGCCCGGCCCGACTCGATCGCCACCGCCCGGACGATCCGGGTGCCCTGCTGCGTAATCGCCGGCGGGGAGGACACCGCGAGCCCTCCCGACGCCATGCGCCTCCTGGCGGACGAGATCCGGCGCGGCGGAGGCATCGTGGAGTATTCCGAAATTCCGGATGCGGGCCATTACGCTCCCTTCGAGCAGCCGGAGCGCGTAGCCGCCATCCTCCGGCGCTGGCTCGACGGCTCCTCCCGCATCCGCGCCGGAGCCTGAAAGCCGCCCCGGCGAAGCGGAGGCCCGGGAAGGAGGCATCGCAACCGCCTCCGGCCGGCTCTTCGGCCTCCTACCCGTCTTCGAAGGGGTGTCCCGGCCTGCCGTCGGCGGGAAGGAGGCCGTAGCGCCGCATCTTGGTGTAGAGGAGCTGGCGGTGGATGCCGAGGGCGCGGGCCGCCTCAGCCCGGTTGCCGCGGCTGCGCGCCAGCGCCCGGCGGATCAGCAGCTCCTCGAGGCGCGCGATGGCCGAAGGCAGATCCTCGTCGGGCCAGTCGAACCGAGCCGGGCTCTCCGCCTCCGGGGCGAGCGCCAGGTCGGAAGCGGCGATCCTCTCGCCGCGCGCGAGCACCGCCGCTCTCTCAAGGACGTTGCGCAGCTCCCGGACGTTGCCCGGCCACGGATACCGGATGAGGAGCGCCGCCGCATCAGCAGCGAGCGACTTGCCGGAACGGGCCAGGAAATGCTCCGCCAGCGGGAGGATGTCGGCGATCCGCGCCCGGAGGGGAGGCAGCTCGATGGGCACGACGTGGAGCCGGTAAAAGAGATCTTGCCGAAAGGCGCCTTCGCGCACGCGCTCGGCGAGGTCGCGATTGGTGGCGGAGATGACGCGGACGTCGACCGGGACCGGCTTGCCGCCGATCGGAGTAATCACCCGCTCCTGGAGGGCGCGGAGGAGCTTCGGCTGCATCGAGAGCGGCATTTCGCCGACCTCGTCCAAAAAGAGGGTTCCCCCGTCGGCTTCCAGGAATGCGCCCTTCCGGTCGGCATGGGCGCCCGTGAAGGCGCCGCGGAGATAGCCGAAGAGCTCGCTCTCCCATAGGTCGGCGGGAACGGCCGCGCAGTTGACCGCGACGAACGGCTTGTCGCGGCGACGGCCGTGGTCGTGGATCGCCCGGGCGACCAGCTCCTTGCCTGTTCCGGTCTCTCCGAGAATGAGGACCGTGGCGTCGCTGTCCGCCACCCTGCCGATCGTCTTTTGGACCTTTCGCATCGCTTCGCTCGAGCCGATGAACTCCGCGGGCCGGGCTTCGGACCGGGCGGCCTCGAACCGGACGCTGGCCGTCTCCATCTCCCGGAGGAGCCGCGCCAAGTCGGCCCGGCCGATCGGCTTGGTCAAGTGGTCGAAGGCCCCCAGCCGCATCGCCTCGATCGTATTGGCCGCGGTGGCGTGGGCGGTCAGCACCGCGACGGGCGGCGCTTCGGGCAGCCGCCGGATGCGCGCCAGCACCTCGAGGCCGTCCATCCCCGGCAGCCGGAGGTCGAGCAGGACCCCGTCGATCGGTTCCGACCCCAAGGCGGCCAGCGCTTCCGCCCCGGATCCGGCGGTCCGGGCCTGGTGGCCGAGGCTGCGGACCGTTTCGGCCAGCGCTTCGGATAGCGCGTCGTCGTCGTCGACGATCAGGATGCGGCCCATGGCAGAACCAGCTCGAAGGTGGTGCCCGGCCCTTCGTCGAGAAGGCGTGCCGTCCCCCCGTGCGCGGCGGCCGCCTCCCGGACGATCGAGAGCCCGAGGCCGGTTCCCCCCGCCCGCCCGGAGACGAAGGGCTCGAAGAGGTGCGCGCGGATCGAGGCGGGCGGACCGCTCCCCTCGTCGTGCACCGAAAAGCGCACACCCTCCGGAAGCGCCTGCGCCCGCAATCGGACCTCCGTTCCTTCCGGCGCGGCTTCGATCGCGTTGCGCAAGAGGTTGTCGAGGGCGCGGCGGATCTGCGCCGGATCGAAGGACGCTTCCTTCAGGTCCGCGGTGGCTACCAAGGAGACGCCCTTGGCCTTCGCCAGCTCGGCAAGCGTCGAAGCGCAGGAAGCCAGAAAAGGCTCGAGCTCCACCTCTTCGCGCCGAACCCGCTCCCTCTCGCTCACCGACAGGAGGCGGCGGAGGAGCGCGTCGAGGCGGTCGACCTGGCTTAGGATCATGCGCAAAGCGCCGTTCTTGGCCGCCTCGTCGCCGTGCAGCGCGTTTTCGGCCTTAAGCCGCATGGCGGCGATCGGGTTGCGGATCTCGTGGGCGATCCCCGCCGAGACGCGTCCGATCGCCGCCAGCCGCTCGCCGGCCGCCATCTGCCGCGCCAGCCGGTCCGCTTTTCTTCTCGCCTCGGAGAGGCGCGCCCCGGCCTCGTTGAGGGCGGAGACGATCCGGTCGAGCTCCCGCTCCCCGGTCGGGGGCAAGACGGGCAAGTCGGGGATATCGTGGGCCTGGAGGGCGCTTTCGATCCGCCGCAGATGGCGCGACCAGATCAAGGTAAAGCGCGAGAGCAGAAGGGAGGCGAGGAAGACGTTCGCGAAGAGGATCGCCAGGCCGGCCATCAAGAGCCGATAGCTCCGGCCGGCAAAAGGGAAGATGCGGGTCATCGTCCAGGCCGTCCACCCCGGCACGGGGCCCCGGAGAGGAGTGGCCGTGACCAGCAGGATCTGGGAAGCCGCGGCATAGCGCACGGCGACCGGGCGGTTCTCGGAGAGCGCGGCATGGGTGACCCTTTCGATCCGGGGCAGCTCGGCCTCCGGCACGTCGGTCTTCGGCCTTTCGCCCGGATAGGTGGGGTAGGCATAGGCGAGCGAGCCCCTCCCCTCCTCCCAGATGCCTCCTTCGATCCCCGGCCGGTCGTGCAGCGCGGCGCGGACCGCCTCGGCGAGCCGGGCACGGACCTCCGGTCGCACCGCCTCGGAAGAAGATTTCGGGAGCAGCGCCCCCAGGCTCCGGATGCCCTCGGCGATGTCTTCGGCGGCCCGGCTGCTTTCGGCCTGGGCCTGGGCGGCCCGGGCGGAAGCCGATTGGCCGAATAGGCCGATCATCAGCATGGCCGCGGAGGCCGTCGCGCCGATGAGCAAGAGCAAGAGGACGATCAGCCGTCCCCGCATGGAGCAGAACATAGGAAAGATCGGCGGCATGCTCGCCTGGGCCCCGGTATTTTACGCAAACTTTGCTCTCCGAGGCGAGCTTCCGATCGTTCCGCCCCTTCCCCGCGTTCCCGGAGGAACGCGCGCGGGCTCGCGCGCACGGCGTCCGAACCGCCTTCAGCTCTTGTGGTCGAGCGGCTGGTAGGTCGGAGCGGGCGTCGGCTGCGCCGGCTGGGGCTTGGGCTTTTCCGAGCAGGCGACGACGGCCAGGAGCGAGGCGGCGGCCAGGATCCTGCCTAGGACCGTGAGAAGAGAGACCCGGGTATTCATGCTCGAAGAGCATGCCCGTTCCCGGCAGGCGGCGCCACCAAATTTCGCGGCGCGTCGCATTTTTATGTTTCTTGAACGAAGCGACTTACGCGCGCCGGCGGCGGCCGGGGCGCTTCGGGCCCGTAGTCCGGATTTCCGCGCCACCCCGTCGGCCAAGGATCGATTCGCTCCTTTCGCGACGCAGCGAATGGAGGCAGCTTACCTTACGATGACGACACGCGCCGCCCGGGAGTACTACGCCCACGCTCCGGTGCGCCGGAGGATCGCCGAATATTGCGGCGGAGTCCCGGAGGATCCGGGATCCTTTTCCTGCGTCTACCTCGTCGGTTACGGCGCCGCCATGGGCCGACGGCCTTCGGCCGAGCCTCATGCTTCGGTGGAGAAGCGGAACTTTCCCGACCTGCTGGAGGCCGGGGTGGATATCCTCCGCTCGGTCTGGGATCGGAACGCGCTCTTGGGGATCCTCGACATCGAATACGTCAACTGGGACTACCCGGCCGAAGTCTTCTTCCGGCCGCCGGAGGTCTTTTCCCGGGTCGAGCCGCTCTACCGGGTGATCCGCCGCTCCTTCGGCGCCTACGGGATCGAGCCGCTGACCATCTTGACCGGCCAGGGGTACCATTTCGTCTTGCGGATTCCCAAGGATTCGAAGGCCTTCCCGCTGCTGGCCGCCCGCGGCTCGGCTTCTCCCCGCCTGCTCGAATGGGGCGACCGCTTCGCGGCCCGCTTCGGGCGCTCCCTGCCTTCCCCGGAAGCGGCGGCCTACGAGACGTTGGGCCGACTTCTCGAGCACTTGGTCCACCGGATCCTCCGTGAATACGAGTCGCTCCCTCCGGCCGGGAGCGAGCCGCTCCCGGCCGTTCCGACCGACGCCGCCGTCGGGCGGATCGGCTCCAGAGGCTGTCGCGAGGCGGTTTCCCTCGACCTCTCCCTCTTCGGCGATCCGCTGCCCCGGCGGGCGACCCGCTGCCCCTTTTCGGCCTATCAGAAACACCGTGTCCTCCGGGAAAAGTACGGGGAACGGGCCGGCCGGCAGCTCCCCGTTCCGCTTCTTCTGCCGCGATTCCCCGGCTCCCGGCTCGAAGATCTCCTCGAGGCCCGGACCGATGGGGAACGGGCCGCGCGGTTGGCCGAGGACTGCTCGGTCGCCATCCCCGATGCCGCCCCGTCGATCCCCGCGTGGCTTGCGGACTACGAGGGATCCGCGCTGGCCGAGGTCCATCGGGAAATCCGGGAGATCCGGCGCGACCGGACCGCCCCGCCGCCCGGGCTGCCGCCCTGCGTCGTCCACTGCCTGCGCGACCCCAACCCCCACCTCCTGAAACCGACCAACCTGCAAGCGCTCACCCGCGTGCTGCTCGCCCTCGGTTGGGAGCCCGCGCAAATCGCCGGTCTGGTCTGCGCGCTACGAGGAGGAGCACGGATGGGGAGATCTCTGGGACAAGTACGAGGCGGTGACCCGCGCCCAGAGCGTCGCCATCGCCCTCGAAACCCTCCTGCCGCACCTTTTTACCGCCGATCCGGGTCTCCTGCGCGAGCTGGTCGAGCCTTTCCCCAAGGAGGAGGTGGGGATCTGCTTCGACACGGGGCATTGCTTCTTGTGGCGCTCCCGGCCGCTCGAACCGGCTTACGAGCTTCTCGCCGACCGGGTGATCGCCCTCCATGTCAACGACAACCGAGGGGTGACCGATGACCACCTCGCCCCCGGCCAAGGGAAGATCGACCGGCCCCGCTGGGTCTCCTTCCGGATCGCCTCCGCAGGCCTCTCCCTTTTTGCATGGATCCGGACCGCTCACCAGGCCACCTTCGCCGAGGCGAGAACGGTGACCGCCGACGCCGTGGTGGCGATGGACGCCTTCTCCCTCTTCTCCTGCCGTTCGCTCACCCGGCCCCTCCCTGCGGGCCATCGCCGCCAACCCATGGGTTCTCGGGGGAGCGCTCGCGACGGCCCTCCTCCAACTCGCCTTCACCTACCATCCCGTCATGAACCGGATCTTCGGCACCGAGCCGATCCACCCGGCCTACTGGGTCTATCCGGTTCTCTGCGGCCTCGGATCGGCGCTCCTCGTCGAGGCCGAAAAACGGCTGCGGCCCTGTGCGCGGGCGGAGCGGCACGGGTCTCCTTCCGGAAGGAGCTCCGGCTAGCCGTTCCTAAAACCATAGACAACCGTTCCCCTACCAGGGAAGATCGTCCACGACGTCAGCCGAACAGTGTTGCCGACGGTTCGCGTGCCGGGGTTTCGCCGGCAAAGTCCGGGTAGCGCCCAATGCCCGCGATTTCGGGAGCAGAGGCGCGGGAGGCAGATGGTTGCCTCCCGACCGGGCATGCGCTGCATGCGCCGCTTTGAGCCCCTTCCGAACGTCCGCCCAGAACGACTCGTCCGATTCCTCGCGGGTAGGGCGAAGGTGAGATGGCCGCCATTGCGGGTCGGCACGACCGCCTCCCGCACGGACGGGCGCTCGGATAGGCCCCATCCTCTCCGGGCGACGGCGTAGGCCGCGCCCTGGTGAGAACCGATGCCATGACGGCGCGCGTGGTTGACCGCGCCGATCACGGAAGTGTAGGCCGGGTCGACTTCGATCCGTTTGACTCCGGCACGAAAGGAAGCCGCCTTGAGCATGGAGTTCGTCTTGGCGTAGGCGAAGGATGAGAGCGAGCGAGCCCGGACGCCATCGACCGCCTCCAGCTCGGCCCTCCGCTTGCGAAGATCCAATCGCTCGATCACGAGCGGCTTGCCCGATTCGGCGCAGGCCCGGGCGATCTCCCGGCACGCATCGCCGATCGCGGCTTTCACTTGCTCCTCGCTCTTCCCATAGAGAGATGCAATCCGATCCGGCGGCTTCCCACGAGATTCCCGAAGCGATCCGTTTCGGCCAAGGCAAGATAATCCGGGTTGCTGTCAACGCCGATCGCTCCGGCAAGGCGGCGTGTCACCAGGGCAACCGGTTGCGCCTCGACGCTTGCGAATACCCGCCACCCCTTCCGGTCCCGCACGAAGCGGTAGCTTACGGCAGCTCCCTCCCGCTTGCGGAAGAGCTTCCCCGTCTTGGTTGCTCCGATCACGACCCGGCCGGCGGAGAGGGCCTGGAGGATTTCCTCCTGGCCGTAGGCCAAGCGCACGCCCTCAAGCACCAGGTGTTTGCTCGTGCTTCCCCATCCGTTCGGCAGCCGCAACCGCAGCCGCAGGCTGCCGTCCGGAGCGACTGCGGCTTGGCAGGACTGGTTGCCCGAGGCCTCGTCCTTCGATCCGAGCACGAAGAACTGGCTGCTCCGCTCCGCCTGCCAATCCTTCTTCCATGCGGCATGGTCCGCATAGCCGTTCTCTTCCCGGGAAAACTGCTTGCGGAAGAGGCGTCGGGAACCGAAACAGAGCCGGACCCGGCCGGACTCCTGATCGGTCAGAAGCGCCTCGAGCTTCGCCCGCAGGACGGCAAGCCGCCGCTTTTTTTTGGTGCACGACATCCGATCCCGGATGCTTCTCCTCCAGCCGGCCGACCGCCTCTTCTGCTCTCTTGATCCGCCCTTTGGCTTCCTCGATCAACTCAGGCCGCCTTTCCCGGATCGAGGCGATCTTGCCTTCGAGCTCGACCCGAATGGCGTTGAACTGCCGGGCGGTGAGGCCGAACCGGCGCCGAAACGACCGCTTGAGTTCGTTTATGGAAACGCCCGCCCGCATCCTGGCCAAAAGAGTCCGCTGCGCCCGCCCGTAGAGCGCCGCATAGGCGTCAAGACACGAAGTCTGCTCATGCGTTAACCTCAACCGGGTCTGGTAGGTGAAAACAGGGAGCTTACTCATGGATCGCTTTGAGCGCCTTCTCGGCGCGGTCCTGAGCGGATCGCTTCCCGTAAAGCCGGGCACACATCGAAACGATGACCTCATGCAGGTCGCCCACGATGTCATCGGTCCTCTCGTCCGACTCCACCACCAGGACCGATCGGCTCTGCGCGGCCAATGCCGCTTCCACGTACTCCAAGCCGAAGCGCATCAGCCGGTCGCGATGCTCGACCAGGATGACGCCGATATTGGGATCACGGAGCAGCCCGATCAGGCCCTTCCGATGGCCGTTCATTCCGGAGCCGACCTCCTTGACGGCCTTGACGATCGGCAACCGTTTGCTCAGCGCAAATTCGGTCAGCCGAGCCAATTGCCGGTCCAGATCCGCTTTCTGATCGGAGCTCGATACCCGTGCGTAAAGGGCGACCCCATTGGGTTGCGAGGGCTCCGCATGCACGATCACCGTTCCGGTCGGCAACTGCTCGGCCGGGACGGGCAAACGCCCTTCCTTCCACATCCGCCAAGCTGTCTTGTAGCAAATGCCCTGCCGCTTGGCCCAGACACTCAACTTCACTCGTACATACTGCCATTAAACTGGCTATGTGTCCATATATTTTTTAGCTGCTGGCAACCCGTCGCAATCGGCGCGAGCGCCGGGGAAAGACCGGGCGGGATCTGATCCGCCGCGCGAAGCAGCCGCTCGCTGACCAGCTGGCGGCTGCGGTAGATGTCCGTTCCGTCGCGAAAGATGAGCGTGACCTGGGAGAGGCCGAACTTGCTGATCGACCGCACCTCCTCCAGGTGCGGCAGCGCGGAGAGCTCCCGCTCCATCGGCATCGTGACCAGCTTCTCGATCTCCTCGGGGGCGAGCGAGGGGACGACCGTGTTCACCTGGACCTGGACGGTCGAGATGTCGGGAACGGCGTCGATCGGCAGGCGGAGGGCGGCCCAGATCCCGAAGCCGATGAGGGCTCCGACCGCCAGCAGCACGCCCGATCGATGCCGTAGGGAAAAGGCGAAGATTCGTTCGAGCACCAAGCCGGCCCTGACTCTTAGGGGAGTGGAGGAAGCGTCCCAGACGGGAAAGGATCCTGCAAGCCAATCCCGCAAAAGCGCTTGCCTCGGGCCGGCAGGGGAAGGAATGGTGGGAGGATGGCGACGGCCGACCGCATCGTCCCTTCCGCGGTCCGGATCTTCGCCGCCCGGCTTTCCGGGTTTCCGCCGCCGGATGCGGGCAGCGGAGCGCTCCCGGGGCGCGTCCGGGCCGGGCGCAGCGAGGAGCTCTTGCGCCGCCTCCTCTCCCGCTTCACCGGCATCGCCCCCGAGCGGCTTCCCATCGGGAGAGGGTGCTGGGGAAAGCCGCTCCTCCCGGAATCGTTCGGCCTCTGGTTCAACCTCTCGCACTCCGCGGACCGCTGCCTCGTGGCCGTCGCCCGCTTCCCCGTCGGCATCGACCTGGAGGCCGACGTGCCTAGGAGAGATCCTGTCGGGCTCGCCCGGCGATTTCTCCCGGCCGAGGAGGCGGCCGTGGCCGCGGCCGCTCCCCCGGCGGAGCGCACCTTGAGCTTCCTGCGGGCTTGGACCAAGCGGGAGGCTTTTCTCAAGGGATGCGGAACGGGCCTCTTCCGCTCCCCCCGCTCTTTCCGCCTCGTCCGGCGCGACGGATCCCCCTGGGAAGAGGTCGACCCCCCGGAACCGGAGGGCGCCCGCTGGGCGGTCCGAAGCCTAGACTGCGGAGCCGGTTTTGTCGGCGCTCTGGCCGTCTCGCACCGGTCACCCGATGCGGTGGTTCCGACCATCGAGGAGATTTCCGCGGCCGATCTGGCTTTCGACCCGGTGCCGACGCTTTCCGTTGACGCGAAGGATTAGGAGAGGCTAAATTTTTTGTCGAAATGAAGCAGGGCCTGGAGGAAGCGGAAGGCAGAAAAGGCTCGCCCGTCCCCAGCCAAGCCCAGCAGGACTACCTCAAGCAGATCCTTCTTTTGGACGAGAACCCCCGGGGGGCAACCACCCAGCTTCTGGCGGACCGGATCGGAGTCCGCCCCGCTTCGGTCACGGGGATGCTCAAGAAGCTCGCCGAAGAGGGGCTGGTGGAGCGGGCGCCCTATCGCAGAGTCCGGCTGACCGAGGCGGGCCGGCGGATCGCGGTCGAGATCGTCCGGCACCACCGGCTCTTGGAAGTCTTTCTCTTCCGGATGCTCGGCTACCGGTGGGACGAGGTGCACGAGGAAGCCGAGGCGCTCGAGCATGTGATCAGCGAACGCTTCGAGCAGAGGGTGGCCGAGGTTCTTTCCCACCCCGAGCGGGATCCGCACGGAGACCCGATTCCCACCCCGGAGCTGGCCCTGGGGGAGGATCGACATCTGGTCCCGCTCGCCCGCCTCGGCCGGGCGAGCCGGGCGATTATCCGCCGGGTGACCCTGCAGGACCAGGATGCTCTCAACCTGGTGGAAAGGCTCGGCCTCCTTCCGGGAACGGAGGTCGAGGTGGCCGACAGCCACCCGGACGGAGTCTCCCTCCTTGTCGCCGGCAGCCGCTTTCTGGTTCCCAGGCTTCTCGCCTCCCATCTGCTGGCCGAGACCCTCTCCGGCTCGGCTTCCTCCGATCCGCCGCCCGGAAGAAAGGCGGGACGGCCCGGGATCCATGAGCGCTGACCCCTCCAGCCATCCGGCGGGGACGCGAACGAAGCTCGAGCCGGCGGTCGCCGCCTCCGCGGACGGGTGGGACGCCCGGGTGCGGGAGCGGGCGGCAACCGTCCTCGGCGGCGAGGCGACGGGAAAAGCCGACCGATTCCTTCCGTTTCTCGGGCCCGCATTCATCGCGGCCATCGCCTATGTCGACCCGGGCAACTACGCGACCGACATCGAGAGCGGAACCCGCTACGGCTACCAGCTCCTCTGGGTGGTGCTCTGGGCGAACCTAATCGCCCTTTTCGCGCAAGGCCTCTCCGCCAAGCTCGGCATCGCGACCGGAAAAAATCTTCCCGAATGCATCCGGGAGGCTCTCCCCCACCCGCTCTTGCGCATCGCCTACTGGCTCCAAGCCGAGCTGATGGCGGTCGCGACCGATCTGGCCGAGTTCCTAGGGGCCGCCCTCGGATTGCAGATCCTCTTCGGGATCCCGCTCGGAATCGGAGCCGTCCTCACCGGCGCCCTTTCTTTCCTGATGCTCGGGCTGCGGCCCAAGGGCTTCCGCTCTCTCGAGCTCCTTCTCACCGCCTTCGTGGGCTTCATCGCCGCCTGCTACGCCTTCGAGCTCTTCTGGATCCATCCCTCGCCCTCGGCGTGCCTCCGCGGCCTCCTCGTTCCCTCTCTTCCCGGGACCGAAGGCGCCTACCTGGCCGCCGGCATCCTGGGAGCGACCGTGATGCCGCACGCAATCTATCTCCATTCGGCTCTCACCCAGGGGAGGATTCCGGCCCGGCGGGTCGAGGAGAAGCGGAAGCTGATCCGCCTCTCCTTTCTCGACGTCTCCCTGGCCATGGCGATCGCCGGGCTCATCAACCTGGCGATGCTCGCCGTGTCGGCGGCAGCCTTCGCGGGCTCCGCGCCCGCCGGAGGCAACACGATCCTCCAGGCGTACCGGGCGCTCTCGCCCATGCTGGGCACGCTGGCCGCCGGCGCGTTCGCGCTTTCGCTGCTCGCCTCCGGCCTCTCGTCCTCGGCGGTGGGGACGCTCGCCGGGCAGGTCATCATGCAAGGGTTCGTCGGCTTTCGCATTCCCATCTGGGTCCGGCGGCTGGTGACGATGGCGCCGGCGGTCCTGCTGATCGCCTTGGGCATCGACGCGACCAAGATCCTCATCGCTTCCCAGGTGATCCTCAGCTTCGGCATCGGCTTCGCGCTCGTCCCCCTCCTGCTCTTCACCCAGAGCCGCCGCCGGATGGGGCCCCTGCGCAACTCTCCCGGGACGACGATCGCCGGATGGCTCGTCTGCGCCGCCGTCATCGGGCTCAACGCTTTTCTGCTTGCCCGGTTCTTTGGCTTCCTCTCCCAATAGGACAGGAGCCGTCCGGAAGGCGCCCGGACCCTTCCCTGCGATCATGGAAGCTTCCCACCTTCGCCTCTGGCCGTCCGACGGGAGGCGGCGTGTGGTCATCAGCCGCATCCTGCCGGAGATCGACGACCCCCGGTTTCCCGTGAAGCGAGGGCTCGGCGACACGCTCGCGATCCAAGCACACGTCTTTGCCGACGGTCACGACCGGATCGAGGTCCGCCTCCGCTATCGGCACCAGGATGATTCCGACTGGCGAGAGGTGGCGATGCGGGAGCTCGGGAACGACGAGTGGCAGGCCGAAATCCGGCTCGAGAAGCTCGGCTTTTACGAATGCCGGGTGCATGCCTGGATCGACCACTTTCTCACCTGGCTCGAAGGCTTCCACAAGAAGGCCGACGGGGGCGAACAGATCGAGGTCGAGCTCCAGATCGGCGCCGACCTGCTCGACGCGGCGGCAGGGCGGGCTCCCGAGCCGGAGCGCAAAGAGCTTGCGGAATGGGCCGCGCTCCTCCGGAACCGCTCCCTGCCGATCGGCGAGCGCGCGCTCGTGGCGCGGAATCCCGCGCTGGCGGAGCTGGCGCGAAGGTTTCCCGACCGGAGCCTGGAAAGCGTCTCGCCCTTTGCGCGGAAGGTCCTCGTCGACCCTCCCCGCGCGCTCTTCAGCTCCTGGTACGAGCTTTTCCCCCGGTCGTGGGCTCCCGAGCCGGGCCGCCACGGGACCTTCGCGGACTGCCTGCGGCTCCTCCCGGAAATCGCCGCGCTCGGCTTCGACGTCCTCTATCTCCCGCCCATCCATCCGATCGGCTCGCATTTCCGGAAAGGAAAAAACAACAGCGTCGTCTGCGGCCCCGATGACGTGGGCAGCCCGTGGGCGATCGGCTCGGAGGAGGGCGGCCACAAGGCGATCCATCCGGCGCTCGGCGGCTGGGAAGACTTCCACCGCCTGCAGGCCCGTGCCCGGGACTTCGGCTTGGAGATCGCGCTCGACATCGCCCTCCAGTGCAGCCCCGACCACCCCTATGTCCGCGAGCATCCCGAATGGTTTCGCTGGCGGCCGGACGGGACCGTCCAGTACGCCGAAAACCCGCCCAAAAAGTACCAGGACATCATCCCCTTCGACTTCGAGTGCGCCGAATGGCGATCGCTCTGGGAGGAGCTTCGGAGCATCTTCGTCTTTTGGATCGAGCGCGGCGTCCGGATCTTCCGCGTCGACAACCCCCACACCAAGCCGATGGCGTTCTGGGAGTGGCTGATCGCCGAACTCAAGGCGGACTACCCCGAGGTGATCCTCCTCGCAGAGGCGTTCACCCGCCCCAAGATTCTCTACCATCTGGCCAAGTGCGGCTTCTCCCAAGGCTACACCTACTTCACCTGGCGGTCGACGCCCGCGGAGCTGCGGGAATACCTGACCGAGCTGACGAGTCCGCCCGTCCGGGAGTTCTTCCGGCCCAACTTCTGGCCCAACACCCCGGACATCCTTCCGGTCTACCTGCAGCAGGGAGACCGCTCGACCTTCCTGCAGCGGCTCATCCTGGCCGCGACCCTCTCCGCCAACTACGGCATCTACGGACCGGCCTTCGAGCTCTGCGTCCGGGAGGCCCTGGTTCCCGGGCAGGAGGAATATCTCGACTCGGAAAAGTACCAGCTCCGCCGCTGGGACTGGAACGCGCCCGGAAACATCAAGGCCGAGATCGCCCGCGTCAACCACATCCGCAAAACCCACCGCGCCCTCCAGGAAACCAACAACCTCCGCTTCTGCGACACCGACAACCCCTGCCTGCTCGCCTATGCCAAGGCGAGCGCCGACCGCGGGGACCTGATCCTGGTTGTCGTCAACATGGATGCCCGCCCGCAATCGGGCTGGGTCCGTTTCCCGGCGGGCGACTTCGGCATCGATCCCCGGAAGCCCTTTCAGGTCAACGACCTGCTCGCCGACACGAGCTATACCTGGCACGACGGGAGCAACTACGTCCGCCTGGATCCGGCGGTCAGCCCCGCGCACCTCTTCTGGGTGACCCAGTATGCGCCGGATTAGCCGTAGCCGGCCGCCGGGGGAAGGCGCGCGGGCCGTCTTGCCGAGCGACTCCGGCTTTGGCAAGCATAGGGAATGTCTTCGGACCCCGATCCGCTGGCCGAGAAGTTCTGGTTCTCCCCCGCCGGAGGGCGTCTAGCGGCAAACCTCTTCCCATCCTTCCTTCTCGGCCGGCGCTGGTTCGCGGGAAAGGCCCGGGGCCTCGAGGAGGTCTGGGTGGCCGACGCGTTTCGCCTCGGCCGCCGGGAGGAGGGGCTGCGGCTGCTCCTCCTCCAGGCCCGCTTCGCCGCGGGCGAGACGGCCCTCTTCTCGCTGCCGGTCCGGATGGCCGGGGATCATCCGCCGGCCGGCTTGGCGGAGGGGGACCGGATCGGTCCGCTCTCCCCCGCCTCGCCGCAGTGCCTTTGGGAGGCGACCGGGGACCCGCTTTTCGGCCAGGCCCTGCTCGATCTGCTGGCCGAGGAGAAGGAGGTGTTGGGGCCGCAAGGCCTCCTGCGGGGAAGAAGGGGACCCCTGCTGGCCGAGCTCGGCGCCTCGGGCGACCTTCCGAAAGATTGCCGGCTGCTCGGCCGGGAACAGAGCAACAGCTCCCTCCTCTTCGGAAGCCGCCTTTTTCTAAAGCTCTACCGGAAGCTCGAGGGAGGCCCGAACCCCGACGCCGAGGTCCACGAGCGCCTCTCGGGCGTCCTCGGTTTTCCGCACGTGCCCCGCTACGGAGGCAGGCTCGACTACGAGCCGCAAAGCGGCGCTCCGATCCTGCTCGGGCTGCTCACCGAGGCGGTCCCCCACCGGTCGGACGCCTGGACTCTCGCCCTGGCCGAGGCGACCGGGTCGCTGGACTCCTCGGGCGCCCCTCCTCCTCTTCCGGACTCTTCCCGGCCGAGCTGGGAGCTGCTGGGCAGGCGCACCGCCGAGTTCCATCTGGCGATGGCGGGGTCGACGGATGATCCGGCCTTCGCCCCCGAGCCCCTGGCCGCGGAGGAGATTCCCCTCGTTTTCGCGGAAGCCCTCGAGCTGCTTCGCCGCTCCTTCGGGATGCCGCACGGCCCCCCGGCCGTGCCGTCGAGCCCCGAAGAGGAGCGGCTGGCGTACCTCTTTCCGCGGATCGAATCCCGCTTCCGCTCGATCCTCGACCTGCCGGCCGATCTGGTGAAGATCCGGATCCACGGCGACTACCATCTCGGCCAAGTCCTGGCCACCGAAGACGATTTCGTGCTGATCGACTTCGAAGGAGAGCCGGAGCGGTCGCTGGCCGAAAGGCGGCGCAAGGCCTTGGCGCTCCGCGACGTCGCGGGGATGGTCCGCTCCTTCCACTACGCCGCGCTCGCCCCCGTCTTCCTGCCCGGGGACGCGGGAGAGGAGCGAGGCCGGCGGCTGGCCGCCGCCGACGGTTGGCGGCGGCGGGCGACCCGGCGGTTCCTCGAAGGCTACTTCGCGGCTGCCGGCCCGGCACCCTTCCTGCCGGCAACACCGGCCGGATGCCGGACCCTCCTCGAGTTCTTCGTGCTCGAGAAGGCGGTCTACGAGGTGGGCTACGAGCGGAACAACCGGCCGGCCTGGGAGGAAATTCCGCTGCGGGGCGTCGAAGAACTCCTGGAAAGCGGCCGGAGTTCCGAGGAGAATGGGAGTCTATGAGGGAGAGAGAAACCGATCCGAAGGCCGCCGCAACCGAACCGGGGCGCATCGCAACGGCTCCGGCCCCCGGCCGGAAGCTTCCCGAGGTTTGGGGGGAGACCGACACCTACCTCTTCCGGCAAGGCAGCCATACCCGGCTCTATGAAAAGCTCGGCGGCCGCCTGCTCACCTGGAACGGGGAAAAGGGCGGCTATTTCGCCGTCTGGGCTCCCAACGCGGAGGCGGTCTCCGTGGTCGGCGACTTCAACGGCTGGGATCCGGACGCCTCTCCGCTCACGCTGCGCGGGGATCAAACCGGCGTCTGGGAGGGGTTCGTCCCCGGGCTCGGAAGCGGAACCCTCTACAAATACTGCATCCGCTCCAAACACCACGGCTCGCCGCTGCTGAAGAGCGACCCCTACGCCTTTCTCTGGGAGGTTCCGCCCCGGAGCGCCACGATTCTCTGGGACATCTCCTACGAATGGAACGATCGCCGCTGGATGGAAGAGCGCGCGGCCCGCAACGCGATCAATGCCCCCTGGTCGATCTACGAGGTGCACTTAGGCTCGTGGCGACGGGTTCCCGAGGAGGGCCACCGGCCGCTCTCCTACCGGGAGATCGCCCCGCAGCTGGCCGCCCACGTCAAGGCGATGGGCTTCACCCACGTCGAGCTCCTGCCGATCATGGAGCATCCTTTCTCGGGCTCCTGGGGTTACCAGACGATCGGCTACTTCGCGCCGACCAGCCGCTACGGCACGCCGCAGGATTTCATGTATTTGATCGACTATCTCCACCGGGAGGGGATCGGAGTGATCCTCGACTGGGTCCCCTCCCACTTTGCCACCGACGGCCACGGGCTGGGGCTCTTCGACGGCACCCATCTCTACGAGCACGCCGATCCTCGCCAGGGGTATCATCCCGATTGGGGCAGTTACATCTTCAACTACGGCCGCAACGAAGTCCGCGCCTTTCTGCTCAGCAGCGCCCGCTTCTGGCTCGAGAAGTACCACGCGGACGGCCTCCGGGTCGACGCGGTCGCCTCGATGCTCTATCTCGACTACTCCCGCCGGCCCGGGGAATGGATCCCCAACCAGTACGGGGGCAAGGAAAACCTCGAGGCGATCCGCTTTCTGCGCACCTTGAGCGAGCAGCTCTACCAGGACTTTTCCGGCATCCAGCTCATCGCCGAGGAGTCGACCTCCTACCCGATGGTGAGCCGCCCGACCTACATGGGAGGCTTGGGCTTCGGGTTCAAGTGGAACATGGGGTGGATGCATGACACCCTCTACTACTTCTCCCGCGACCCGATCTACCGGAAGTATCACCAGCACTGCCTCACCTTCAGCGCCTGGTACGCCTGGCAGGAAAACTTCATCCTCCCCCTCTCCCACGACGAGGTCGTCCATGGGAAGGGTTCGCTGATCGCCAAGATGCCGGGGGACGACTGGCAGAAGTTCGCCAACCTGCGGGCGCTCTTCGGCTACATGTTCTTTTTCGTCGGCCACAAGCTGCTCTTCATGGGCGGAGAGTTCGGGCAGCGCAACGAGTGGTGCCATGAGGCCAGCCTCGACTGGCACCTGGCCTCCGAAGGAAGGCACAACCAGCTGCTCCAGTGGGTCCGCTCCCTCAACCACCTCTACGCGGGGGAGCGCGCGCTCCACGAGGACAACTTCACCGGCCAGGGCTTCTCCTGGATCGACTTCAGCGATGCGGAGAAGAGCGTCCTTAGCTTCCTCCGCAAGTCGAAGGACGGGCGGGAGCTGATCCTTTGCGTCTTCAACCTCACTCCGGTCCCCCGCATCGGATACCGGGTGGGCGCTCCCTTCGCCGGCTACTGGCGGGAGATCGCCAACAGCGACGCCGTCGAGTTCGGAGGCAGCGGAATGGGGAACCTGGGCGGCCTCGAGGCCGACCAGCTTCCCTGGCAGGGGCAGCCCTGCTCGCTCAACCTCACTCTCCCCCCCCTGTCGGCGCTCGCCTTCAAGAAGGTCCTCTAGCGTGCTCTCTCTTTGCCCCGCTCCCCGGGTTTCCGGCCTTCCGGGGAAAGGTGGACGCTTAGCGCGCCGGCCGCCCGCGCCCCGAGCGCGCCGAGAAACGTCCCGCCGGCCCAGGCCGCGACCGCAGCACCCGGTCCCGCTTCGGCACCGAGCATCCCTCCGACCACCGTGCCCAGCCCCAGCGAGCCGACCCGCAGGCCCGCTTGGACCAGGTGGATCGCGGAATCCCGGAACCGCTCTTCGGCCAAGGCCCGTACCGCCTTCTGCCACTCTTCCGATTGGAGAAGCTCCGAGGCCCATCCGAAGCGCCCGGAATGGCGAAAGAACTCCCGGCGCCACCGCCGCAGCCTCTCGGAAGAGGAACCGGCGGTCTTTTCTTCCCTCCCTCCCGGCTTTTCGCCGCCCCGCCGGGCGCGGCGGAAGGCCTCCGCCTTGGCCTGCTCGATGGTGCGGCCGCCCGCCCGCGAGGGTTTTTCCCCCCGGCCGGCGCTACCGGAGATCCATCGGGCCGCCTCCGCGACTACCTGCCGAGCCCGCCCGGCTAGATCCGCAAAGCTCATCCTGACCGTGCTTTTCCCGCTCGATTGTCTGTCCATGGTTCGCGGTGGGGCGATCGACCCGGCCCGCGCAACCCCTTTCCGCCCTCCGAGCCGCCGGCTTCCGGGCGAAAATCGAGCCCCTTCCCCCTTCCTTGGGCGAAGTTTCACCCGGTTCCGAGTCGGCTGCCCCGGCGATGGGAGTACTCCTGCGGTCCGGTTCCCGCCGCGCCCCGCTTCCCGGACCTGGAAGCGACGGTTTGCCCAAGACCGTCTCCTCTTTCGGCCTATTTCCTGCTCGCCTCACCCTCGCCATGCTACGGACAAAGTCGCCACGCTTCCCGCTCGGTGCTCTTGTCGCCCTCTTCTTCGCTCTCCTCTCCCTAGGACACGCCGATCCGCCGGCCGACCCGCCCGCCGACTCCTCCGGCCCATCCGGCGAAGCGCCGTCGCTCGCAGGAGACACCGCCGGCGACCGCAAGCTCCGCAGCGCCCTCCAGCAGCCGAAGCATCCGGAGACCGGCCGATCCGACCTGGAAAAAGCGATATCGCAGCTGCCGGAAGTAGAGGTGGTCGCCGTCACCCCGCTGCCGGGAATGGGCCAGCCTCTGCAAAACCTGCCCGGCGATTACCAGATCCAGCAGGGGAAGACCTGGCTGCAACAGGAGGAGTTCAGCCTGCCCGAGTTCCTGGAACGGAACATGGCGAGCGTGAACGAGGTCAACATAAACGGGAATCCGTTCCTTCCGAACATCAACTACCGGGGCTTCGCCGCCTCCCCCGTCCCCGGCACCCCCGTCGGGATCTCCGTCTTCCTGGACGGTGTCCGGATGAACGAGCCCTTCACCAACAACGTGCTCTGGGATTACATCCCGCAGCTTGCCGTGCAAAGCATGGAGGTGGTGCCGGGCTCCAACCCGATCTACGGCCAGAATACCCTAGGCGGGGCCCTTGTCCTGCAGACCAAGAGCGGCCGCACCAACCCGGGCTCGATGATTCAGGACTATGCGGGGGACTGGGGCACCAACGACCTCGAGTTCCAGCACGGCGGCTACAAGGGACACTGGGATTGGTTCTTGAGCGGCAACTGGATGAGCATGGAGGGCTGGCGCCAGCAGAGCTCGAGCTACGTCAAGCAGCTCTTCGCCAAGGTCGGATACCATATGGAGGAGACCGACGTGCACCTGGAATACCTGGGCGCCGACAACCTGCTGAACATCCTGGGGCCCACGCCGGCGGACATGCTCGGGGGAGCCTTCGGAAACTCGATGATCTACACCGGGCCGAATCCCCAATACGACAATCTCCAGATGATCAACCTGCTCGCCTCGCAAAAGCTCACCGACGAGCTCACCCTGGGAGGCAACGCCTACTTCCGCGAGTCCAACTACTCCTTCAACAACGGCAATATCGCCAACGACGTCTACCAGTTCCTGGGCTTCAACTATCCTCTGAACGGGCAGGCGTTGAATGCCGAAGGGATGCCCATTCCGGCGGGAGAGTGGGATTTCGGAACGATCGACCAGACCGGCGCGGGAGCCCGGCTCCAGCTCCAGTGGGAGAAGAGCTTTGCCGGCATGGAAAACTACGCGGTGGCGGGGGCCAGCTTCGATTGGGCGCAGTCTTTTTTCGACTCGGGCTTCTACCCGGCCGCGATGGGCCCCAACTACAACAACATCACGATTCCGGGGTATCCCTTCGAGAACCAGTTCGCCGTGCCGACCTTCACCGACTACGTCGGCCTCTACCTGACCGACACCTTTTCGCCCACGCCCTGGTTCCACCTGACGGGCGCCTTGAGGGATAACTACGCGCAGATGGTGATCGGCGGCACGGGGGTGGAAACCAGCGGGGAGATGGTCTCCCTGGCGGCGGCCGAACGCTTCCAGCAGGTCACCCCGGCCGCGGGCTTTACGTTCCAGCCGCTGGCCGCCTTCGGAGTCGCCGATCCGAACCTCAAGGATCTCACCTTCTTCTTCAACTACAGCGAGAGCTTCCGGCCGCCCATGCCGGGCGAGATCACGGGGGCGAACCCCGCCATCCCGGTGATCCTGCCGGTCGCCCAGCTGGGCGATCCGGTCCTCTCCCCGGTGCTGGCGCAGACCTTCGAGAGCGGCTTCCGCGGCTCGCTTGCTCCGGGGAACGTCGACTGGGCGTTGTCCTTTTATCGGACCGGCATCTCCAACAACATCATGTTCGAGCAGACCGGCCATTCGGCCGCCGGCTTTTTCCAGAACATCGGCGAAGAGCAAAATCAGGGGGTTGAAATCACCATCCAGGGGAGCTACAAGAAGCTCACCTGGTTCGCGAACTGGTCCTTCCTCGAGGCGACCTTCCAAAGCCCGCTGGTCCTCCAGAATGCCGTAAGCTCCGCTGTGCCTGTCCAACCCGGGAACCGGCAGCCGAACCTGCCCGAGCAGATGGTCAAGGCGGGGATCACCTACCAGATCCTGCCGCAATGGCAGGTCTCGATGGACTTCCAGTACTATTCGAGCCGGGTCCTCTACGGAGACTGGTCGAACATCTACCCGATGCTCACCGGCTTCGCCGTGCTCAACGTGCAAACCTATTATACGCTCAATAAGCACTGCCAGATTTTCGCCTATGCGACCAACGTCTACGACGAGCACTATGCGAGTGCGGGCCTCATCAGCCAAAACGTCTTCACGGGAGCCCCCAACGGCGGAACCATCATTCCCTTCCTCACGCCGGGATCTCCCTTCGGCGTCTGGGGCGGCGTCCGCCTCCAGTTTTGATCGCTCCGCCGATCTCCTCCGGCGCCGGCCCGAGGAAGGAAGCGCCGCTCTGCGGCAAAACCGGCCGCTATGAAGATCGCGACACGGATCCGCCTCGTCTCGGCCGCCTTCTTCCTCCTGGTGGGCGCGCTCTCGGTCGAGGCGGCCTGGATTGCCCTGCGCGGCCAGAAGCGGGTCGAGCAGGTGGGCGAGGAGTTAGCCCAGCTTTCGCGGCTAAGCGATCTGGAGCTCTTCGCGCAGCGTGAGGTCGCCGAGGTGGCCGATGCTCTCGGGGGCAAGGATCCCAAGGCCCGCGCCCAGTTCCTCTCTTTCGCCGGAGAGATGCGCGGGCTCCTCGGCCGCTGCCGCCCCCTCGCCCGCGGGGCGGAGGAAAGGGAAGCTCTCGACGCCGTCGAGCGAAACGCGCTCCTGCTCGAAAGGCGGGGCCGGGAGCTTCTCGACCGGCCCCCTCCTCCCGGCGGCGAAGGTTCGTTCGCCGGTGTCGACGCGCTGGAAGCCTTTCTCGACGGTCCGTTGCGCCAATCGGTCCAAACTCTGGAGCGGCTTTTCCACCAAGGGGCGATCGAGCGGGCGCGGGAGAAGGCCCGCCTGCTCAAGGAGACCGCCGCGCTGCTGGTTCCCCTCTGCTTCCTTGCCGGTCTCGGCCTGGCGGGGCTCGTCTCGCTCTGGCTCGCACAAGGAATCGGGCGCCCCTTGCGCAGTCTGGTCGAATCCGCCCAGCGGATCGGCCGCGGCGAGCTCGAGGCCATTCCGGAGATTTCCGCCTCGGGGGATCTCCGCGAGCTCGCCTCCGCCTTCCGCCAGATGGCCGGCGAGCTTAAGACCTCGCAGGAGAAGATCGTCCAAACCGAGCGGATGGCCTCCATCGGGGCGACGGCCGCCGCCGTCGCGCACGGAATCCGCAACCCGCTGGCGAGTATCCGGGCGCTGGCGCAAGTCGCTCTTCTGAAGCCCGCCCCCTCCGCCGCGACCGCGGATACCCTCGCGGAGATCATCCGCGAAACCGACCGGCTCGATCGGAGAATCCGCCAGCTGTTGAACTTCGCCAAGCCGCTCTCGCCCAGGCCGATGATCGGCAGCCTCAATGCGCTCGCCCAAACCGTCGTGCCGTCTCTGGCCAAAGGAAAGGATGTCGCCATCGACCTCTCCCTCGACCCCGGGCTCCCGCCCGTCCGTTTCGATCCGGCCCAAATGGAGCAGGTCCTGCTCGAAGTTTTGGAGAATTCCCTGGCGGCTGTCGGAGACGGCGGCCGGATCCGGCTGAGCTCGGGGGTCCGGCCGGACGGCCGTGTCTTCCTGGAAATCGAAGACGACGGGGAAGGGATTGCCGAGGAGAACCTGCCTCGGGTGACCGAGCCCTTTTTCACGACACGGCCCGAAGGTTCCGGCTTGGGTCTGGCCATCGCGGAACGCTACGTTAGAGGAAACGGAGGCGAGATGCGGGCCGAAAGCCGGCTCGGCCGGGGAACGCGGATCACCCTGCTCTTCCCCGCCGCCTCGGAAGGGGGCAATGGGGCTTAACATCCTCCTGGTCGAAGACGAACGGAACCTCGCGCGGTCGATCGGCGAGCTTCTCACGGCCCAAGGCCATGAGGTGGCCCTGGCCTTCGACGGCAACGAAGGGCTCCGGCAAGCCGAACTCTCCGCTCCCGACCTGCTCCTCCTCGATGCCCGCCTGCCGGGCCTTCCGGGACCCGAGCTCCTCCGCCGAGCGCGGGCGATGCACCCCGCCCTGCCGGCGGTGGTCTTCACCGCCTACGCCTCCGTCGAGGACGCGGTCGCCGTGATGAAGCTCGGCGCTTTCGAATATCTGCAAAAGCCCCTCGACCTCGATCGGCTGCGCATGCTGGTCGACCGGGTCGAGGAGACCGTCCGCCTCAGGCAAGAGCTCGCCTATTACCGGAGCCTCGACGAGCCGGTCCTGCTCGGGGAGTCGACGGCGATCCGGTCGCTGCGCGAAAAGATCGACCAGCTGGGCCGGCTCGACGGCGGCCGGGGGCTTCCTACCGTTTTGCTCTCCGGCGAGACCGGAACCGGAAAGGATGTCGTCGCCCGGCTCCTCCATCACCGGAGCTCGCGCCGGAACGAGGCCTTCCTGTCGATCAACTGCGTGGCGCTGCCCGAGAGCTTGGTCGAAGCCGAGCTCTTCGGCTACGAGCGGGGAGCGTTCACCGGCGCTTCGTTCGCCAAGCTCGGCCTGATGGAGGCGGCGGACAAGGGCACCCTCTTCCTCGACGAAATCGGGGACCTTCCCCTCGCCCTGCAAGGGAAGCTCCTGACGGCGATCGAACGCAAGACGGTGCGGCGCCTGGGAAGCGTTCGCGATCGCAAGGTCGATCCCTGGATCCTCGCCGCCACCAACCGATCCCTGGAAAGCTTGGTCCGGGAAGGAGCCTTCCGCGCCGACCTCTACTACCGACTCCGCGTCGTCCATCTCGAGCTGCCTCCCTTGCGGGAGAGGACCGAAGACATCCCTCTTCTGGCAAATCACTTCCTCCGCGTCCACGGCAGCCGCTACGGAAAGGGGAACCGCACGCTCGCCCCGGATGCCGTGGCGGCCCTGCAAAAATATCCCTGGCCCGGCAACGTCCGCGAGCTTTCGCACGCGGTCGAGCAGGCGGTTCTCTGGTCCAAGGGAGAAATCCTGGGCGCCGCCGACTTCGCTTGGCCGGGGCCGCCCGCCCCCGCCCGCCGCGAGCCTCCGAGGAGCTGCGAGGAGGCGATCGGTTGGCTCCTGCGGGAGGGGCTCCCCTTTTCCGAAATCGAAAAACGGCTGCTCCAGCAGGCGCTGGAAGCCACGCGGCAGAACGTCTCCCAAGCCGCCCGCCAATTAGGCATGACCCGGGACATCCTCCGCTACCGGATGGAAAAGCACGGCATCGCCGTAGGAGAGCGTTCCTGACGGAGGCGTGTCCGGAGAGCGCCACGACGCATTCCCTCCTCCTCTATCTATTTTGCTCCTCGGCGCCATTTTTGCGCTTGACCGTCAACCGCAAAGAAGTTATCGCGTCCCTTGCAGCTTGAGGAGAAGTGCCCTCCCGGCACCTCTCCCGCAACCCAAACGGAGGAGGTTACCAAATGAGGTTCCTGAAACGTAAGAAAAGTCTCTCTGCCGGGATGCTCCTGGCACTGGCGGTCGGGTCCGCGGCGTCGATCCCGTCAGCCTATTCCAACGACGATGTGTTGAAGCTCACGGAGAATCCCAAGAATTGGGCGGCTCCGGGCAAGGATTACGCCAACACGCGCCACTCGCCCCTCAAACAGATCAACACGCAGAACGTCAAGGGCCTGCACATGGCCTGGTCGTTCTCGACCGGCGTGCTGCGCGGCCATGAAGGACAGCCGCTCGTGATCGGCGACCGCATGTACGTGGTGACTCCTTATCCCAACATCGTGTGGGCTCTCGACATCTCCAAGGGGAATTCCTACGAGGTCCTTTGGAAGTACGCGCCGCGGCAGGATGACAAGGCGGTCTCGACGGCCTGCTGCGACACGGTCAACCGCGGGGCTTCCTACGCCGACGGGAAGATCGTCTTCAACACCCTCGACGGATACGTCGTCTGCTTGGACGCCAACACGGGGAAAGAGCTTTGGAAGACCAAGTTTGCGGACGTGAACAAGGGCGAGACGAGCACTCCCGCGCCCATCATCGTCAAGGACAAGGTCGTCACCGGCTACGGGGGGGACGAGTTCGGCGCGCGGGGCCGCTTCGCCGCCTTCGATCTCAACTCGGGCAAGATGGTCTGGCAGGCCTACAGCAACGGTCCCGACTCGGACGTGCTGCTCGGGCCCGACTTCAACAGCAAGCATCCGGAGTACGGGCAGGCGGGCCAGGACCTCGGCGTCAAGACCTACCCCGACGAGGAGTGGAAGCGGGGCGGGGGCTGCGCCTGGGGCTGGTACAGCTATGACCCGAAGCTCGATCTGATCTACTACAACACCGGCAATCCCGGTCTCTGGAGCCCGAGCTACCGGACCGAGGCCAAGACCCATGAAGAGGCCAACGAGCCCTGGAAGTGGGACAACAAGTGGTCGATGACCATCTTCGCCCGCAAGCCCGACACGGGCGAGGCCGTTTGGGGCTACCAGATGACGCCGTTCGACCAGTGGGACTATGACGGCATCAACGAGGACGTCCTGGTCGACATCACCGTCGACGGCTCCAAGAAGCCCTGCCTGGTCCACTTCGACCGCAACGGCTTCTGCTACGTCTTGAATCGAACCGACGGCACGATCATCCGCGCCAACAAGTTCGTGACGGTCAACTGGGCCGAGAAGATCGACATGAAGACGGGACGCCCGGTCAAGGTCAAGGAGCACTCCCCGTTCGAGGTCGGCAAGGCCGTGCAGGCCTACCCCTCCGCGATGGGAGGAAAAGACCAGCAGCCGGTCGCGGTCGATCCGAAGGAACCCAACGTCTTCTATGCGCCTACCAACAACTGGGGCATGACGCTGGAGCCGATGGAGCGCGCGCACACCAACCAGGGTAGCGTCTACGTCTTCGCCAACGTCCTGATGAAGCCCGAAAAGCCCGGCGTCATGGGCCGCTTCAAGGCGTTCGACGTGATCACCGGCAAGGCTCGCTGGGATATCCCGGAGCGGTTCCCGACCTGGAGCGGAGCCTTGGTCACCGACGGCGGGCTGGCCTTCTACGGCACCCTCGACGGCTGGTTCAAGGCGGTTGACCGGAAGACCGGCAAGGTCCTCTGGCAGCAGAAGCTCGGCTCCGGCATCATCGGCAACCCGATCTCCTACGAGGTGGGCGGCAAGCAGTACATTTCGGTCCTCTCCGGCATCGGCGGATGGATCGGACTCCCCGTCACTGCGGGCCTCGACCCGGCGGATCCCTACGGCGCCCTCGGCGTCTCGGGGATGGCGGCAGAGAACGGGTTCTACAACATCCCGATGGGCGGAACGCTCTATACCTTCTGCGTCCAGTAGGCTGGTAGATCGCTCCGATCCATGCATCTCACGGAAAAGGGCGGGCCGAACCGAAGGGCTTGGTCCGCCCTTTTCCTCATTCTCTTCCTGGTCCTCCCGCCGGCCCTCTCCGGCCAGTCGGCCGAGCCGCCGCTGCGCGTTTGCGGGGACCCGGGAAACATGCCGCTCTCCAACAGCCGCGGAGAGGGCTTTCAGAACAAGATCGCCGAGCTGCTCGCCGGCACCTTGGGCAAGCCGCTCGAATACTTCTGGTACACCTATTACGAACGCGGGCTCGTCCGGGCGACCCTCAACGCGAGCCGCTGCGATGTCCTTTTCGACATGCCGCCCGACTTCGAGCCGGCTCTGCCGACCAAGCCCTATTACAAGTCGACCTTCGTTCTGGTCACCCGGAAGGACCGCAACCTCCATATCCATTCTCTCGACGACCCGGTCCTTAAGAACCTCCGAATCGGCGTCTTCCAAGCCTCGGCCGCGCGCGACGCCCTTCGCAACCACGGCATCCAGCACAACACGGTCGTCCATTACATCTTTTATGATTCGCGGGTGCACCCTGAGCAGCATCCCGCCGAGCAGGTCGAGCAGGTGATCCAGGGCACTCTCGACGCCTGTGCGATCTGGGGGCCCATGGCCGGATACTACGTTGCCAAGGCCAAGGCCCCCCTCGACATCACTCCGTTGAACACCATGGAGGACACCGTCCCGCTCGAATACGCGATGGCGCTGGCCGTTCCCAAGGGCGCCAAGGATCTGCGCGACGCCCTCAACCAAGCGATGGAGGCGCGCAAGGCCGATATCCGGCGGATCCTGACTGAATACGGCGTTCCGCTCGTCCACTGCCCGGAATGCATCGTGGACGGCGACCTTCCCGCGCATTCCGGCGGGTACAAGCCGCTGCCCCCGCCCCCCGCTCCCCAAGCCGCATCCACCGAGCACGATTCTCTGCAGGACTGCGTTACTGCGGACGACCTCCCGGCGGCCGAACGGTTGCTTGCAAAGAATCCGAAGGCCGTCGACGGGAAGGATCCGCTCGGCTTTACTCCCCTCTTGAACGCGATCCGCATGGAGGAATGGCCGATGGTCCGGCTCCTCCTGCAAAAGGGAGCCGACCCCAACCTGCCGGATCCCGAGGGGTGGACCCCGCTGCTCTTTGCGGTCTCCAAAGGGAATCCCGAGACGGTCCGCCTCTTGCTGGAGCGCGGGGCGCGCGCCACGGTAACGGCCAAGGACGGATGGACTCCCCTCGCTCTTGCGGCGAGCGGTTCGGACCCCGAGCTCGTCCGCATCCTTCTCGACCATGGGGCTCCGATAAACGGGAAGAGCGGCCCGGGAGGCTATACTCCGCTGATGTTCGCAGCCGCTTCCGGCTCCGAAGCGGTGACCCGCTTGCTCCTTGCGCGCGGAGCCGATCCGAACGCCGCCAACCCTGCGGGAGTCACCGCGCTCATGCTGGCGGTCTCCCGCAACCGGCCGCCGATCGTCGAACTTCTCCTGCACGCGGGTGCCCGCCCGGACCAGCGGAACCGTGAAGGGAAGACTGCGCTTGCCCTCGCGCAGGAAAGGGGCTATCAAACGCTCGCCTCCCTCTTGGAAAGAGCGAGCGGCCCGACGAAGACGACCATGCCTCCCGCCCGGTAGCCTCGGGGAGAATCGGAGGCGACAACCACCGGAGATCATGAAGAGAGGAAAACGCACTACGTATTGGACACGCTATCTGCTACCCGGGTTGGCCGGACTTTGGCTCACCGCAGCGGGAGCGCAACAGCCATCAGCGGCCACGCAGCCCGCCGCGGGCGCGGGCGGCGCTATGAAAAACCCCTATACCGACAAGCCGGAGGCCATCGCAGAGGGAAGAAAGCTCTGGTTCAGCCGCAGCTGCAACGGATGCCACGGAGGAATGGGGGGAGGAGGGATGTGTCCGCCGGTCATCAACGACACGTGGGTCTACGGCAGCGACGACAAGACCCTTTTCGAGCTCATCAAGTACGGCAGCGTCGAGCTCCAGAAGAAGGGCTACACGCGCATCGGACGGGAGAACGTCGTAGGGCCGATGCCTCCCTTCGGCAGCGTCCTGAGCGACGACGACATTTGGAAGGTGCTCGCCTACGTGCGCTCGATCTATCGCGGGGATCCCAAGCTGCGGAACTGGTAGCGGCGCCCGGGCCGAGGCGGCCGGCAGGAAACAGCGCGGTCGGTTCGTTTGCGAAACAGACTCTCCGGATCTTTCCATGGCCGCCTCGTCCGCTTCCCCCGCGCAGCCCCGCCGAAATCGCTCCGGTATCTTTTTGCGCCCCGCCGGCGCCGTCCTGCTCTGCGTCCTGATCTTCTCCGTACCGATCGACCCTTCCCTCGCCCAATTCGTTCAGCTCGTTTCCGCCCGGAAATACTACACGCTCTACCTTTCTTCGGGACCGAACGGGGGGCAGGAGCCGCTGCTGCGCGAGATCTTCCTTTCCCGGTTCCGCAACTTCGGCCCGACCTTCCTCAACTCCGTCTGGCACGACGAGCTGCCCGGGCAGCCTTATCTCGAATACCGGGATTCGATCGACGGGAAGCCGATCCCGGCACGGAAGATCGGCAACGCCTATTGGGATCAGGTGGCTTTCCCGGGCGGCCGGGAAATCGAGCTGCGCACCGACGCCCTCCAAAGAGTGCTGCCGCGCGATCCCGCCCGAAAGATCGACTTCTTCGAGGATTCGATCCAATGGAGCGGCTGGCGCCCGCCCATCGAGGATTACTGGATCGTCGTCGATCTGGGAAAGATGTACGCTTCCTTCCGCCGAGCCCCCGCCTTCGGCCTGGGGGGCTCGGCCCCGCCGGCTTTTCCGGAGTTTCTCGCCAATCAAGTGGTCCGGGTGCTTCCCGCCGGTTACCGGGTTCAAGGAAGCACGATCTGGTGGCACTTCCGCCGGATTTACGCCCCGCAAGGGTTCACGACGCTCCACGTCGAGTGGAAGGCTTGGTATCGTTAGCGGCCATTTCTCACAAATTTCGTAGCCGAGGCGCCGCAAATGGGCTTGGGTCCGAGGCGGGCGCAGGTTTTCCACCGGAGCTGTATGAAGAGATACTGCGAAGATGAAAAACCAAGCGGGAGCGAAGCAGACGAGCCCGTTTTGCAAGCCGTAGGAGAAAGCTTGTGAGAAATGGCCGTTAGCCTTCCGCCTCTCCCCCTCTCCTCCTTTCAGGGCAGATCGAGACTCCCGTAAGCGCGGGGATAGGTGAAGACGCCCCAAGGCAACGGGATCCCTCCGAGGACCTTGCGAAGCCGGTAGCTCTCCGCGTCGAAAACCAGCAGCTCGTTGGAGCGGCCGCAGGCGGCCAGGATCTTCCCTCCGTCGGGAGTATAGGTAAAATGCCAACAGCGGTCTCCGACCGGCATCTCCCGGACGAGCTTCCGGGTCTTGGCATCGAAAACCTGGAGCTTCTTGGCGCGCGAGGCGGCCACGAGGAAGTGCGCCCCCTGCGGATCAAAGGAAATCCCGTAGGGCCCGGCCCCGGTCGCCACCGAAGCGAGGAAGTGCAGGTCCCTGTCCAGCACGACCACGTTGCCCGAACTCTCGAGCGAGACCAGGTACTGGTTGCCGTCGGGAGAACGCTTGACCCCCCGCGGCCGATGTCCGTACGGCCGGAGATCGACCCGCTCGACTTCCTTGCCGCTCTCCAGGTCGTAGACCCGCAGGGAATCCTCCGACTCGTTGGCGCACAGCATCCTCTTCCCGTCGGCCGACAGCTCGATCCCCTCGGTATCCACGCTCGCGGGGAAGGTCCGCACGATCTCCCAGCTCTCGACGTCGATCTCGACGATCCGGGCCGCGGTTTTCGCCCCGGCCTCTTCCTGCCTCTCCTGTTCGGCCTCGCTCCGCTGCCGCTTGGACGGCGCGCCCTCCGATGCCGGCTCATGGGCGACGAAAAACCGGCGGCCGTCGAGGCTGAACTTGAGGAACTCGGGCTTGGGCCCAATCGGGATCCGACGAACGACGTGCCGCTTCTTAAGATCGATCACCGTCACGTCCTGGGTCCCCTTGTTCGCCGTCACGACAAAGCGGCCGTCCCGGGTGACACCGATTCCGCGGGGACCCGCCTTCGGCAGCGGGAAGCGCCGGGTCACCGTCATCTTCTCCAAGTCGATCGCCACGACCCCGAACGGCTCCGAGCTCACGTAAGCGACGGCGGCAGCTCCGCGATTGCCGGCGAGCAGCCAGAAAGCGGCCATCAGCACGCCGGCGGCCTGCCCGAACCTCCGCAGCCGACCCGGGGAGACAAGACCCATTTTCTTCATAAGTCCTTTTACCTATGGGTACCGGCGGTCACAAGAGACCGCCGCGCCCCGCCCGCGGATTCCCCGGCATCCACGGCTTTTTGGTTGCGCGGAACTTCCGGGCGAACGTAAAGTGTCTGTTACGTCGGACGCAAGCGCTCGTGGCGGAACCGGCAGACGCGCAAGCTTGAGGTGCTTGTGGGGAAACCCGTGGAGGTTCGAGTCCTCTCGAGCGCAGCCTCTTCCGCAAGTCCGTCCGAGAGCGGCCAACCATGACTCGATCGGATCTCACCCAACGGATTCTCGCCGCAAAGACCCGGAAAGGCCTCCGATGGGAAGCGATCGCGCGCACGCTCGGCAAGAGCAAGGAGTGGGTCGCCGCAGCCTGCCTCGGCCAGATGGCGTTGACGCGCGAGCAGGCTCGATCCCTCTCCACCCTTCTGGATCTCCCCGACGAAGCGGAAGCGCTTTTGCAGGTCGCCCCGTACAAGGGATCGCTGCCGTCCGCCGTTCCCACCGATCCGCTGCTCTACCGCTTCTACGAAATCCTCTCGGTCTACGGGGCGGCGCTCAAGGAGCTGATCCACGAGGAGTTCGGCGACGGCATCATGAGCGCGGTCGACTTCCGCATGCACGTGGCCCGCGAGCCCGATCCCCAAGGGGATAGAGTTCGCATCGAGATGAGCGGTAAGTTCCTACCGTACAAGGCGTACTGACCGGTGTTCGGCGGCCGCCGCCGCGCCTCCCCGGCCTATTCGTCGAGACGAAAGCCGATCCGGACCGCGACCTGAAAGCGCGGTTCGCCGTTATGGATCGCTCCCCGGATTTCCTTGACCTCGAACCACTGCAGGTTGTGCACCGTCTTCGCCGCGCGGTGGATGGCGTTCCGCACCGCTTCATGGACGTTCACGTCCGAGGTTCCGACGACTTCGATGATCTTGTAGATAGGATCGGACATTGTTCTTGCTCCCTTCGGCCGCTTGCCTTCTCCGCCCAGCGTGCCGCTCGATCTTCCTCGAAGGCAAGCAAGAATCGACAAAAGATGCTTCGCCGCTTTCCTCGCCGCATCCGCCGGATTATCTTCGGCCCGTGACGCTCTACTTTCTCCGCCACGCGACGGCCGCCCGCGAAGCCCCGACGGATGCCGAGCGCCCGCTGACCAAGGAAGGCCGTCACGAAGCCCGCATTGCGGGGAAAGCGCTCCATCGGCTCGGGGTGCGGCCGAATTTCCTCTGGTCCAGCCCGTTGCTGCGCGCGCGCCAGACGGCGGAGATCGCCGCGGAAGCCTTCACCCATCCCCCCGCCGTGGAAATCAAGGCGGAGCTCGCAAACGACACGCCCACTTCCATGCTTCTGGCGCTGCTCAAGCCGTTGCCGCCCGATTGCGAAATCATTCTGGTCGGGCACATGCCGAGCCTCTCGGAGCATCTGGCCGCCCTCCTCGGCGCGACCTCGCCTGAGAACTTTCCCTTGGATAAGGGAGGTGTGGCCGCCCTGCGGCTCGACGCGATCCAGCTCGGAAAGGCCGCCCTCCGCTTCCGGCTCCGGAACGAGCAGCTCGAGAAGATCGCCTGACCCGGGCTTTTTGCCCGGATGGCGGAAATACGCGGGATCCGAATGGATCTACGATCCTCGCACCTTTCTTTTCATAACGATAACGATCTCTCCGGCATCGACGACGCCTCGATAAGCCTGCCCGACTTCCGGATCTCCACCCGCCGTCGCCGCCCGCGGCAGTCGAGGAGCAGGCGGGATCAACAGCTTTCCGGCAGATCGAACGACGGCTCCCGGCACAGCCGGCGGAGCGTCTCTCCGAGCTGCTCGATTCCGGTCTGCAGCTCCTCCTCCGTGATCGTGAGCGGAGGGGCGACGAGCAGCACGTTATGCTTGCAAAAGAGGTAGACCCCGCGCGAAAGCAGCTGCTGCTGGAGCCAGCGGACTTCCGCCGAGGGCGGCTTATGCCATAGGGAAAGCGGCTCCCGGGTGTTTTTATCGCGGACCAGCTCGACGCCGAAGAAGGCTCCCATGCCGCGGACCTCGCCGATCAAGGGACTCTGCTTTTCGAGCTCCCGCAGCCCCCGGCGCAGCCACCCCTCGATCGTCCGCGCCCGCTCGAAAAGCCCTTCGTCCCGGTAGGCGGCCAGCGCCCCCAGCCCGGCCGCCATCGCCAAGGGGTGACCGGAATAGGTATGGCCGCACCAGAGCTGCTGCTCGTCGAAGGTCGCCGCAAGCCCTTCCCGCACCAGGACCCCGCCGAGGGGCACGTAGGCCGAGGTGACTCCTTTGGCGAAGGTGACCATGTCGGGAACGACCCCGAAGCGGCTCGCTCCGAATGCCGCCCCCAGCCGGCCGAACCCGGTCATCACCTCGTCCAAAATGAGCAGAATGCCGTACCGCCGGCACCGCTCGCTTACTCCGGCGAGGTATCCCTCCGGGGGGACGAGGACTCCGTTGGAGCCGACGACCGGCTCCAGAACGACGGCGGCCACCCGGCTCGGATCTTCGTGGAGCAACACCAGGTCCAGATGCCGGAGCGCCCGCTCGGTCTCCTCGGCTTCGCTCGCCGAGAAGAAGGGACTCCGGTAGAGGTACGGCCCCCAGAAATGCACCACTCCCGGAATCCCCGGCTCGCCCGCGAACCGCCGATACTCCCCGGTGAGCGTGCCCGCCCCCGAGGTCGAGCCGTGGAAGGATCGATAGGCGGAAAGGACCTTGTGACGGCCGGTGATCATCCGCGCCATCTTGATTGCGTCCTCGTTCGCCTCGGCGCCGCCCGTCGTAAAGAAAGTCCGCGCACCTTCCGGCCACGGCGCGCACTGACTCAACTGCTGCGCCAGCAGCGCTCTCTGATCGTGAAAGAAGGCCGGGGAGGCGTAGCAGAGGCGGGCCGCCTGCTGCTGGATCGCCCGGACCACCTGCTCCTTCCCATGGCCGAGATTGACGGCTACCAGGCCCGCGCTTAAGTCGAGGTAGCGGTTCCCCTCGGAGTCGTACAGGAAGCTCCCTTCGCCGCGGACGATCATCGGACCGGAGACCCGCTTCTGGATCGCCCAAGGGGTCAAGACGTGCTTGGCGTGAATCTCCGAGAGCTCCTTCGTCCAGCTTCCCATTTTGCTCACTTTCTCCTGCCCGCGACCACCAGCTCCGCTCCTCCTGCAAAGAAGTCGGCTTCCGCCCTCCAGCCCGCTTCCTCGACGGCCCCGATCAGCTCCTCCGCAGAGAGGAGCCGCGCGCCCTGGGCGTACTCGTGCAGATTCTGAAAAGCAAGGCTCCGCCGCGCGGGCTTGCGCAAGGAAACCAGGTCTTCCGGCCAACAGGGCTCCCAAACGAAGATCGCCCCGTCGGACCGCGTGATCCGATCGAGGAGGGCGAAGAGCTTCCGGCGGTCCTCCCAGAGATGGTGGACCACCCGGCTGACGACCACTAGCCGAGCCTTCTCCGGGCCGCTCCAAGAAAGAAGATCGGCCTCGATCCACTCGATCCGCCCGTCGAGCTCCTCCTCCCGCGCCGCTTCTCTCCCCTCGGCGAGCCGCGCCGCCTCACGATCGATACCGATCCCCCGCCACCGCGGAAGGTGCCGGAGCAAGCGGCGCAGGAGCCAGCCGTTTCCGCAGCCCAGATCGAGAACCAGCCCCTCCTCCTCGGCCAGCTCCGCGAAAAGCGCCGTCGCGGGAAGGATCTCTTCCTCGAATAGCGAAGCATGCTGCTCCTCCAAGAACCGCCCGAACCAAGGGAGGAGCTCGGGATCGATCAAAGCTCCCGGCCCCGGCCGGACGCCGGTCCGAAAAAGCGGAAGCAGGCGCAGGGCGACCGAAGGAGCGAAGACCGCTTCGATCGCGGCTAGCAGAAAGGAGCTCCCCTTGCCCGTCCCCGCGAGTCCCGCCTCGGCCGCAAGACAAAAGCGCCCCGCCTCCTCCTCCAGGTAGCCGAAAGCGAACCCGGCCCGGCACAATTCTTTCACGTAGCCGGAATCGAGCCCCGTCCGGCTTGCGATCTCCGCCGGGTCATGAGGACCCTCCCGGCGGAGGAAGTCGAAGAGCCCCGTAGCGATCCCCAAAAATCCGACGACCAGCCCTATCCGCTCTTCCCGGGCCGCGGCGATCGCCTCCTGCTCCGCCATATAGGCAGAGACTACGGGAACGGAGCTTCACCGACAATGCTTCTCCACGCTGGGGAACCCCCTTCCCATCCCGGGATGAGGCAGGCAGGCCTGTGGGGAGGAGCGAAAGAGACGGTCCGGGCCGCCGCCTCGCCCTCGATTCCTGCAAAAAAAAAAGGGCTGCGGCCCCGCCTTTCCTGCGACAGTATTGCGCATGCTCACCGTCGCTTCCTGGATCCGGGCCGAGGACGAAGCGCTATACGCCCGCATCTTCGAGCCGGCAGGCTTCTCGCTCCGCAACGCTCGGACCGAAGAGGTTTCGCCGGGGAGCGGGCATGGGCTGCTGCTAACCGGCGGCACCGACATCTCGGCTCCCTTTCTCCGCCAGGAGATCGACGCGCCGGATAAGATCCGCGCGCCCGATCCGAAGCGGGACGAGTGGGAGTTCGCCGCCCTCCAGTCGGCCTTGGCCCGGAGGCTTCCGGTGCTCGCGATCTGCCGCGGCGTTCAGCTCCTGAACGTCGCACTCGGCGGGAGCCTCCACCTTGACGTTCCGGGCCATGAGAACCTCGAGGACTCCCATACTCAGCCGCTCCGGCACGCGGAAGGGGCCGCCTTCCGGTTCCCCTTCGTCAACAGCTCCCACCATCAAGCCCTGGATCGGTTGGGAGCGGGGGTTATTGCGGAGGCTTGGTGCGCCCTCGACGGAATCGTCGAGCAGGTGCGGGTCGAAAGCTACCCATTCGTCCTCGGCGTGCAGTATCACCCGGAACGGGATCCCGACCGCTACCGCCCGCTCTTCGCGGCCTATTTCGCGGCGCTCCGAGGGGAGGGCTGACTGTCTCCGGAGACCGAGGGGCGGCCCCATCCCCCGCCGCCCGGCGTCCGAATCGAAAGGATCTGCCCCTTCCTACCCCGGAAGCTGATCTTGCCGGGAAGCGGCGTCTCCCCGGCTTCGTCGATCAGAAGGTTTTCGCCGCGCTCTCCGTTGGCACCACCTTGGAGCCCGTAGGGAGGAAAGCGCCTCCGGTCGGACAGCAGGGTGACATCCATGTCGCTCAAGAACTCGATCTCCCGGATCAGCCCGTCTCCGCCCCGGTGTTTGCCGGCTCCCCCCGAACCCCGCCGCAGCCGGTAGCGGACGACGCGGACCGGCAGCGCGTGCTCGAGCTCCTCCACGGGGGTGTTTCTCGAGTTGGTCATATGGGTGTGGACTCCGCTGTCTCCGTCTCCCCGGGGTCCGCCGCCCATACCGCCGGCGATCGTCTCGTAATAGGCGAAGGGGGAGCCCGAATCCGGGTGGATGCCGCCGAGAGTCAGATTGTTCATCGTTCCGCCACCCGCGGCGGGAATCCTTCCGGGGAGGGCTTGGGCCAGCGCCCGCAGCAGGACGTCGACCAGCCGTTGGGACGTCTCGACGTTGCCCGCGGCGACCGCGGCCGGAAAGAGGGCGTTGACCACCGATCCCGGAGGAGCCACGACCCGGATCGGGGCCAGAAGTCCCGCATTGGCCGGAACGTCCTCCTCCAGCAAGGACCGCACGACGTAGGAGACGGCGGAGAGCGCAATCGCCAGCACCGCGTTCACGCTCCCCTGGACCTGGGGCGCCGAGCCCGTGAAATCGACAAGAGCCTCCTCGCCCCGTTTGGCGATCGCCACCCGGATCGGAATCGGCTCCTCGCGGAAGCCGTCGTCGTCCAGGTAATCGACAGCCTGGTAGGTGCCGTCGGGAATTTCCGCCAGGAGCTTCCGCACCATCCGCTCCGTATAGTCGATCAGCGCCTCGGACGCCCGCTGCATCTGCTCCTCCCCGTACCGGCTCAGCATCTGCCGGAGCCGGCCTTCGCCGGTCCGGTTCGCCGCGAGCTGGGCCGCCAGATCCCCTTCCCGTTCCCCCGGGGTCCGCACATTGGCAAGAATCACTTGCAGCAGGGCCTGGTTCCATTTCCCGCCTTCCATGAGCTTGACGGCCGGGATCCGCAACCCTTCCTGGAAGATCTCGGAGGAGGCGGGCATCGAGCCCGGGGTCATCCCTCCGATGTCCGCGTGGTGCGCGCGACTGGCGACGTAGAAACGCGGGGAACGGGCCTCTTGTCCCGGGCCGAAGACCGGACTGACCAAGGTGATGTCGGGAAGGTGGGTCCCGCCTTCATAAGGATCGTTGAGGATCACCGCGTCGCCCGGGCCCATCGGCACCGCTTGAATCGCCCTCCGGACGGCGACCGGCATCGAGCCCAGATGAACGGGCATATGGTCGCCTTGGGCGGCCAGCCTGCCGCTCGCGTCGTAGACGGCGCAGGAGTAGTCGCGGCGCTCCCGGATGTTCGGCGAGAAAGCGGTCCGCCGCAGGACGTTCCCCATCTCCTCGGCCACCGAAACCAAGAGTGCCCGAAAGATCTCGAGTTGGATCGGGTTCATCTCCACATTCGCCAAGGGGCTTGCCCGCTTCTCCGGCGCCATCTCCAAGTCGAGGGGACCAAAAATCCTCAGCGTGCCCGGCCTTGAGCCGCCACGCACGCCGCGGCCTTGGCGACCTCGTCCTCCGACGCCAGATAGCGGTGGCTGACCGCCCGCAAATCCGAGTCGAGCTCGTAGATCAGGGGCATGCCGGTCGGGATGTTCAGGCGGACGATCTCCTCGTCCGAGAGCCTGTCGAGATATTTCACCAGCGCCCGCAGGCTGTTGCCGTGAGCCACGACGATCAGCCGCCTGCCCGCCAGAATCCGCGGCGCCAGTTCGGCTTCCCAGTAGGGGATCACGCGCTCGAGGGTATCCTTGAGGCTTTCTCCCGCGGGCAGATCCTTCAAGGGGACCGACGCATATCGGGGATCGTGGCGGGGGTGCCGCGGATCGTTCGGAGAAAGCAAGGGCGGGCGGATATCGTAGGAGCGCCTCCAGAGCAACACCTGCTCTTCCCCATACTTGCGCGCCGTCTGGCTCTTGTCGAGCCCTTGGAGCGCGCCGTAATGGCGCTCGTTGAGCCGCCAAGTGCAGACCGTGGGAAGCCACATCTGATCGAGCCGGTCGAGCACGCACCAGAGCGTGCGGATGGAACGCTTCAGAACGGAGGTATACGCTTCATCGAACCGAAAGCCGGCTTCCCTCAGGCGGTCGCCGGCCCGCAGCGCCTCCTCCTTTCCCTTCGGGGAAAGATCGACGTCCGTCCAGCCGGTGAAGAGATTCTCTTGGTTCCAGATGCTCTCTCCATGCCGCAGCAAGATCAGACGGAAGCTCATCCGTCCCTTGTAGCCGCCGCGGAGAGCCTCCGTCAAGCAGGCGCCCGAAGGGCGCGGGCCACCGCTACCGGTCGAAAAGAGCTTTCACCGCTCCTTGCACCGTCTTAAGACTCTCCGACAGCGCCTTGCCATGAACCTCCCGAGCCCTCTCCTCCTGCGTATCGCCGCCTGGCTCTCGGCAGGCTCGCTCTCGCTCATCGCCCCCTGCGCCCGAGCGGAAGCCGGCCTTCCGCCGGAAGCGGTCTTGCGAGCTCTGGCCGCCGAGTCCCGAGCCCAGAATTCCGAGTACCGCTCCTACGAAGCGGCAATCCAAGCCGCCGAGGGCCAGCTCGTCCAGCTAGGAATGCTTCCCAAGCCTCAGCTCATCGCCTTCGTCGGACCGTATTTGAGCACCGGAGGCGCGGGTCAGACGGTGCTCGGGTACCAGCAGGAGTTCGAGCTTCTCCAGCCCTTCTATTTTCCGGGCAAGGTCTCCCTCCGGAAGGCGGTCGCCCGCCGCGACGTTCTTCTAGCGCAGCTCCTGCTCAAGCAGTTCGGCCTTTCGCTCGAGGTGGCCGTCCGGTCGCTCGCCCACCAGCTCGCCGTCACCGTCGCCACCGCGGGAGTCGCCCAGGAGATCGCGGAGCGGACCAATTCGGTCATCGCATTCCTCGAGAGCCGCCCCAAGGCGGGCATCCTCGGGTACCTGGACGCCCGCATCCTGACGGGAAGCTTGATCGGCCTCGAGCAGGAAGTCCGGTGGCTCGAGGAGAGGCGCTGGTCGCTGGCGGCGCAGCTCAACGCCTACTTGGGGCGGCCGGCGGGTACCCCCGTCCCGGAGTTCCTGCTCCCGCCGGAATCCTTTCCCCCGCTCTCCGTCGAGCGGCTTTCCACGCTGGCGCAACGCCACAACGTCCTCCTGGAGATCCACCGGGTGATGATCGACCGGGCCCGCCGGCAACGGAAGGCGACGGAAATCGCCGGCTATCCCGACTTCGCCATGGGGCCCTTTTGGATGGCCTTCCAAGGGGTCAACTTCGACGCCGGGCCGGGGATCACGCTTACGGTCGGCTTGCCGGTCGGGAAGCCGGAAGTCCCCGGCATCGAAGGCGTCGCCTGGGCGGGCCAGCGCGGCAACTTGGCCACAGCCAAGGCGCAGGAGGAGCAGGCGATGGCCCTCTTCCCCGCGGCCGAGCGCAACGCGCAAAGCCTCCTCTACGCCCGCTTCTCCGCCTACGAGGCGGTGCGGAACCAGCTGGCGGTCCAGCCGCCCTCCCTGATCGCCTCGCTGCGGGATGCCGCCGCGCTCGCCGAGCGGCAGTATCGGATCGGGGCGATCGACGTCCATCGCTTCCTCGCCGCCCAGCAGCAATACCTGGCCGCCTTCCGCTCGGTGCAGGCCGCGCGGCTTGACGCCGCCCTGGCCCGGCTCGACCTCTTCTTCTTGACGGGAGGAGAGCTGGCGCCCAATGGTTCCCGCTAAATGATGGAAGCGCGCCTTTCCCTTGCCCTTATCTTCCTGCTCCCGGCCGCCTTCGGCGCGCCCGCCCCGGCGGCGAAGCCCAAAGGAGCGCTCGAGGCTCTTGTGGAGGAAGCGCTGGCGCGCAACCCCGAAATCGCCTATTACGAAGGGGCCATCGGTGCGGCCAAGGGACAGGTCGTACAGGCCCGGATCGTCCCCTATCCCCAGATCGAAGGATTCGCCGGACCCTGGTACAGCACCCCGACCGGGGGGGGGACGGCCCACGGCTGGATGCAGGAATACGCGATCTATCAGCCGGTCTTCTTCCCCGGAAAGATGTCGCTGGCCAAGGCGATCGCGGAGAAGGACGTGCGGGTGGCCGAGCTGGGGCTCCAGCAGTTCCGCCTGAGCTTGGCCACGCAGGTGCGCACGCTGGCCTACAGGCTCGGCGTCGTGACGGCCAATGCGCGGATCGCACGCGAGATCGCCGAGCGGGCGGCCGGCCTGGTCGACTTCCTGCGACGGCGGCCCGCCACTGGCGTCCAGGGGTATCTCGATCTCCGCATCCTCGAAGGCAGCCTGGTCGATCTCCAGCGGCTGGCGCGCGAGCTCGAGCAAAATCGGAGAGCCATCCAATCCCAGATCAATGCGCTGCGGGCCCGGCCGGCGGCGGCACCGGTCCCCGACACGATCTTCCCGCCGGCGCAAGCCCCTTCCCTGGACCTAGCCAGCCTTCAGGAACAGGCCAAGAACCGGAACTACGCCCTGCTGATGCGCCAGACCGAAATCGACCGTGCGGCCAGGTCGCTCGACGCGGCCAAGCTCGCCGCTCTCCCCGACTTTTCGGTCGGCCCCTTCTGGATCGGAGAAAAAGGGACCAACTTCGATCAGGGCCCGGGCCTGGTCTTTACCAGCGGGCTTCCGTTCTGGAACGACAACAAGGGCAACATCCTGACCGCCGAAGCGCAGCAGCGGCAGGCCGAAGCGCTCCACCGATCGGCGATCTGGAGCGTCCAGAGCGCGGTCGCCGCCGCCTTCGGCACCTACTTGACCACCCGCCGGCAGCTCGGGCAACAGCCGCACGACGTCATCACCCGGCTCCAGCGTGCCGCCGAGCTCGCCGACCGGCAGTACCGGCTGGGAGCGATTCCGGTGCAGACCTTCCTCGAAATGCAGCGTCAATATCTCTCCTCCGCCCAAGCCCTGTACACGGCCGCATTGGACCTGCAAACCGCACTCCTCGACTTGGAAAACCTGACGGCGGGGGCCATGGTCGCGCCCCGATGATCCGCATAGCTCCCCAAGAGGCCACCCGATACCGTGATCCCGCTTCTCACCGCGCCCCGGAAAGGAATCGCCTGCGCTTTCGGCTCCTGGCTGATCCTCTCGCCGCTGGCGGCGGCCGCCGAAAGCGGCGATTCCCCCGGCCTTTCCTCTTCGGGAGAGCCGAAGATCGTCCTCGAGGAGGCCCACCCGAAAAAGGAGGCCGAAGAGCCTCCCCGCCTTGTCGCGGGCAAGGGGCTCCTCCTCAGCGAGGTGACCCGCACGGCTCTGGGGATCAAGACCGTTCCGGTGATCGTCCACAACTTGACTCCTCTCCTGAGCGGAAGCGCGCAGGTCTACCAGGCCGCCGCCGAGCGAGCTCGGCCGAGCAGCTCGACGCGGCCCGGGGTCGCCTACGCTACGGTCTTCATCGATCCGAAAACGGCGGAGAAGCTCAAGGTCGGCAATCCGGTGCACGTGCGCCGCAAGGGTCAGCCGGCGCCGGGGGAACCCGAGAGGCCGGGGAAAATCTTTCAGATCGACCGGCAGCTCGTTCCGGTGACCGGGCAGGCTGAGCTCCTGATCGAGTTTCCCGACCCCGCGAACGACTTTCCGGTCGGCGCCTGGATCGAATTCACGACACCCCTCGGGGAAGATGCCTCCTATCCGGCGGTTCCCCAGAGCGCTCTCCTGGCGACGCCCGAAGGCAACTTCGTCTACGTCTGGGACGGCCGCTTCTACCGGAGGACGCCGATCGCCGTCGCCTTCTCGTCCGACGGGCTGGTCGCCTTCGTAGGCGATCCGCCCGCCGGCACGCCGGTCGTTTCCCGCGGGGCGGAAGACCTCTGGCTGCTGGAGCTCTCGCTCCGCCAGGGTGCAACCCAGGGTTCGTATTGAAGGCGAATTGTGCTAGCCTCGGTTTCCTTCCCGGACCAGGGGGATTGCAATGATCCGGCGGATTTTGGCGTTGGCTTTGCACCGGAGGCAGCTCATCCTCTTGGCCGCCGTCGGGCTGTGCGCTGCCGGCTTCTGGTCGGCCCTCCGGATCCCGATCGACGCGGTGCCCGACATCACCAGCCCCATGGTGCAGGTGAACACCGCCGTTCCGGCCCTGGCCCCCGAGGAGATCGAGAAGCTCGTCACCTTCCCCTTGGAAATCGAGCTTTCCGGCATCCCCGGGATGGAGACGATGCGCTCGCTCTCTAAGTTCGGGCTCTCCCAGATCACGATGATCTTTCGGGACGGAACCGATCTCTACCGGAGCCGCCAGCTGGTGAGCGAGCGGCTCCTGACAGCCGCCGGCAAGCTGCCGCGCGATTTGACTCCCACCATGGCGCCGATCGCCACGGGATTGGGGGAAATTCTCTACTACACGCTCGCCTACCGGCCGGACGCCAAGGAAAAGCCTCCCTCCGAGATGCTCCAGCTGATGGAGCTGCGCCTCCTCCAGGAGTACACCGTCAAGCCGCTCCTCCGCATGGTGCCGGGGGTAGCCGACGTGAACACCAGCGGAGGCTACCAGAAGCTCATCCTGGTCGAACCGAGCCCGGAGAGCCTCTTCCACGCCGGCATCACCGCATCCGATCTCGCTTCCCTGATCGGAAAGAACGTGGAGAACGCGGGAGGAGCGGTCATCGACCAAGCCGGTCAGCAGCTCTTCGTCCGCTCGCTCGGCCGCGTCGAGGACATGGCACAGATCGAACGGCTGCCGGTCAAGTACGGGGGATCGGCCAAGCCGATCCTCGTTCGCGACCTAGCCCGGGTCACCGTCGGGCCCAACATCCGGACGGGGGCGGCGACCTGCAACGGAGAGGAGACCGTTCTCGGCACCGTGCTGATGCTCATCGGAGAAAACGCGCTCACGGTCGCGCGGCACGCCAAGGAGAAAATCGCCGAAATCCAAGAGCGCCTCCCCCCCGGGGTCGAGATCCGTGTCGTCTACGATCAGTCCGACTTAATACGCCGGACGATCCACACCGTCATCCGCAACCTCTCGGAAGGAGCGCTGCTGGTCATCGGTGTCCTTTTTGTCCTGATCGTCGATGTCCGCGCCAGCCTGCTCGTCGCCTCGGTGATCCCCCTCTCCTTTCTTTTCGCGCTCTGCCTGATGCCGCCGCTCCATGTTTCGGCGAACCTCATGAGCTTGGGGGCGATCGATTTCGGCCTGCTCGTGGATGGAGCGGTCGTCATCGTGGAGAACACGATCCGGGAGCTTGCCCGTCGCCGGCGGGAGCTCGGCCGGCCGCTCACCCCTGTCGAAAGGCGTTCGGCCGTCCTCTCCGCAGCCGAGCAGGTCGGCCCCTCGGTCTTCTTCGGCGTGCTCGTGATCGCCGTCGTCTACCTTCCGATCCTCGCCTTGGGCGGGATCGAAGGGAAGATGTTCCGGCCGATGGCGCTGACCGTGATCCTGGCCCTCTCCGGCTCCCTGCTGCTCGCGCTCACCTACGTGCCCTCGGCCGCATCGCTCTGGCTGAGCGACAAGCTCCAGGACCGGGAAAGCCCGCCGATCCGATGGGCGCGCGCCCTGTATACGCCCGCGCTCCGGTGGGCGCTCGGCCGGGGCGGGCCCATCCTGGTGCTCTCGGTCTTCGGCCTCTTCGCGTTCTCCCTCTTCCTCTTGAGCCGGATGGGTGCGGTCTTCGTCCCCCGGCTCAACGAGGGCGCCTTCACCGTGATGATCTACAAAGCTTGGTCGACGGGGTTGCCCGCTTCGCTGGAGATGGAAAAGCAGACCGAAAAGATGCTCCTGGCGCGCGTCCCGGAGATCTCCCTGGTCTTCTCCCGGGCCGGCACTCCCGATATCGCCACCGACCCGATGCCGCAGAACGAGAACGACACCTACATGATCCTCCGCCCTCCGGAAGAGTGGCGGAAGGAAGGAGGGAAGCCGATCAGCCGAGACCGGCTGATCGAGATCATTCAGCGGGAGATCGCCACCCGGGCTCCGGGGCAGCAGACGCT
Organism: Methylacidimicrobium sp. AP8; assembly: GCF_903064525.1. NCBI lineage: Bacteria > Pseudomonadati > Verrucomicrobiota > Methylacidimicrobium > Methylacidimicrobium sp. AP8. The sequence goes on from NZ_LR797830.1 coordinate 1,638,756, forward strand.
CTTCGGCCAGCCGATCGAAGTGCGCTTCAACGAGATGCTGGAGGGAGAGAAGGCCGACCTAGCCGCCAAATGGTACGGGCCCGATTTCGACGTCCTCGAGCCCCTGGCGGTCAAGACTGCGGAGATCCTCCGGAAGATCCCTGGGGCGATCGAGGTCGAAACGCAGTCGGCCGGCCGCGCGCCTTCGCTCGAATTCTCTCCCGATCGGTCGGCGATGGACCGGTATACCGTGGAAGCCGGCGAGATCAATTCCGCGGTGGCGACCGCGATGGCCGGGCAGGTCGCAGGGACGATGATCGACGGCGAGCGCCGCTACCCCGTCGTCGTCCGCCTTCCCGAAACCTTGCGCTCCGATCCGCGGGCGATCCTCCGGCTGCCCGTGCGCAGCGAATCGGGGGGATTGCTGCCGCTGGGAGAGGTCGGGAAGTACAGCGTGGAAAACCGGGTGCGGATCATCCGCCGATCGGGAGGAATCCGCTACCAGCCGGTACAGGTCACCTTGGGCAGCCGGGACGTGGTCGGCTTCGTCCGTGAGGCGCAAAGCCGCATCGCCCGTCAGATCGAGGCCCCCCGGGGTTACTTTCTGGAATTCGGCGGACAGTACCAGAACCTTCTTCGCGCCCAGGCCCGTCTTTCGGTGATCGTTCCGGCCGCCCTCCTCCTCATTTTCTTCCTGATCTTCACGGCCCTGGGCGATCTCCGGCAGACAATCCTCGTCCTGCTGAGCGTGCCGGTTGCGATCACCGGCGGCGTCTTCGCGCTCCGGTGGGCCGACCTCCCCTTCAGCCTCTCCGCCGGAGTCGGCTTCATCGCCCTCTCGGGAATCGCGGTCCTCGCCTCCCTGGTGCTGGTCGCATTCTTCAACCAGCTCCGGCACCAAGGATACCAGGTGGCCGACGCCGTCCGGGAAGGATGCCGGATCCGCCTCCGCCCGATCCTCATGACGGCCACGGTCGCCAGCCTGGGCTTCCTGCCGATGGCGATGGCTCACGGCGCGGGGGCGGAGGTCCAGCGCCCTTTGGCGATCGTCGTCATCGGCGGGGTGCTCTCCTCTACGCTCCTCTCCCTCCTCCTGCTGCCGACCCTCTACTCCTGGACGGAGCAGTGGCGGGAAGGTGCGCGGACAAGTCGGCCGCCCGCCGAGGAAAAGATCTCCCGGTCTCTGGAGGGATGAAGAAAAACCCGCTTCCCCCGCTTCCGCTCTCACCGAAGGAGCCGCCCCGAGGGGATCCGGCACGGAAGGCGTCGTGATTTTCTCTTTGCTCCGCTTCGCCGTCCGCCGCCGCGAGTTCATCTTCCTCGCCTCGGCAGGCTTGCTCGCGATCGGCCTCTGGGCGGCTTTCCGCCTTCCCATCGACGCGGTGCCCGATATCACCAGCCCCATGGTGCAGGTGAACACCGCCGTTCCGGCCCTGGCGCCGGAGGAGATCGAAAAGCTGGTCACCTTCCCGTTGGAGGTCGAGCTTGGCGGCCTCCCCCGGCTCGAGGTGATGCGCTCGCTCTCCAAGTTCGGCCTTTCCCAGGTGACCCTGATCTTCCGGGACGGGACCGATATCTACCGGAGCCGGCAGCTCGTCGCCGAGCGGTTGCTCGCGGCGAAGGCGAAGCTCCCGCCTGGCCTGACCCCCACCTTGGCCCCGATCGCCACGGGGCTGGGAGAGATCCTCTACTACTCCCTAGCCTACCGTCCGGAGGCGAAGGACAAGCCTCCCTCCGAAATGCTCCAGCTGATGGAGCTGCGGCTGCTGCAGGAATACACCGTCAAGCCGCTGCTCCGGGCGATTCCCGGAGTCGCCGACGTCAACACCAGCGGCGGCTACGAAAAGCTGATCGTCGTCTCGCCCACCGCCGAGAGCCTTTTCCACGCTGGCATCACTCTTCCCGAGCTCGGCGCGCTCGTCGGCAAGAACGTCGAGAATGCGGGCGGAGCCGTCATCGAAGAGGCGGGCCAGCAGCTCTTCGTCCGCTCGCTCGGACGGGTGGAAGACTTGGGGCAGATCGAGCGGCTTCCGATCAAATACGCGGGAAGTCCTCGTCCGCTGCTGGTAAGCGATTTGGCGAAGGTCGCGGTCGGGCCGAACATCCGTACGGGGGCGGCGACCGTCAACGGCGAGGAGGCCGTGGTCGGCACGGTGCTCCAGCTGATCGGAGAGAACGCCCGGGCGGTCGCGGCGCGCGTCAAGGATAAGATCGGCGAAATCCGCAAGCGGCTTCCCCCCTCCGTCGACCTGCAGATTCTCTACGACCAGTCAAAGCTCGTCGACCGCACGATTCGCACGGTCGTCGAGAACCTCACCGAAGGCGCCCTGCTCGTCATCGGGGTCCTCTTTCTCTTGGTCGGCGACGTCCGGGCAAGCCTGCTCGTCACCTCGGTCATCCCGCTCTCCTTTCTTTTCGCCCTCCTCGCTATGGGGCCCCTGCACATCTCCGCGAACCTGATGAGCTTGGGCGCCATCGATTTCGGCCTGCTCGTCGACGGCGCGGTCGTCCTGGTCGACAACGTCTTGCGGGAGCTGGCCCGGCGCGATAGCCGCCTCGGCGCGCCGCCGGATGCCCGGAGGCGGCTCGCGACCGTGCTGCGCGCCGCCGAGCAGGTTGGGCCCTCAGTCTTCTTCGGCGTGCTCGTGATCACCGTAGTCTACGTCCCGATTCTCTCCTTGGGCGGGATCGAGGGGAAGATGTTCCGTCCTATGGCATTCTCGGTCATCCTGGCCCTTTCGGGCTCTCTCCTCCTGGCGCTCACCTACGTTCCGGCAGCCGCCTCGGTCTGGATCCGGGGGAGCGCCCCGGGTCAGGAGACATGGCTCATCCGGCTCGCTCGGAGGGCCTACCAACCCATCCTCCGGTGGACGTTGGACCGCGGCGGGTCCCTGGTCGTGGGCCTCTCCTTCGCGGCCTTCGCCCTGGCTCTCTGGACGCTTGCGCACATGGGATCGGTTTTCGTCCCGCGCTTGGACGAGGGGGCCTTCACAATCGAATTCTACAAGGCGCCGTCGATCAGCCTGGAAGCTTCGGTCGCGATCGAAAAGGCCACCGAGAAGATGCTCCTCTCCCGGATACCGGAAGCCGAGATTCTCTTCTCGCGTACCGGCACCTCCGAGATCGCCACGGACCCGATGCCTCCCAACGAGAACGATCTCTACATGATGCTCCGGCCCCGCGCGCAGTGGCGCAAGGAGAACGGCCGCCCCATCACCCGGGAACGGCTCATCGAGATCATCTCCCGGGAAGTCGAAACGCGGGTTCCCGGGCAGACCATGCTTTTCGTCCAGCCGATCGAGATGCGCTTCAACGATATGCTCGAAGGCCAGCGAGCGGAGCTCGCCGTCAAGTGGTTCGGCCCCGACTACGACATCCTCGAGGGGCTGGCGGCGCGGACCCAGGAGATCCTCCGGACGATCCCGGGGGCCCTGGAGGTCGAGTTCCAGTCGGCGGGCCGCTGTCCTTCCCTGGAGTTCATCCCTGACCGAGCGGCGATGGAGCGATATGTCGTCCAATCGGCGGAGATCAACGCCGCAATCGCCTCCGGGGTCGCGGGAGAGCCGGTCGGGACCGTCATCGACGGGGAGCGCCGGTATCCGATCGTGATCCGGCTCCCCGAGGCGGATCGGAGCGATCCCGGCAAGGTCCTCTCCCTGCCCGTCCGGAGCGAGAACGGCGGCTTGCTGCCGCTCAAAGAAGTCGCCGGCTACGCGGTCCGGGACCGGGTCCGCATGATCCAGCGGGGGAGCGGCATCCGCTACCAGGTGGTGCAAGTGACCCTGGGCAGCCGAGACCTGGAAGGGTTCGTCCGCGAGGCGAAGTCCCGGATTCTGCGCGCCGTGCCGCCGCCGCCGGGCTACTTCCTCGAGTTCGGAGGCCAGTACCAGAACCTCGTGCATGCGCAGGCCCGCCTGGCGGTCATCGTCCCGGCGGGCCTCCTGCTGATCTTCTTCTTTCTCTATACGGCCCTGGGCAGCATCCGGCAGACCCTGCTGGTGCTCCTCAGCGTCCCCGTCGCGGCGACCGGCGGGATCTTTTCCCTCCGGCTCATGAACCTGCCCTTCAGCCTTTCGGCCGCTGTCGGCTTCATCGCCCTCTCCGGCATCGCCACCCTCGCCTCGCTTGTGCTCATCTCCTTTTTCAACCAGCTGCGGCTGGAGGGGAAGCCCGTGCGGGAGTCGGTCTGGGAAGGCTGCCAGATCCGGCTGCGCCCCGTGCTCATGACGGCGGCCGTCGCCAGCCTCGGCTTCCTGCCCATGGCCCTCTCGCAAGGCGCCGGGGCCGAAGTCCAGCGCCCTCTGGCGCTGGTGGTCATCGGCGGCATCCTCTCTTCGAGCCTGCTCTCGCTCCTCCTTCTGCCCACGCTCTACTGCTGGACGGAGCAGGAACGCAGGAGGCCGGCAGCTCTGGAGCCTCCGGCCATAGCGGAAGAGATGCTTTCCGCCGGCGGCCGGATGTCCGTTCGTCCGGACGGGAAGCCGTCCTGAAGCCGCCGCCCGGCTCCCGCAAGCAGAGCTCCGATCCGCGCCTTCCCGCCCCCTTCCGCAACGGAGGCGGGAAAATCGCCCTCGCCTCGCTTTTCCCTCCCCCTTTGCGGCCGAGGAGCCGCGCAAACCGCTTGCCGTTTGCCCCAAACTCAAGCACCAATCAAGGAACGACACGACCATGCCCGGCGCAGCCACAGACGAACAGCGCAACGGGGAAACCCGACCGGCCCTTCCGGCTCCGCCACGCAGGCGCAGGCGTCGGGGCGTCTTAGCCGCCCCTTTGGTCGAGCCGCCCCCGCACTGGTGGCTCGACGCCGTCATCTACGAAGTCCACGTCAAAGCCTTCGCCGACGGCAACGGGGACGGCATCGGAGACTTCGTCGGCCTGGTCGAAAAGCTCGATTATCTCAAGAAGCTGGGCATCACCGCGATCTGGCTTTTGCCCTTCTATCCCTCGCCGCTGCGCGACGACGGCTACGACATCGCCGACTACTACGGCGTCCATCCGAACTACGGAACCCTGAAGGACTTCGTGCGCTTCCTGGAAGAAGCCCACCGCAGGAACATCCGCGTGATCACCGAGCTTGTTCTCAACCACACCTCCGACCAGCACCCCTGGTTCCAACGGGCGCGCCGCTCTCCGCCCAAGAGCCGGTGGCGGAACTATTACGTCTGGAGCGATACCCCGAACCGCTACACCCAGGCCAGGATCATCTTCCAGGATTTCGAGAGCTCCAACTGGACGTGGGATTCCACGGCCCGGGCCTATTTCTGGCACCGTTTCTACTCCCACCAGCCGGACTTGAACTACGACAGCCCCGACGTCCGGAAGGAAATCCTTGCAGTGATCGACTTCTGGCTCGGCTTGGGCGTCGACGGGCTCCGGCTCGATGCGGTGCCCTATCTCTTCGAGCGGGAAGGCACCAATTGCGAGAACCTTCCCGAAAGCCATGCCTTCCTCAAGGAGATCCGCCGTTACATCGACAGCCGCTACGCCAATCGGATGCTCCTGGCGGAGGCGAATCAATGGCCGGAGGATGCGGCCGCCTACTTCGGACAGGGAGACGAATGCCACATGGCGTTCCACTTTCCGGTGATGCCGCGTCTCTTCCTAGCCATGCACATGGAGGAACGCTACCCGATCGTCGATATCCTGGAGCAGACGCCGCAGATCCCGCCTGGCTGCTGCTGGGCCACCTTCCTCCGCAACCACGACGAGCTTACGCTCGAGATGGTGACCGACGAGGAGCGGGACTACATGTTCCGGGTTTATGCCAAGGATCGGCGAGCCCGCCTCAATCTCGGGATCCGCCGCCGGCTCGCCCCGCTCTTGCAGAACAACCGGAGGAAGATCGAGCTGCTGACGATCCTCCTCGTTTCCCTGCCCGGCACCCCGATCCTCTATTACGGGGACGAGCTCGGCATGGGAGACAACATATATCTCGGGGATCGCGATGGGGTGCGCACCCCGATGCAGTGGAGCGCGGACAAAAACGCCGGATTTTCCCGGGCCAACCCGCAAAAGCTCTATCTGCCGGTCATCATCGACCCGGAATACCACTACGAGACGATCAACGTCGAGCTCGAGGAGAACAACCCCTCTTCCCTGCTCTGGTGGACGCGCCGCGTCATCGCGATGCGGCAGCGGTTTTCCGCTTTCCGCCGGGGAACCCTCCGGTTCGTCCATTCCCAGAACCCGAAGGTACTCTCGTTCCTCCGCACCGACGGGACTCAGAACATTCTCGTGGTCATCAACCTCTCCCGGTTCAGCCAGGTTGCGCTCCTCCCGCTGGCCGACTTCCTCGGTTGGGTTCCCGAAGAAGTCTTCGGATGCGCGCGCTTCCCCGAGATCAGCGACAAGCCTTACCTCTTCACGCTCAGCCCCTACGCCCATTTCTGGCTCCAGCTCCACCCTCCGGCCACGACCGCATCGATCTCGCGGGATAGGATCCCGTTGATCGCCGAGCCGCCGACGATCGACTTTTGGCTCTCGGAGCGGGGACAAGCTTTCGCGAGGGAAGCCCTTCCCGACCACCTCGGTAGGAATCGATGGTCGCCGCGATCCGTTCGCCGGCTCACCCAAGCGGTTGCGGAGGATGCCGTCGAGGTCGAGACGCTCCGGCCCTTGGGGCAGCCCGTGCAGGCGGTCCTCTTCCGCCTCGCCTATTCCGAAGGGGAAGCCGGGCTGGCGTTCTTCGTCTGGATGCCCATCGAGGGCGAGGAGGCCGAGCGCCTCATCCAGCGCGAGCCGCAAAAGGTCTTCGCCCGCTACGTTCGCGACGGCAAGACGGGTGTCCTGATGGACGCTTTCCTCGACCCGGCTTTCCGCGCCTGGGCGCTCGACTGGATCGCTTCCCGCCGGCGCCTTTCCTTAAAAACAGGCGTCGTCCAAGCCCGCCCGGCGGCCTACCTGGAAGAGCTCCGCCGCAAGGGAGAGCTTCCTACCGATTCGGAGCTTCTTCCCGATGCCCCGCAGAGCCGCACGGTCCTCTACGAAAAGAGGTTCGCCCTGCGATGCTACACCAAGCTCGAGGAGGGGCCGAATCCCGACGTCGAGATGGCCCGCTACCTGGCGGAGCATAGGCTTTTCCCCTTTGTGCCCCGCTACTCCGGCACCCTCGATCTCCACACGCGGCAGGGAGGTGTAGTAGCCCTGGCTCTCCTGCAGGAACTCCCTCCGGTCGAGACCGATGGCTGGTCCTTGGCGCTGGATGCGGCGAGCCGCTTCCTGGAAAGAGCCCTGGGCCAGAGGTCGGTTCTGGCCGATCTCTCTCCGCTCTTGGGTTCCGCGCCGGAGCGTTGGCCGCAACCGGTGATTCAACTCCTCGAAGGCATCTTCTGCGAGCAGCTCCGCCTCCTCGGCGGACGGACCGCGGAGATGCACCGGGTTCTTTCGAGCGAGACGAGCGATCCCGCCTTTTCCCCGGAGCGGTTCACCCCCTGGTCCCAGCGTTCGCTCTTCCAAGTGGCGCTGGAAACCCACAGGCGCATCGGCCGCTGGTTCGACCTCCGCCCGGAAGCGGAAGCCGAGCGCCGGGAATGGCAGGCCGTCTCCGCCCCGCTCGAAAAGGCTCTGGCCTCCTTCCTCGGCCCCGTGATCCCCGCGACGAAAATCCGAGTGCACGGCGACTACCATCTCGGAAGATTGCGTTTCACCGGCAAGGACTTCCTGGTCGCCGACTTCGAAGGAGAGTTCTATCGGCCCCTTTCCGAACGGAGGCTCAAGCGGCCCGCCCACCGGGACGTGGCGAGCCTCATCGCCTCCCTCCACGCCGCCGCCTTCGCCGCGCTCCACCGAAACGGAAGCCTGCCGGAAGCCGACCATAGGTGGTTGCAGGGGGCCGCGGAAGCCTGGTGGTTCTATGCAAGTCACGTCCTCTGGCGGAGCTATCGGGAACGGCTGGAAGGAGCGCCCTGCTGCCCGGCTTCCAAGGAAGATTCCGCCCGGCTTCTCGGGTTCTGCCTTGTGGAGCGCGGCCTCACCGAACTCGACTTCGCGCTGCGTTGGGAGCCCGAGGCGGCAGCTACCCGCCTCCGCTTCCTGAAAACCATCCTGGAGCACCGCTTCTATGTTTGAACGGATCCTGCCGGGAAATCCCTACCCCTTGGGCGCTTCCTGGGACGGCCGAGGAGTCAACTTCGCCCTTTTTTCCGCGACCGCCGAAAAGGTCGAGCTCTGCCTCTATTCCGAAGACCGCCGCGAGCTCCAGCGGATTCCGCTGAGCGAATCGACCGGCGAGGTCCGGCACGCGTACATCCCCGGAATGCTGCCGGGCCAGCTCTACGGCTACCGGATTTCCGGCCCCTATGAACCTGCGCACGGCCACCGGTTCAATCCGAACAAGGTGCTCCTCGACCCCTACGCGCGGGAAATCGGCGCCGATCTCCAGTGGGATGACTCCCTTTTCGGCTATTCCATCGGTCACCCGGACCAGGATCTGAGCTTCGATTCCCGCGACGACGCCGCCTTCGCGCCGCTGGCCCGGGTCGCGCACACGGTATTTCCCTGGGGAGAGGACCGTCCGCCGCAGGTGCCCTGGCACAAGACGATCATCTACGAAGCGCACGTCAAGGGCCTGACCCGGCGGCACCCGAAGATTCCGCCGGAGCTCCGGGGCACCTACCTCGGCCTAGCCCACGACGAGATGATCCGCTACTTCCTCGCGCTCGGCATCACGGCGATCGAGCTTCTGCCGATCCACCATCACGTCGATGAAAGAGTCCTAACCGAGAAAGGGCTTTCCAACTACTGGGGCTACAACACGATCGCTTTTTTTGCTCCCGATTCCCGCTACGCGGTTCCTAACTGCAGCCTGACGCACACCGAGCAGTTCCAGTCGATGGTCCGCTCGCTTCATCTTCACGGGATCGAGGTGATCCTCGACGTCGTCTACAACCACACGGCGGAGGGCAACCAGCTGGGACCCACCCTCTCGTTCCGGGGCATCGACAACGCCTCCTACTACCGGCTTTCGCCGGAAGATCCGCGCTACTATGTCGATTTCACCGGCACCGGAAACACCCTGAACATGCGCCACCCTCGCGTGCTCCAGCTTATCATGGACAGCCTCCGCTATTGGGTGACCGAAATGCATGTCGACGGCTTCCGCTTCGATCTGGCCAGCAGCTTGGCCCGCGAGTTTTTCGAGGTCGATCGCCTTTCGGCCTTCTTTGACCTGATCCAGCAGGATCCGGTCCTCTCCCGCGTGAAATTGATTGCGGAGCCCTGGGATCTGGGTCCGGGAGGTTACCAGGTCGGGAACTTTCCCGTCGGCTGGGCGGAGTGGAACGGCAAGTACCGGGACTGCGTCCGCCGCTTCTGGAAGGGAGAAGGAGGGGTGGTATCCGAGCTGGCCAGCCGCCTCGCCGGATCGAGCGATCTCTACGAGGCGAGCGGAAAGCGCCCCTACGCCAGCATCAACTTCATCACCTGCCACGACGGATTCACCCTCCAGGACCTGGTCTCCTACGAACGGAAGCATAACGAAGCCAACGGAGAGGAAAACCGCGACGGCACCGACGCCAACTGGAGCTGGAACTGCGGCGCCGAAGGGCCGACGGACAATCCGGAGATCCTGGCGCTGCGCACCAGGCAGAAGCTCAACTTCTGGCTCACCCTGCTCACCTCGCAAGGAGTGCCGATGATCCGGGCCGGCGACGAGCTCTGCCAGAGCCAGTCGGGCAACAATAATGCCTACTGTCAGGACAACGAGCTCTCCTGGCTTGATTGGGAGCCGACGAAGGAAAAGCTCTTCTTCATCCAGCTCGTGCAAAAGCTCATTTGGCTGCGACGCAAGGAGCCGGTCTTTCACAGGCGCCATTTCTTTCAAGGGAGATCGATCTACGGGGCGGACATCCGCGACGTGGTCTGGTTAAACCCGTCCGGAAAACCGATGGACGAAGCGGAATGGAGCTCTCCGGGAACCAAGTGCCTCGGAGTCCGGCTTTCCGGCGACTTGACCGGCGTTGTCGACGAATTCGGGGCTCCGGTCCAAGGCAGCTCGATGCTCGTGCTCTTCAACGCTTCCAATGCGCCGGTCCGCTTCGTGCTTCCCAAGAGGCGCGCGGGTCTGAGCTGGGAGCTGGTCATCGATACCGCCCAGCCGACTTCCGCCCCTCCTCCGCCCGCGGCGGGAGGGGAGTACACGCTCGAAGGGCATAGCAGCGCCCTCTTCCGGGGAGAACGGCCGGCGGAGCCGCTGCCCCCCGGAGAATTTTTGGAACCGATTCCCGGCGAATGACGCCCCGTCACGGACGACCCAGCCCGGAAAGAAAAAGCAAGGCCGAACACAACCAGGAGGACTTATGAATCCAGGCACGTTTCTTACCCCGGACGGATGCCGCTTTTGCGTCTGGGCTCCGGACCGGTCGCGCTGCGAGCTGGTCCTGGTCGGCCCTGCCGAGGGGATCTATCCCATGGAAAAGGACAGCGCCGGCTATTGGACCGTGACGATCCCGGGGGTGCAACCGGGCTGGCTCTACCGGTACCGGCTGGACGGCCGGGAGGAGTTCCCGGATCCCGCTTCCCGGTGCCAACCCCAAGGAGTCCACGGCCCCTCTCAAGTCGTGGACGATTCGTTCCCGTGGACCGACCGGTCCTGGCGGGGGCTCGCCCTGTCCGACTACGTCCTCTACGAGCTCCATGTCGGCACGTTCACCCCGGAGGGGACTTTCGCCGCGATCCTCCCGAGGTTGCCCGAGCTGCGCGAGCTGGGAATTCGGGCTCTCGAGATCATGCCCGTGGCCCAGTTCCCCGGAAGGCGCAACTGGGGCTATGACGGCGTCTATCCCTTCGCCGTGCAGGTCTCCTACGGAGGAATCCACGGCCTCAAGACCCTAGTGAACGGCTGCCACGAGGCCGGGCTGGCGGTCGTCCTCGACGTCGTCTACAACCACTTCGGCCCCGAGGGCAACTACCTGGCCCGATTCGGCCCCTATTTCACCGACAGCTACCGGACCCCGTGGGGGCCCGCGGTCAACTTCGATGGAGCCGGGAGCGACGAGGTGCGCCGCTTTTTCCTGGAGAACGCCCGCAGCTGGTTCTTCGAATTCCACGTCGACGCCCTCCGGCTCGACGCGGTGCATGCGATTCACGACGAGTCGGCCTTCCCCTTCCTCGAGGAGCTGGCCCTTCGGACGCAAGACTGGGAACGGGAGCTCGGCCGGCCGCTCGTCCTCTTCGCCGAGACCGACCGCAACGACCCGCGCCTCGTCCGCCCGCGGCCCGGCGGCCTCGGCTTGCCCGCCCAGTGGTGCGACGACTTCCACCACGCGCTCCACGCCCTACTGACCGGAGAAAAGCACGCCTACTACGTCGATTTCGGCGGCATCGCCGACCTCGCCAAGGCCTTTTCCCAAGGATATGTCCTCGACGGGCGTTTTTCCTCCTACCGGCGGCGGCGGCACGGCGCTCCTCCCGACGGGATCCGGCGCCATCAGCTCGTCGTCTTCGCCCAGAATCACGACCAAGTCGGCAACCGGGCGCGGGGGGACCGGCTCTCGGTTCTGGTCGATTTCCCTTCCCAGAAGCTGGCGGCCGCCGCCCTCCTCCTTTCCGGCTTCCTCCCTCTGCTCTTCATGGGCGAGGAATACGGAGAGCGCCGTCCATTTCCCTATTTCGTCGACCACGAGAATCCGGAGCTCCTGGAGGCCGTTCGGAAGGGGCGGCAGCGGGAGTTCGCCGCCTTCCACGACGTGGCGGGGACGGAGATCCCCGACCCGGCCGCGGAGGCGACCTTCGCCTCCGCCGTCCTCCAATGGGAATATCGCCACGACGGAAGCCACGGCGTTCTCTGGGAACTGCACCGGGAGCTGCTCTTACTGCGCCGGCGCTTCCCGATTCTCCAGCCGCGCGAATCGATCGAGGTCGCCGCCGCGGCGGACGAGCCGTCGGGCCTCCTCCGCTTCCGCCGGCGGAGCCCGGAGGCCGAAGCCGAGGTTTTCTTCAACTTTTCCTCCGGTCCGCGGCCGGTTGCGATCGAGACTGACCGGCCGCCGGCGGGGAAGCTCTTCGATAGCGAAGAGCCGCGCTGGCTGGGGACGGGGGCCGTCGCTCCCGGTCGCCTCGAACCGGGAAGCGTGCTGATCCTCGCTCCGCGCAGCGCCGTCCTCTACATAAGAGAGTGACGCTTCGGGCCAAGCTTTTTCCATCGTTTGCGCGCTCCGCGGCCAGCCGTGCCCGCCGAAGGCGCACCCGAGCGGTCAGCCTTCGGAAATCCAGAGCGCGACGGGCAGCTCAGCCATCGCCTCCGCGAGCGGCGCCCCGCCCTGCCAGCGGCGCCGGTTGCCGGTGAATGCGCACCGCCAGAACGCGGCCAGGGATTCCGGCAGAACGGCCGAGGTGTCGCCCCAGGTCTCCGCGCCGACCGGCGCTTGCTCGGGGGGGACGAGCGCGGTGACGAATCGGGGCACGATCGCCAGCAAGTGCTGTCTCCCCCAGGAGCGTAGAAAGCCGAAGGCATGATCGGCCTTGGCGCCCGCAAAGGAGAGCGGCTCGTAGCTGCCCGAACCGAAGAGCTCCGGAGCGAGCCGCCGTGCCTGCAGGGCCTTGTGGGTGAGAAAGAGCTTGATCTTGCCGTCCTCCGGATGCGCTAGAATCTCTCTCCGGTATTCCGGCCTGTCCCCCTCTCGCCGGATCTCCGCCAAGGTCCTGCGGCGCAGCTCGAAATCGACCGGCCTCCGGTTGTCGGGATCGACGAAGGAGAGATCCCAGAATTCGGTCCCTTGATAAAAATCGGGAACGCCGGGCGCCGCCACCTTCAAAAGGAGCTGGGAAAACGAGTTGTAGACCCCATACCGGGCGATCTTCCGCTGGAACGGGAGAAAGGCCGCGAGAAACTCCTTACCCTCCTCCGCATCGAGAATGCGGTCGATAAAGGCGCAGCATCCCTCCTCGTAGAGCCGGTTGGGCCTCTGCCATCCGGAAAAGCTCCGTGCCTCCCGGCTCGCCTTGACGAAATAGGCTTTGAGGCGCTCGCGGAACTCCTCCATCTCCTCGCTCCTCCACGGCCAGCTTCCGAGGAGCGCCTGATAGATGAGATACTCCGCATTGGCGTCAGGAACGAGCAGGTCGCCGATCGTGGCCTTCTTCCCCGCGTTGATCCGGTTCCAGCGCGCGAGCAGCTCCGCCCACTCTTCGGGAAGCTCGGCCAGGACGTTCAAGCGGGCGCGGGCGTCCTCTCCCCGCTTCGCGTCGTGCGTCATCGTCGCATTGAGGGTGTGGGGCCAGCGGACCCACCGGTCGCGGAGAAAGCGATGAAGCTCCTCGGGCTCGATTCCGAAGCGGGAGGGATCGCTGCCCACCTCGTTGAGGGAGAGCAGCCGGTTGTAGACGTAGAACTGGCAATCCTCCAAGCCCTTCGCCATCAAAGGCCCGCTCAATTGCTGAAACCGGAGGACGAAGTCGAGCGCCTGCACCCGGTCCTCCTCGGCCAACTCGTGCGGCATTTCGCCGAGGAGAAAGCGCCGGATGAACTCGAGCTCGGCCGAGAGCTGCGGCAGGTTCTCCTCCGCGGTCCGGATGGCTTCGTCGATCCACTGCCGGTCCTCCGGACTGGGCCCGTTCGCGTCGACATAGGAACGGTAGACCGGAAAGCAGGAGAGCACCTCGACCAACGCCCGGCGAACCGCGTAGATCGTCACGTCCGGCCCGAACCAGAGCCGGGCGCAGAGCGAATGCATCATCAAGGCGATCCGATCGAGATCGCCCGCCAGCCGGCGGGCGATGACGAACCGCTTCTTTTCCCGCAAGAGCCGGCCGTAATTCTGCGGCTGCCCGAGAAAATCCTCGTAGCAGCGGGTGAACGCGTCCGCGTTCCTCGCGGGGCAGAAGAGCTGCGTCACCATTGCCAGGAAGTCGTAGCCGGTCGTGCCTTCCACCGGCCAGTCCTTCGGAAGCTCTTCCCTCCCGAATCCGAGGATCTTCTCCACGACCGTGTAGGTGTCGGGGAGCGCCGCCCGCAAGGTTTCGAGGTAGGCGCGCGGCCGGTAGAGCCCGTCGATATGGTCGATCCTCACCCCGGTGACCTTCCCCTCGGCGACCAGCCGTCGAATCAGCCGGTGGACCCGCTCGAAAACCTCCTTCCTCTCGACCCGGACCGAGATGAGATCGTTGACCGTGAAGAAGCGCCGGTAGTTGATCTCCTCGGAAGCGACCCGCCAGTGGGCGAAGCGGAAGTGCTGCTCGGAAAGAATTTGATCCAGCAGCGCGAGCGACTGCGGGGTCGGCCGCTTGGGCGAGATCAGCTCCAGGCTCCGATCGAGAGAGCTGCGGATGAAGCCGTTCTTCTGATAGAGCTCCTCGAGGACCCATTTGACGAAGGTCACTTGATCGGCCCTCTCCTCCGGATTTCCCGCCGAATCCAGATTGCGCACGGTATAGATGACTCCGAGGAGCTTGAGGTAATCCGGGTCCCGGCGCTCCAGGCGGTCGTGGATCTGCTGCTGCACCAGCGCCAGCACCGTTCCGTAGCTTTCGATGCGAAGGGGGAATCGGTGATCGAAATAGGAAACCCAGAATCCGCCCTTCTCGAAGGACAAGCGGATCTCGCCCTTTTGCAACGCCTCGCCGTAATGCGGCCCAAGAAAGGGGGCTAACACCCGGCCGCGCAGCGTCGGGAAGGGGTGGTTCCACTCGATATCGAAGAACTCATAGAACTCCGAATGCGGGCCGTTCTCGAAGACGTCCATCAGGAAGCGGTTTTCCTTGTCGTAGGCCATGTGGTTGGGAACCACGTCCTGCAGCCACCCCATTCCCCGAGCCCGGACGTTCTCGATAAGACGGACGAAGGCTTCGGCCGAGCCCAGCTCCGGATGGAGCTCCTCCGGATCGACGACGTCGTAGCCGTGGCTGCTGCCCATCCGCGCACGCGTGATCGGGGAGGCGTAGATGTCGCTGATCCCAAGATCGTCGAGGTAGGCTACGACCGGCTCGAGCGCGGCGAACCCGAGCTCTTTTCGTAGTTGCACGCGGTAGGTGGACACAGGAATGCGCATACCGTGAACTTCCCTCGAACCCATCGCGCAAGCAGCCGCGCCCGCCTTCCGGCGGATCGCCGCCCGGCCGACGGCCGGAAAGCATGGCAAAGGCTCCCCCGGAAAGCAAGATCTCCCCATGCCGCGGGCGCGCCCGAAGCCGCTCCGGAGGCCGACCCTTTCGGCACCGGGCGGAAACCGAATGGGCTTGCGCCCGGCCCGCCCGGCCCGTTAAGAGTGTTCCCGATCGACCTTTTTGACCTTTCGGCGCAAGAGGGGCGTCGACCGGTTCCCCGAGAAAGGGTGAGCCCTAGCTACACGAGAATCGGAATTCCAACCCACCTGCCACCACCTACCCCTATGAGCCTTCCCACCTCCTTGCCTTCCTGGCGCAAGCTCGAAGAGCACCACGCCCAGATCCGTTCTCTCCACCTCCGGGATCTCTTCCGCGAGGATCCGGAGAGAGCCGAAAGGTTTTCGGTTTCCCTCGAAGACATCGTCTTCGACTACTCGAAGAACCGGATTACGAACCAGACCCTCGACCTCCTGCTTCAGCTCGCCCGGGAGGCGGAGCTGCCCCGCTGGATCGAGAAGATGTTCGCGGGGGAAAAGATCAATGTCTCCGAACGGCGGGCGGTGCTCCACATCGCTCTCCGCAAGCCGCGGGGCAGCTCCGTTTTCGTCGACGGCAAGGACGTGATGCCCGAGGTGCACGCCGTTCTCGACCGGATGCGGGAGTTCAGCGAATCCGTCCGCACCGGCCGTTGGCATGGCTATACGGGGCGGCCGATCCAAGACGTGGTGAACATCGGCATCGGCGGATCCGACCTCGGCCCCATGATGGTCACTCGGGCCCTCCGCCCCTACCACTCCTCGCTACGGCTCCACTTCGTCTCCAACATCGACGGAACGCACCTGGTCGAAACGCTTCGCGGCCTCGATCCGGAGACCACCCTCTTCCTCGTCTCCTCGAAGAGCTTCGGGACGCTCGAAACCCTCACCAACGCGCGATCGGCCCGCGCCTGGTTCCTCGACAAGGCGAAGGATCCCGCAGCGGTCGCCAAGCACTTCGTGGCTATCTCGACCAACGAAAAGGCGGTCGTCGCCTTCGGCATCGACAAGAAGAACATGTTCCCGTTCTGGGATTGGGTGGGCGGCCGCTACTCTCTCTGGTCGGCAATCGGGCTCTCGATTGTGCTCGCCATCGGCATGGACCGTTTCGAGGAGCTTCTGGCCGGCGCGCACGCCGCGGACGAGCATTTCCGCACAGCACCCCTGGAAAAGAACATCCCGGTCCTCATGGGCCTCCTGGGCATCTGGTACAACAACTTTTTCCAGGCTTCGACCCACGCGGTCTTCCCGTACGACCAGTATCTCGAGTTTCTTCCGGCCTATCTCCAGCAGGCCGACATGGAGAGCAACGGCAAGCACGTCCAGAAAGACGGAACGCCGGTCGCCGTGACGACCGGGCCGATTCTCTGGGGCGCGCCGGGCACCAACGGGCAGCACGCCTTTTTCCAGCTCCTCCATCAGGGCACGAAGCTGGTGCCCGCCGATTTTCTGGTTCCCGCCCAAAGTCACAATCCCCTGGGACCGTCGGACGAGCATCACCGCATGCTGCTGGCCAACTGCCTGGCTCAGACCGAGGCGCTCCTCCGGGGAAGGACGGCGGAGGAGGTGCGCGCCGAAATGGAAGCGGCCGGATTGGCGGCCGAGGATATCGCCAGGCTCACCCCCCACCGGGTCTGCGAGGGGAACCGGCCTTCCAACACTTTCCTTTTTCGGAAGCTCACCCCGCGAACGCTCGGCAGCCTGATCGCCCTCTACGAGCACAAGATCTTCGTTCAAGGAACGATCTGGAACATCGACTCCTTCGATCAATGGGGGGTCGAGCTCGGCAAGCAGCTCGCCCAGAACCTCCTGCCGGAGATCAGCGGGGAGCCCGCCCGCAAGCCGCACGACTCGTCGACCGAACGCCTACTCCGGCTCGTCCGCGGCTGGCTCTGATCGGCCCCTCCCCGGGGGGGCCGCAGTGCCGGCGCCGTCCCACAGCCGGGCCGCACCCCGCACTCCGCTCGAGTCGCCGTGCCGGGGAGCGAGAAGCCTGGTGAGGACGGAGTCCGAGAAAATCCATCGGCTCCAAAGAGCGGGGACCCGGCGATAGAGCCGCGCGATGTTGGAGAGGCCCCCGCCGAGAACGATCGCGTCGGGGTCGAGCACGTTGATCACATGCGCCAGGCCTCTGGCCAGCCGCTCCTCGTAGCGCCGGAGGGTGGCTTCACAGTCCGGGTCCCCGGCGGCGGCGCGCCGGACGATCTCCTCCGGATCCGAGCGCGCCCCCGTGGCGCTTTGGTGATCCCGGGCCAGCCCCGGACCGGAAAGGAAGGTTTCCAGGCAGCCCCTTCTTCCGCAGTAGCATTCGGGGCCGGGCAGCTCTTCCGGGCGGGGCCAGGGCAACGGGTTGTGGCCCCACTCCCCGGCGATCCCGTTGATCCCGGAAAGGATCTTGCCGTCGACCACGATTCCGCCCCCACCCCGGTCCCCAAAATGACGCCGAAGACCACGGCCCGGCCCCGAGCCGCCCCGTCCCAGGCCTCGGAAAGGGCGAAGCAATTGGCGTCGTTGGCGATCCGGACGGGCCTGGCCAGGACCCGCTCGAGGTCGACGCGCAACGGCCGGCCGGAAAGGCAGACGGTGTTGGAGTTCTTGAGCCGGCCGGCAGGCTCCAGCAGCGTCCCGGGGGAAGCGACGCCGACCGGCAGCCTCGGGAGGCCCAGTTCTTTTTCCACCTCCGTCACCAGCCGGCGGACTCCTTCCAGAATCGCCTCATAACCTTCGCGAGGGGTGGGGATGCGGCGGCGCACCAGCTCTTTCTCCCCCTCGAGGACGAGGATCTCGATCTTGGTGCCGCCCAAATCGACGCCTAATCGGATCTTCGCTTGCTCCCCAGCCGGCATGGATCCTCCGCCGCCTCAACGTTCCTCACCGGCCCGCCGACCGGGGCTTCCGCGATTTTTCCCCGCCCCCTCGCTCCCATCCTCGGCGGGTGATCCGGCCGAGCGCCGCTCCCGCACGAGCCGGACGGTCTCCACGGTTCGGCCGCAGAAATCCCGATCCTAGGGCTTCCATGTGTCATGGCATGGACGATACTATCGCCGCACACGGCCGCCAATTTCGAAGACCGTCGCCATGGCAACCGCCCGCACGCCAGAGTCCCGGCCGACTTGGATCCGGCTATCCGCCGGCGGCAAGCTTTCGGACCCGGAGCAGCTCCCGCGCACTCCCGGTTCCTATCTCCTCCTCGTGGCCCTGCTCCGGGACACAAGGCTGCCGGTCGGGCGTTTGGGCATATGCACCCTTCCTCGGGGCTTCTACGCGTACTGCGGATCGGCGTTCGGAACCGGCGGAATCCGCGGCCGCCTGGCCCGCCACCTCCGCGAGGGCCTCCCCCTCCACTGGCATATCGATTTTCTGCTCCGCTACGCCCGGCCGATCGCCCTCGCTTTCCGGGAAGGCGATCCCTCCCTCGAGTGCGTCTGGAGCCAAGCGCTCGGCCGGCTGCCGAACGCCTCCTTCCCGGCTAGGGGATTCGGCGCTTCGGATTGTCGGCGGCACTGCCCCTCGCATTTGGTCTTGCTTTCCGGGACGGACGCTCCCGCGCGGCACCCGGCAAGCCCCAGGCCGGAGGCGCACGCTTGCGGGACGGGCCGGCGGGCCAAAGAAAGAACGTGCGCCGAAGGATGGCAGGCCGTAAAAGAGGCTCTTCTACCCCTCTTGGAGACATCGCCCCATGGCGCCTGAATCGTTGAACCCGTCCGCCAGCCACAGCTTCCTTCTGCGTCTTTCCTATCCGAACAGGATCGGGATGTTGGCGAAGGTCGTCCGCGCGCTGAGCGAAAACGGCGGCGATCTCGGCGCGATGGACATCGTCTCGGTCCATTCGGGCCAGATGATCCGGGAGATCGCGGTCAACGCGCGCAGTGCGGAGCATGCGAAGCGGCTGCAGGAAGAGGTCGCCAAGCTTCCCGAGGTGACCGTCCTGGCCGTCTCCGACCGGGTCTTCCAGCTGCATCAGGGCGGCAAGATCCAAGTCGAGAACAAGGTTCCCCTGAGCAACCGCGACACCTTGTCGATGGCCTATACGCCCGGCGTCGCGCGCGTCTGCGAGGCGATCGCCGCTCGGCCCGAGCTCGTCTACGAGCTCACCATCAAGAGCAACTCGGTGGCGGTGGTGAGCGATGGATCGGCGGTCCTCGGCCTCGGAGACATCGGTCCGGCGGCGGCCATGCCGGTCATGGAAGGGAAAGCGATGCTCTTCCGCGAATTCGGCCGCATCCACGCCTATCCCATCTGCCTGGCCGCGCGCGGGATCGACGAGATCGTCGACACCGTCGCCCGGATCGCCGTCGGCTTCGGCGGGATCAACCTGGAGGATATCTCCGCACCCCGTTGCTTCGACATCGAGCAGAAGCTCCAGGATCGGCTGGATATTCCCGTCTTCCACGACGATCAGCACGGGACCGCCATCGTCGTGCTGGCCGCCCTGATCAACAGCGCCCGCCTGCTGGGGCGCGATCTGCAATCCCAGCGCTATGTCATCCTGGGAGCGGGAGCGGCCGGTGTGGCCGTCGCGAAGATGCTCCTAAAGGTCGGCTGTCGGCGGATCATCGTCTGCGACCGGCGCGGGATCATCCATCCCGCCCGCTCGGATCTGACCCCGATCAAGGCATGGCTAGCCGGCCACACCAACCCGGACGCCGTATCCGGAACGGTGGGCGATGCGATGAAAGGCGCGGACGTGTTCATCGGGGTCTCTTCGGGCGGGCGCATTTCCGCCGAAGATGTGCAAGGAATGGCCGAGCCGCGGACCGTCTTTGCGCTGGCCAATCCCACGCCCGAGCTCATGCCGGAGGAAGCAGCGCAGTACGCGTACATCGTGGCCACGGGGCGCAGCGACTATCCCAACCAGATCAACAACGTTCTGGCCTTCCCCGGGATTTTCCAGGGCGCTCTTTCCGTGCGGGCCTCCCGGATCACCGAAGGAATGAAGCTGGCGGCGGCCGAAGCGATCGCCTCCTGCATCCCGCCATCGGAAGCTGCACCCGAGTATATCATCCCCAGCGTGTTCAATCGGGAAGTCGCGGGCCGCGTGGCGAGCGCGGTTGCGCTGGCGGCGGAGAAGGACAGGGTCGCTCGGATGGAGAGAGACCGGATTGAACCGACCCCCCTTCCGTAAAAAAGGCTGGACGATCCTGCAGCCCTTCCTGCCATGCCCGCCGATGCCGGCGCGACCACCGGCTCCCCGGCTCCTTCTGGTCGTCCTCCTCTTGACGGGTCTCTTGCCCGCTTCCGCGTCGGCGGACGCGCCGCCGGTACAGCTCGTCAGCGCCCGGCGCTACTATACCCTCTTTCTCTCGACCCCGAGCCGTCCGGGCGAGGCTGTCCATCCCCGGATCCGCTATCAAGGGGTCTGGGACTGCGTCAATTGGGGGGCGGACGAGGAGATCTCCCTCTTTCAGCAGGAGCCGGCCCACCTCCCTTACCTCGAATTCCGGGCGAAAGCCAACGGAGTCCCCATCCCGGTCGAGAAGCGGGAGGGCCGCTACTGGGTCCCTCTCCATTTCTCCAGCGGACAGAGGGTCCGAGTGGAAATCGAATCGCTGCAGCAGGTGCTCCCGGTCGATCCAAGCCGGAAGATCGATTCGTTCGAGGATCTAATCCAACCCACCGGTTGGAGGCCGCCGGTCGTCAACTACTGGATTGTCGTCGACCTCGGCCGTCTCTTCGGCGCCTTCCTCGCGCACGAGGGAAAAAGCCCGGCGTTCGGCCTCTCCCCCTCGCAAACCGGGCCGGGTGCTCCTCCCCCGGACGCCTTCCCGCAATTTCTCGCCAACAAGGTTCTCCAAGTAGCCCCGGGCGGATACCGGATCGAGGGCAGCAAGATCTGGTGGTATTATCACAACCTGGGAGACCCGGCCTCCTCGCCCGCGCTCGGCACCCTCCGCGTGGTCTGGCAGGCTTGGTATCGCTGAGCGGCAGGAATGGGGCCTTCACTTTCGCGCGCCGGTTCGGGCTGGACCTCAAGGAGACGCCGCGATACCACCCAGACCAAGAACGCGCGCACCCGGTCGACGGGAAGCGAGATCATCTGGGCGAGCGCCGTCCGGTAGAGCCCGATCTGCTCCCGGTAGCGGGCTAGGAGCCGTCCTTCGCCGCATTCGGCCCCCTCCCCATCCGTCTTGAACTCGTAAAGGGTCGCGCCGGCGGGCGATCCGTCGGAGCCAGGGAAGAGATGCACCCGGTCGAAGATTCCGCTGATCCAGCGGCCGGAGACGAGGGCCTCAAACGGCCTCTCCCGCCAGACGATCGTTCCCGCCGGCGGAAGAAAAACGGCCCGGCACTCCTCGCTTTCGATGCAGGAGAGCACGGCCAGAGCCGCCTGCTTGGCCGGACCGTCGGGTGCGGCGCGGGCCTCCCGGCGGAGCGCTTCGCGCGTCGGCTCATCCCCCCTCTCCACCCCCGCGAGCCGCTCGTGGACACGACTGCCCCACTCCCGGGCCGCCGCGCGGGCAGCAATCCAGGCGCCCGCCGCCGTCTCCTCCTCGGATCGCGACGGCGCCACCGGAGTTAGGCGAACGGAGCGCGGCGGGAAGAGCAACGGTCCGACACGTCCGGGTTCCTCTTCCCGGGAGATGCGCTCGCCCCGCTCCGGGTCGCTCCGGACGCCACGCTCAAACCGGATTTCGACATTGCTCTCGCCCCAGAGCGGGCGGACCTCTCCGCCCCGGAGAGTCCGGCGCAGCAGATCGCGGAGGGTGGGAGCGCCCGGCTCCGCGCCCTCCGGGGATCTCCGCCGCCCGGCCCGCGGAGCCTCCGCGAGGACGTAAAGCTCCCGTCGGGCCCGGGTCAAGGCGACGTAAAGCACGCAGAGGCGCTCGAAGAGCTCCTTTTCGCGGGCCTTCGCCCACGCCGCCGCCAGCGCGGGAATCTTGGCGACCACGGCTTTTCCCGGGGAGAGAAGTCGTCCGGCCACCCCACCAGCGCTCTCTACCTCCAGCAGGTCTGCCCGCACCGAGAGGGAACGCTCGAGCTCTGTGACCACCACGACATCGAAGCCGAGGCCTTTTGCCTTATGGACCGTCATGACTTGAACGGACCCCGTCGTCTCGGAAAGCCGCACGGGCTGCTCCCGCCAGAAACGCAGAAACCGTTCCACGTCCCGGGAACCGGTCCGGTCGAACCGGCACGCCATCTCCCGCAGCAGGCCCGCCCTCTGCTGCCCAAATTCGTCGAGCTTCCCGGGCAGGCGTCCCAAGATTTCCGCGACCACACCGGAAAACCCCTTTTCGTGGAGCAGCCGCCATCCGGTTTCCTCCCATTCCCGGCGGAACCGATCCCCAAGAGGAGAAGCGTCCAACCACCCTTTGGCCAGCGTGTCCGCCGGGTGCGCCAGGCTCTGCAGGGCGGCGGCCACCAGCCGCCCGAGCTGGTTGTCCGCGCCGGGAAAGACCTCGCCTTCGAGGAAGATCGATCCCACCTTCTCCCTCCGTAAGCGATCCGCCAAGCGGCGCGCCCAGCTGTTGGTTTGGACCAGAACCGCGCAGGAAAGGCGTCGCTCGGCGGGCCGGATGACTTCGCGGACCAGGCGGGCCAGCACCCCATCGACGGCCGAGGCGGAAGCTTCTTCGCCCTCTTCGGCCTCTCCCTCCGGCACCGTGCCGGTCGCCGCGGATGCCTCCAAGCCCGTCCCCACCTCAAGATAGCAGCTGTATCCGCCGGCTCCTTCCAAAGCCGAGGAGTGCCGGTCCCACCCCTCCGCCCAGGAAGCTCCCGCCTTCCCGTAGAGCTCCTCGAGGGCCGCCTTGTCGCCGAAAACCGTATTGACCAGCTCGATCACGGCGGGCCGCGAACGATAGGAAACGGCCAGCCGCTCGACCTCGATGCCGCCGGCATACCGGGAAGCGATTTCCTCGAGGAGCAACCGGTCTCCTCCCCGCCATCCATAGATCGACTGCTTCCCGTCTCCGACGCAAAAAAAGGTCTTCGTTCCCTCCGTCGACTGAATCGCTTCTTCGACCAGGAGCTGCAGGGCCTGCCACTGCGCGCGGCTCGTATCCTGGAACTCGTCGAAGAGCCAATGATCCCACTGGGAGTCGAGCCGATAGGCGACCCGCAACCAATCGTCCCTATCCATGCCTCCACCCCTCGCCCCGAGCTGCCGAAGGAGCCTCGGCGCATCGTCGAACGCGATCCGTCCTTGCCGGCGGAGGGCATGCCGGTAACGGGCCTGAAAGTCCGCCAAGAGCGAGAGGAGCCCGCGCGTCCGCCGGCAGGCGGCTTCGATGCCGTTCCGGAGCCAGAACCGGACCAGCCGGCCGAAAAGCAGGGCTGCCTCCGGGTCCGGGACGATCTTCTTGCGTTGCCAGTAAAACGCCCCGCAGCAGCCGGAGGCCGGATCGTAGCTCTCCACGATATTCCGGATCACCCGATCTTCCGGGCCATACCCCCGGTACGCCAAAAGAAGAGGGCGGAGCTTCTCCCACGCCTCGGCCCTTGCCGGCTCCAGAATCCGGAGCTTGCGGCCGATCTCCTCCCAAAGTTCCCCACCGTCCTCCTCCGGCGGTCCGGGATCGAGCGACCGGCAGAGCGCCTCCCCCCCCCAGCGCTCCCGCTCGGGCTCGTCCGCGAAGGCGTCCCCGAAACGGGCGATCCATCGATCGGCGGCGCTCCGGATGCTTTTCCCATCGTCTCCCCAGCGCAGCCGTCGCATCGCCTCCGCCAGCCTCTCTCCGGCCGATCCGTTCTCCGCGAACATCCGGGAGAGGAGCCAGCGGCGCAGCTCCCGCGCCTCGAACTCGTCCATCACCTCGAAATCTTCAGGAAGCCCGAGCTCCATCGAGCAGACACGGACAATCCGCTGGAAGAGGCTGTCGATCGTCCGCAGATGGAGCCGCGGCAGATCGGCCAGAAAGACCTGGAGGGAGGCGAGCGCGCTTCGCGCGCGGCCGCCGCCGTCCGCGGCCCCGCGCTCGGCATCGGCTTCCGCCTGCTCGATGAGCTTGCGCAGAACCCGATCGAGGATCTCCGCCGCGGCCTTCCGCGTAAAGGTCACCGCGACGATCCGATGAGGATCGACCCCGGAGCGGAGCAGATCGACAATCCGCTTCGCCAGGGCTTCGGTCTTGCCGGTGCCGGCCGAGGCCCGGATCAGGCAGCAGCGCGCGATCGGAAGCCCTCGCCGCATACCCCCCCTTCCTAGCCGACGGCGGAGACAGGGGATACGATTTCCCCCGGGCGGCCGTCGAACCAGCTCCGCCATGGTTCCCTCCGCCAAACGATCGATTCCGAAGGAGGCCAAAAGCGCCCTTCCTCCACGGCGCGTAAAACGCGGCCCGCGCACGATTCCGCTTCGGTTTCGAGCGTGGGGCTCCACTCCTTCCACTCGAGAATCCCCGCCTGCGCCCGCTCGCGCGGAAGCGCGAAGTAGGCGACCTCGACGGCGGAGCACGCGGGATGGCGGCGGCGCCAAGCCGCGGCATAGAGGGGCAGCTGCAGATCCCGCCACCGCAGTCGCTTGCCTTTCCACTCGAAGACGGCCTCCTCGGGTCCGGTGCTCTCGGAAGCCGGACACAGATGGGCCGACCTCGGGCTCCGCGCACGCTCGGCGCTCTTGAAGTCCAGGAGGCGCACCCTTCCGTCCGGATCCCGATCCACCCGGTCGATCCTGCCGACGATCTCCCAGGCTCCGATCGAAAACGACACCGGCTCCTCCACCGAGACGGTCGTCCACCCCCGCCGCACTTCTTCGGCCTGCGCGCGGGCGAATCCCGCCAGCCGGCCCTCGAGCGCTGCGGCCTGAAACATGATCGCGGGGGGGATCCCGTCCGGAAAACGCCGGTGCAGCCGCCGGGAGAGCAGATCCCGCAGGCAGTCCTCCATCTCCTCCCTCCGATCGCACCCCTTCATCGCCTCCTCCCGTCCGAAATCGGCCAAGACCTCATGCAGCAGGCCGCCGAACTCCCGGTCATTGAGCTCTTCGGGCGGCTCCTCCACGAATTCCCAACGGCGAACGTGGCGGAGGAAGAAGAAAAACGGGCAGGCCAGATAATCCCGCAAGCCCGTGATCGAAAGCTTCCTCTCTCCTGCCCACACGAGGGGACCGATCCGCAGCAGAAAGGAGTCGGTCGCCGCCGGCTGCCGGCGCGGCGGAGGCTGCTGCCCGTCCAGGACCCGCCGGACGCGCCCGGGCAGCTCTTCCGGTGGGCATCGAAACAGGAGCCGCGAAGGGAAGAGAGGCTCCCCTTCCCGGGTGAAGCGGCACGCCAGCAGATCGACCCTCCCGCGCCCTCTCCGTTGCGCCAGAACCGCCTCGAAGAGATAGGCGTCCCTGGCCTCCCGCTCCGCGTTGGTCCGCAAGCCGAGCCGCTCGCGCAGGGCGGGCGGGAGCAGAAAGTGATGCGTGACGGATTCGGGAACCGAGCCCTCTTGAAATCCGGCCAGCACGAGGTGGGGCGCATCATCCCAGAGGAGCTCAAGCCAGCCGCGGAGCTCGACCGCTTTTTCCGGGCGCTCTTCGGGAAGAGAGAGCCCGGAGAGGCGATCGATCAGAAGAGCGAGCACCTCCGCGGCCCCCAAGGGGCGTTCCACGGAGGGCGCAAGCGCCTCTATCTCCTGCAGAGCGGCCGCCAGCTCCTCGGCAAGGATATCGTCGCCCTCGCCGCAGCGCTCCCCACCGAAGACCTCCGAAAAGGGCTTCCGGAGGGCGGCCAGCGGCTCGGCTCCCGCCGCGGAAAGAAAGCGTTGCGCCCGCTCGACGCAAGGCTTCAGAACTTCTTCCCGCGCCGCCGCCCGGAAATCCTTCCCCGGGCTGCGCGCGGCGGCCCGGTCGAAGGCCTCCAGCAGGGCGCGCACGCTCTCTCCCGGCCCCACACCCAGCCAGCCCGCCGCCGGGTGGCAGAGGAGCCGGCGGAAGGCCGCGAGGCTCCCCTCCTCCAGAAGCTCCCGGATATCGGCAAGCAGCGGCAGCCAGCTCGACTCCCGCCCGGGAACGCCGCCGGGATCGAAGGCCGGGATCTTCCTCTCCGCCAAGGCGAGCCGCAAATAGGGGAGCAGGCGGGATGCGCAGACCCCGATCGTGACCGCCTCCCGAATCCGGTTCGCCTCCACCAGAAGCGCGGCCCTAAGGGCGACCTGCCCCTCCTCGGCTTCGATCCGCGTCGTGGCCGGAAAGGGCAGGCGCCTGCTCTGCCAAAAGGCCGGTTGGGGCCTGCCCCACTCGTCGAAGCCGTCGGCGATCGTTTCCGGAGCGTGGATCCATACCGAGCAGGCCCGATCGGGCAGAACCGCTTGCAGCAACCGCAGCGCCAGCGGATGGGGATCGGGGCAGCCCACGAGGGCCACCGAATCCTCCGCGAAGCGCCAGACACCTTTCTCCAGAGCTTCCAAACGGCCTTCGGTGGGGTCTCGCAATCCCGAACGGCGCAAGATCGCCCGGTATCGCTCTTCCCATCGGGCCAGTCGGACCCAAAGATCCGGCTCGAGATCTCCGGCCGCCTCCCGAGCGGTGGAAAACGTCAAGCCCCCTTCGGCGAGGAGATCCTGTGCCTCGCAGAGGCTCCGGCCCACGCCGAGAGCCCAGGCAAAATCCCGCCGTCCGGGGTCGCAGGGAAAAGGAGAGCCCTCTTCCGGCCCTGGCTCCGAGAGGACGACCTCCGTCCAGGCCCGGATCCGAGCCGTCCGGCCTGCCCACTTTTCGGAAGGCCCCCGCACCCAACCAAAAAGCTCCATAGGCGTGACGACCCGGGGAGCCAGAAGGCCTGCCGGCCTGCGCAGGCAGAGCGATCCCCGCAGCATCCTTCCCGACTCGCGCGTCGGGACGATTACAAGCCAGCGGGAGAGATCAGCCCAAGGGCCCGGTCCGCATCGCGCCAGGAGCCGGTCCGCCGCCTCCTCGACCAGAGGGCGATCCCACCCGAGGAATACCCGTTCCGGGCGCATCCGATCAACATAATCCTTCGGCTTCTCCGTGCCCAGCCCCCCGATTGTCTCGAAGGCCCCGCCGGCGCGGCGTCCGGGAGGACCTTCGGGCGGAGATCCCGGCCGTTCCGGAGTGCCAGGTCCGAGGGGGAAAAGGTCACGACAAGCCGGAAACGGGGAAAAAGTCCTTGGCAAAGCCCCAGCACACTCGCATATTCTCCCGCATAATGCCTGGCAAAAGCAGCAAGAAGACTTCGAAGCCGACGGAGAAAGACGTGGAGAAGGGCAAGGAATCGCCTGCGGCCGCTTCCTCCGTAAAAGGAACGCACGCCAAAAAAAGGACTGCCAAGAAAGGCGGCCGCGCCGGGTTGTCCGGCGAGGTCTCCTCGGAAGAAGAGGCGGCGGCGACCGAACCTGGCGACGCCTCTTTCGAGGCGGAGTCCAAGCTCACCCTGGCCGATCTGCCGCCCAAACGCCGGCAGGCTTTCCTTGAAAAGCAGAAGCATCGGCTACTCGAGTTGCGCGACGAAATTCTCGGGCAGATGCAGGGCATTGCCCAGGACTCCCTGCGCGTGCCCCCGGAAGGCGGCGAGGCGAGCGGCCTCGGCATGCACCAAGCCGATGCGGGAACCGAGGCGTACGACAAGGACTTCGCTCTGAGCTTGCTTTCCCAGGAGCAAGATGCTCTCTACGAGGTCGAGGAGGCCCTCAAGCGCATCGAGAACGGGACCTACGGGATCTGCCAAATGTGCGGGCGGCCGATCCCGTTGCAACGGCTAGAAGCGGTCCCACATGCGCGCTTCACCGTGGAATGCCAGCGACAGGTAGAGTTGCAGCGCCGTTTCGAGCGACGCTGGGAGTCGGTCCCGCAGTTCGCCGACCTGGCGGAAGCCAGGGGCGAAGAGGATGAGGATGCCTCCGAAGAGAGAGAGAGTCCTGCGGAATGAGGATCGGGCGTAAAGTGAGAAAATGAAAAAACAGAAAAACAAGCGGACCGGCCGCCCCGCCGCTCGCGAGAGCCAGCGCAGGATCGATATCAACGTCGAAGCGATCGACTTTCGCAATACCGATTTGCTGCGCAAGTTTACCACGGAAAGCGGGCGCATTCTTCCTCGACGGATCACGGGTATGCCTGCCAAACTTCACAGAAGGTTAACGAGAGAAATTAAAAGAGCGCGCAACGTACTTCTCATGAAGTAACGGAGAGAAGTTCCATGGCCCGTCGATGTTGTATTTTAGGTCGGCGCCCGGCTCGCGGCCGGAGGATCCGGCGCAAAGGCAAGCCGAAGAAAGAAGGGGGGATTGGCACGCACGTGACGGCGAACACGCCGCGGGTGTTTTTCCCCAACTTCCGGAGAAAGAAGCTATTTGTCCCGGAACTCGGCCGATGGGTTTCGTTGCGCCTTTCGGCCCGCGGACTCAAGACGCTGAGCAAGAAGGGATCGTATGCCACGCTCCGGGAAGCGGGCGTTTTGCGGTAACGATATGCGGAGGCAAGAGGTAAGCGTACAACGTGCTGAATAGTGATAGTGAGGAGGAAAAAAAGTATGCCGTTCCAAGTTGTTAGCAAAAAGTCCGGAAAAACCTATTACCTACATGCTCGCGAACAGACCCTGCGCAACGGCCACAAGGTCACTCTCTACTTTTTCTCCACCGAGCCCCGAGAGGGAGCGATCGACGCCCTTCCCAAGGGATACGTGGTGTCGGAAAGCAACCGGACGGGCCTTCCGATCCTCAAGAAGAGCCGCTAGCCGGCCGGCCGGCGGGATGGTCGCCCGGGCCTTTCGCAGTGGTTCCCGCTTGGAGTACTATGAACTCGATCGTTGAACTGCCCGGAGATTCCTGGACGCAGGCCGTGCCCCCCGACGTGCAGAATCGGGCTATCGAGGACCTGGAGCAAGGGAGGGTTCTGTTTTTCCCCCGCCTCGCCTTCACCCTTCTGCCGGAGGAAGAGGCGTTCCTGAAGCCGGAGTGGGGCGCCGGCGGCGCCAAGAACATCAGCTTCGAGCGCGAGACCGGAAAAATCTGGGGAGCCACCGGCAGCGAGGCCGAGAAGACCGCCCTTTCCCGCATGCTCCGCCGCTATGCGGACAGCACGCGGGAGTTTCTGCAGAATCTCTTCCCCACCTATGCCGCCTCCCTTCTGCAGGCGCGGACAAGTTACCGGCCGATCGAGATCGCCGGCCGCCCGTCCTCCTACCGGAAGGACGATACCCGACTCCACGTCGATGCTTTCCCGTCCCGTCCGACCGGCGGCCGGCGGATCCTACGGGTCTTCAGCAACATCAACCCGGAAGGCAAGCCGCGCTGCTGGCGGGTCGGAGAAGGCTTTCGGGAGTACGCCCAGCGGTTCGTGCCTCGGGTGTCCGCGCCGATACCGGGCTCCCGGTTCCTGCTCTCCCTGACAGGCATCACCAAGGGCTACCGCAGCCTCTACGATCATTACATGCTCGGACTCCACGACCAGGGCAAGCTCGATATCGAATATCAGAAGCAGAGCCCGCAGGAGGCGTTCGCCTTCCCCCCGAATTCGACGTGGATCTGTTTTACCGACCAGGTCCTGCACGCCGTGGACTCGGGGCAGTACCTGCTTGAGCAGACCTTCCACTTGCCCCGTGCCGCCTTGCGGCACCCCGAGCTATCCCCGCTTTCGGTCCTGGAGAGCATCGTCGGGCGCCCCCTTTGCGCTTCGAGCCTCTGAAGAGTCCCGAACTGCTCCTTCGGCTGTGCTCTCCCTCCGTGGTGCCGCACGATGCTGAGGACTACGGCGCTTCACGGTAGAATCGCAGCCACCCGCACGGCGGTGAAAAATCCGTAAAAATTGGACGGGCAGGCCGCCTTCGCCGCCTCGCCGGGCGCCGGGCGGAAGCATTCACACGGGCCTTGGAACACGGCCTCTTCGGCGATCAGCAAGCGGAGGCATCGGATCGACCCCTGCACGTCGGACCCGTTCCGTAATTCGAGCGACTTCCGAGCCGAGAGGCTGCCCCGCACCTTTCCTTCCACCACCAGGTCCAAGGCTTCGATGTCCGCCCGTACGTTCGCTTCCGGGCCGATCCACAGGCATCCCTCCGCCGCGTGAATCGAACCCGAGAAGCCGCCGTTCAGGGTCATCTTCCCGCGGAAGGCTAGCTCTCCCCGCAGCTGCGTCCCGACCGCGACGACGCTCGCTTCTTCCTTGCTCTCCGGCCGCTCCGGCGCCGCTTTCCGATTCGAGGCTCCCCCGCGCTCCTCCGCGCCGGCTGCCGACGGCTCGAGCCGATCTTCCTGCCTCCGGGGACGAGAAGGAATCGGCGGTCGCTCCGCAGGCGGCGGAGGAGGAGGAATCGGCGCCGCTACGGCCGCGTTCGGGGGGGATGGCACGCTCGGGCTCGGGGAGGCCTCCTCGGGACGATCGACTCCCTTCGAATGTTTAGCCGGCTCCCACTTCTTCAAGAGCTTGCCGAACATCGAAGCAAGCTTTGCCGCCGACCGGCAAGGCTGTCGAGGAAATTTGCTTTTGCCCTTTCCCTATGCTAAGAGCAGCGGGAAAGTCCCGTCAGATGATCGTAGGCGGAGTTTTGCATTCGACAAGTTTTTCATGATTCATCATATCTGCTTTCTGGAAACGCTCCCTTCCACTTCTCCCGCCGAGCTCGATCAACTCTTAATCGAGATCCGAATCCTCCTGCTCAAGCTCCCGGACATCCACAACCTGCGCGTAGGCCGCAACCTCGATGCGGCCGATCCGTTCTCTCTCTTCCTCTCCTTCGACATCGATTCGCTCGAAAAGCTCGCGTACGTGCAGCGCAATGCGATCTACTATCAATTCGAAAGGCAGATCCTCGATGCGCATGCCAAGCGTGTCGTCCGCTACAACTTCGACATGGACAGCGGCAAGGAGACCGGCTAACCGTTGCTCAAACCACGGACCATCCTTCCTCCGCCAGGGTAGATCGTCCACGGCGTCGGCCGGACACTGCTACCGGCGGCTCGCGTGACGGAGTTCCGCCGGCAAAGCCCGGGTAGCGCCCGATGCCCGCGCTTTCCGGGGCAGAGGCGCGGGAGGCGCGCGGTTGCCTTGCCTCCCGACCGGGCGGGCGTTCGGATCGACCCGATCCTCTCCGGGCCACGGCATAGGCTGCGCCCTGGCGAGAGCTGATGCCGTGCCGATCGGGGAAGTGTAGGCCGGATCGACTTCGATTACCTCGGGGACGGCACGAGCTCAGCCCCTTGCTTCCGAACCGTACGAGCTGCTCAATGCGCCTTGAACGACAATCCGAGGGATCCCACCGAGTCTACCCTGCAGGTAGCTCTTCCGGATATCCTTGTCGTAGCGGACGCCCTTGTAGTCGCTGAACCAAAAAAGCCTGGAGACCCCGCCGGCGTCCCGCTCCGTCACCCACATTTCGTCGCGGCGCAGGAGTTCTTGGTCCATGAGCAGGACATCATGGGTGGTGAAGAGCAGCTGCCTTCTGCTCCGGGGGGAGCATCCCGCAAGGTAAGCCTCGAGCAGCCGGCGGAGGAGCAAGGTATGCAGGCTGCGGTCGACCTCATCAATCAGGTAGACTTTCTTGGAGTCCTGATCGCAAAGATCGCAAAACGCCGGAAGGAGGTCGATCAGCCGCCGGGTGCCGTCCGATTCCTGCTCGAGGGTGAACTTCGCCTCTTCGCCGTCCTCCTACGGATGATAAGCGACCACCTTTTGCAGGATGAGCTTTCCGGCTTTCCGGCTCACGACCAGCATTTTTCCCGTCCCATCGCCGATGGAGGCGGTTTTTCCTTCCTCCATCCGCTCGACCACATCGTTCCGGACCGGCTCGGGAAGCGCAGCCTCATCCAGCGGAATCTCCTCGGCACCCAGCCGGGTAATTCCGGTATCGAGCCGCCATAGCTCTTCCGCCACGGCCGAAGAAAGCTTCTCCTCCGGGTCGATCAACCGTGCCACGCGGACAAACCGTGACTCCGGTCCGATGCACACGAGGTTCTCCGGACACCAGTCATAGACCGGTCGGAACCGATCCACCTTCTGGGATACGGAGTTGCTCAGGAAAAGCTGGTTGTCCCACGTGCCCTCGAAGGCAAACCCCAGACGCTGATCCTGCTCCAGCGCCGGAGCAAAGTTGGGCTTCCCCCCCCGCGCCGGTCGTAGAGGGTCGTCTCCGTTCGGGCGTCAATCACCACGAGCTTTTCCTCCACCACCTCCTTGCGCGTCACCGCGAAGCTCAACTCGTAGATCTTTTCGTCGATCAGGAGCTCGAAGTGAAAACGCGACGGTTTTTGCCCAGATGTTCTGTCCAGTAGCAACGGCACGACCGGAATGGCGCTATCCGGTGCCACTCCTGGGACGACGAGCTTGCTTGCGAACTGCAGCGCTTGGAAAAAGTTGCTCTTGCCCGATGCGTTGGCGCCGTAAAACGCGGCGATCGGCAGTACCCTCGTCCGGTAGTTGCGGACTTGAGGCACCCGGTTTCCGTGCTAGCGGCTGGCGACCATGGAAAATTCGACCGGATCGCGGAACGACTTCCAGTTTTCCAGGGCAACTTTGACGATCATCGCGTCTCCCCCCAGGGACAGCCGCCTCCTCCCTCCTGCAAACGAACTTGCACCTTTTTGGCCCCGGATGCCGCAATAATCGAGAAATGATCTCATAAAATGCTTTCTTGAAGAAGAACGAGAGCCACTCCATGCGGGTTCTCCACCCGTTGCAAGAGCCAAAGCGGACTGCCGCCGACGGGGCTGCCGGCGATCCAAACGGTCGAGGAGTTCGATTGGAACCATGCCGGACGAGCGCCCGAGGCCGAATCATCGAGTCGTCGAACCCGGCCTTGATCGGACGCGCCGAAAACCTCCTCTTGCCGGGTCCCGGCGGGGCAGGCAAGACCTATATCGCCCTGCCCCCTATCGGGCGGCCATGGCCGGACACAAGGGGCGTTTCCTCTCGGCGGCCAAGGGAAAGGGGCAGCGCAAGGAGTATTTTGCCCGCGCGCTCCTCGCACCCGAACCGCTGGTCATCGACGCAATCGGCTCTCTTCCCTTCGACCGTGAAGAGGCCGGCCTATTTTTGTCGAGTAGTGGCCAACCGCTATGGCAGGCCGTCTGGATCTCGACGGGCAACTTGGCCTTCACCCGCCGGGCGACCGCCTTTGCCGGCGGCCAAACCCTGACGGCGGCCATGCTTGGTCGGCTGCTTCACCATGCCCATATCGTCCGGAGCGCCGGCGAAAGTTGCCGCCTCAAGGACAAGCGGAAAGCAGCTCGGATGCCCGGAAGCGATCGAGGAAGCCCTTTCTCTCACCGCTTGGCGCCGGCCCAGGGCCAAGGTTGTTTCCGGCCGCGGGAACAACTCGAGGAAAGTTGTTCCCGGTCATGGCGGCTAACCGACCACCCGCCCCAGAACGGAACGCAGGGTGCGGAGCGACCAATCCAGCTCTTCCGAAGTGATGATCAGCGGAGGAGTGAAGGAGAGCACGTGGCGATCGGTGCCTCCCGCCAGCAGAATCACCCCCGCTTTCAGCAGGCTGGCGACCAGCTTTCCGGCCAGAGCGGGGTCCGGCCGCCCGCCTTCGTCGGTCACCTCCACTCCGACGAATAGACCGGCGCCGCGGACGTTCCGCAGCGGCGATCCCGCCGCGGCCATCTCGCGCAGTCCGGCAAGTAAAGCTGCGCCCTTTTCTTCCACGGCCAAGCCCGGGCGCTGCTCCTCGATCGCTTCCAAAAAGGCACAGGCCATCCGACAGCCGAGCGGACTTCCGAGAAAGGTGCTCGTGTGCAACGCCTCTCCATCCGACTCCGGCCATGCGTCCATCACTTCCTTCGGGCCGATGCAGGCCGATATCGGAAAGCCCCCGCCCAGCGGTTTGCCCACGCAGAGCAGATCGGGCACGACCTTCCAGCGCTCGCACGCAAACCGGGGTCCGGTGCGAAAAAATCCGGTGAAGATCTCATCGAGGATCAAAAGAACGCCTTCCTCGTCGGCCGCCGCGCGCAGGAACGGCAGAAACCAGTCGGGGGGCGGGATCATCCCTCCGCGGCCGAGCATCGGCTCGACGAGAATGGCCGCCACGCGAGCCTGCGAAAGGATCGTCTTCAGCTCGGCCGCCAGGGCAGACCGGCATTCCGCATCGCAGTCCGACGGCGAACGCGCCCCCCGGCCCCAGGGACATCGCCAGCAGTCGGGAAACGGCAGGAAGCGGACCCGCCCGGCCATCTGCTCTCGGAAGGGCTTGCGGAAATTACCCATCTCGGTCGCTTCCAGCGCTCCGTAGGACAAGCCGTGATAGCTTCCCCGGAAGGCGATGATCTCGGGTCTCCCCGTCGCCAGGCATGCGGTCTTCATCGCCGCCTCCACCGCATCGCTGCCCGAGCAGCCGAGGATCGACTTCGCGCCTCCGCGGCCCCAAGACTCGAAGGTCAGCCGGGAGAGAGCCTCCAACAGGGCGACTTTCGCCAAGGAAGGGTGGACATCCCCCATGCCGACAGGAAGCCGCTCAAGCTGGGCCGAGGCGGCGGCGGCGATCCCGGGCGCCGAGTAGCCCAGGGCGGCGACGCCGAATCCCGCCGTCAGATCGAGATAGCCGTTTCCGTCCACGTCCCAGACGTTCGCTCCTTCCGCCCTCTCCCAAAAGACGGGAAAATCCGCGGAAAGAAACGTCACGTTCCGGGACTCGCACCGGCGCAGGCGAGCACCGAGGTCGATGGAGCCGGGCCCCGGAATCTGCGTCTTTTGCACGGGAATCATAGGCGGCTCATTGCCAATGGGTCCGAAATATGCTTTGTAGGAGGAGAAAGCACAAGAGGAGCGGCGATGTGCAGACCGAGACGCGCCGCGACCGCGAATCCCGCTTTGCAACAAGGAGGCAAGGAGAGCTTATGGTAATGGAAGGTCCTGGCGTAGCCATAGCGGAGCCGAAACCGGCCGCCGCGTCCCTGAGCCCCGAGGTTCAAATCGAGCTCTATCGCCAAATGGTTCGCATCCGCCGCTTCGAAGAGAAAGCGGCCCAGGCCTTCATGCGGGCCCTCATCAAGGGATTCTGCCACCTCTACATCGGGCAGGAGGCAGTCGCGGTGGGCGCGCTCTCGGTTCTGGAATCGCGGGACGCGGTGATCACCGCCTATCGGGATCATGGGGTGGCGCTAGCCCGGGGAATGACAGCTCGGGCCTGCATGGCGGAACTCTTGGGAAAGCGAACGGGCTGCTCCCGGGGGATGGGCGGGTCGATGCATCTCTTCGAACGCGCGAATCATTTCTACGGCGGGCACGCGATCGTGGGAGCGCATACCCCCGTCGCAGCCGGGCTGGCCTTCGCCCAGCAATACGAGAACACTGGCGGGGTAACCCTCTGTCTTCTCGGCGATGGAGCCGTGAACCAGGGAGTGTTCTCGGAGACCCTCAACTTGGTCTCCCTGTGGAAGCTGCCGATCGTCTTCCTGATCGAGAACAACGACTACGCGATGGGGACCAACGTTTCCCGCTCTTCGGCCGGACTCCCGTTGGTCAATCGAGGAACGGCCTTCGAGCTGGCCGGACGAACGGCCGACGGCATGGATGTCGAAGATGTGCGGGAGAAGGTGGCGGAAGCAGTCAAGCTCGCGCGCACCGAGCGCCTGCCGACTCTCTTGGAAGTCAATACCTACCGCTATCGCGGTCACTCCATGTCCGATCCCGACACCTATCGGACCAAGCAAGAGATCGAGGAGCACAAGAAGAACGACCCGATCCTCCGCTACCGGCGACGGCTCGAGGACCGGCGGGTTCTTTCCGAGGCCATGGCCAAGCAGATCGACGGAGAAGCCCGGGCCGAAGCCCAGGACGCCCTTGCTTTCGCCGAAGCGAGCCCGGAACCTGATCTGGATCTGGCTTTCTCCCTCGCCTTCTCGCCCGAGGATCAGATCGAACCGATTCCCAGGCCCCGCTACAGCGACATTTAGGGTCCATCCATGGCGAAAATCACCTATCGTCAGGCCCTCAACCAGGCCATGGCCGAGGAGATGGAGCGGGATCCGTCGGTCTTCCTGATCGGAGAAGAGGTCGGCGAGTACCAGGGGGCCTTCAAGGTTTCTCAGGGGCTTTTGCAGCGCTTCGGCGCCAAGCGCGTGCTCGATACGCCCATTAGCGAAGCCGCCTTTTCCGGGCTCGCCGTGGGGGCGGCCCTTTACGGCCTGCGTCCGATCGTCGAGTTCATGAACTGGAGCTTCTCCTTGGTCGCGTTCGACCAGCTCGTCAACAACGTCGGATCCCTCCGGTTCATGTCCGGCGGGCAGTTCGATCTTCCCGTGGTCTTCCGCGGACCGAGCGGGGGCGGCACGCAGATCGGTGCAACCCACTCCCACTGCCCCGAAAACTGGTATGCCGGCGTTCCCACCCTGACGGTGGTGAGCCCCGCCTTTCCCGACGATGCCAAAGGATTGCTCAAGAGCTCGATTCGCTCGAACAACCCTGTCTTCTTTTTCGAGGGGGAGCGGCTGTACGGGATCGAGGGCGAGGTTCCCGAGGGGGAGCATCTCACCCCGATCGGGCAGGCCCGGCTCTGCCGGGAAGGTGCCGACTTGACGATCGTCAGCGGCGGCTACGCGACGCACACGGCTCTTTCGGCGGCGGAGGTCCTCTCGGCGGAAGGGAAGGAAGCCGACGTCATCGACCTGAGAACGATCAAGCCTTACGATTTCGACCGGATCGCCCAATCGGTTCGCAAGACCAACCGGCTGGTGATCGTCGAGGAGAACAAACCCTTCGCCGGATGGGGAGCGCAGATCGCCTATGACGTCCAACGGCGGCTCTTCGATTGGCTCGACGCTCCGATCCTCCGGGTGACCGGTCTCGATATTCCGCAGCCCTACAACGCGAAGCTCGAGGCCGAAGTTCTTCCGAACGTCGACCGGATCGTCGCCGCGGCACGAAAGGTGCTTGCCTAGACGGGCGCAACCGATCTCTGTCCGGACCGTCGCATGGGAAGGGAATCGACCGAAGCCAAGCGCCGCCGGGTCGCCGAGATTCTTCAGGTGCTCCGGCGCCTCTATCCGCAAGCCAAGCTCGCCCTCGCCTACTCCAATCCCCTCGAGCTATTGGTGGCGCTGATCTTGGCGGCTCAGGCCCGGGATGAGCTCGTCAACGCGGTCGCCGCCCCGCTTTTCCAGAAGTATCGCACCGCCGCCGACTGGGCCGCCGTTCCCGAGGAGCAGCTCCAAGAGGAGCTACGCAAGATCAACTTCTACCGCAACAAGGCCCGCGCGATCCAAAAGGCCTGCCGCGCTCTTGTCGAGCGGTTCGGCGGAGAGGTGCCCGGCCGGCTCGAGGATCTCCTCACACTCCCCGGAGTCGGCAGAAAGACCGCGAATATCCTTCTGGGCAATGCCTTCGGTCAACCGGCGATCGGCGTCGACACCCACGTCGCGCGGGTTTCGGCGAGGCTCGGTCTTAGCAACGAGACGGATCCCGACAAGATCGAGGCGGATCTGGTCGCGCTCGTGCCTCCGGAAGAGCGGGTGGCCTTCTGCCATCTCCTGCAGGCACACGGCCGGGCGGTCTGCCGGGCGCGCAAGCCCGACTGTCCCCGCTGCGAGATCCGGAACCTTTGTCCCTACCCGAAGGGCGGGGATCTCTCGTAGCCGGAGCCGCGCCGCAGTGCCGTCAACGGTGGGGACGCGGGATTCCGTAGGCGCGGGAAAGGTAGTCCCCGATCGC
The DNA here is from genome assembly GCF_903064525.1 of Methylacidimicrobium sp. AP8. NCBI lineage: Bacteria > Pseudomonadati > Verrucomicrobiota > Methylacidimicrobium > Methylacidimicrobium sp. AP8. The sequence goes on from NZ_LR797830.1 coordinate 1,676,337, forward strand.
GAGAGGATCGTCGAGGAAAAGCCGCTCCCGCGCTTTCCGCCAAGGAAGATCGCGGCAGGAATCCGGAAGTTCCCGCCCGAGAATCAGGACCGGACACGATTGATGTTCGGCTCCCAGAAGCTCGACGATCTCCCGCCGGGGGCGGGGAAATGCCACGCGCCGGACGTCGAGCTCCTGCCCGAGCTGCGGGTAGAGGGCGAGCAGCCCCTCGAAGATCGCACAATAGGGGCAGTAGTAGGGCGCCCCTTCCCCGTCCTGGAATCCCGGAGCCAGCAGGAACAGGCGGTCTTTCATGCCGCACATGCTATCGACGGCGATCCTCGCGCGCACGCCGATTCTTGCCCCCGGCATCCGGAGGCGCGACGGCGCGCCCAGGGACCGGAAACTTCAGCGTTTACAGAAGGCCCGGCTCCCTCTATGGAAGGAGAGACTCGATGGCGACCAAAAGCGTCATTTCCGCCGCCGATCCGCGCTTTCTCCGGGAAGACGGCTGGGAAGTCTTCACCGGTAACGAGGCGATCGTCAAAGGGTTGCTGGAAGCCGAGGGAGGCACCCATCTTTGGACGGGCTATCCCGGCTCCCCGGTCTCCGGCATCTTCGACACGATCGAGGCCATCGCGGGCCTTTTCCAGGCCCACGGGATGCGGGCGACCCTCGCCAACAACGAGGCCCTTGCCGCCGCGATGCTCAACGGCTCGCAGATGCTCGGGTTGCGGGCGGTGGCGGTCATGAAAAGCGTAGGCCTGCACGTGGCGGCCGATGCGCTGGCCTTGGGCAACCTGAGCGGAGCGCATCGGGAGGGTGGGTGCCTTGTCATCGTCGGCGACGACCCTTGGAACGATTCGACCCAGGTCCCCGCCGACTCCCGTTACCTCGCCCGGCACCTCCACATGCCCGTGCTCGAACCGGAGACGCTCCAGGAGATCAAGGATTGGATCGATCTCGGCTTTGAGCTTTCCCGAAGGGCCAACCTCTTCGTAACCTATCTCGTCACCACCAACCAGGCTGACGGGGGCGGCTCCGTGCAAGTCCGCCGCAACCATTTTCCCCGAGTCAACTCGCTGAGCCCGGTAGCGCTGGATACGGCCGCGATCGACTACGAATCGCGGGTGCTGCTTCCTCCGAGGACGGGCCGGCGGGAGGAAGACCTCCCGGCGAGGTATCGTCGGCTTTGGGCCGTCGCGCAAGAACGGGGCATCGACCGGATCCTGCCCTTCGACCGCTCCCGCACACGGCCGCGATTCGGCCTGGTGAGCTCCGGGTTGGCCGCCGGGTATCTGGAACAGGCCCTGCAGGAGCTTGGGCTCGCCGGCGAATTTCCGGTCCTGAAGCTGGGGCTCACTTATCCGATCGATCCGCAGACTCTTCTCCGTTTCGCCCGCGAAGCAGAAGAGATCGTCGTCGTGGAAGAACGCCGCCCGTTCCTGGAAGAGGCGATCTCGCATGCCCTGCAGCAGGCCGGCGTCCTCCAGAAGGTCTGGGGTAAGGTCTTTCCCGGCAATCTGCCCGGCATCCCGTCCCACGGCGGACTCCACCCCTCCCTTCTCGCCGAGCGGCTCGGACCGCTGCTGGCTCCCGAGAGCGGCCCGTCCCGCCGCAGGGCCGTCGAGCAGCGCCTCGATCGGCTGCGAAGGGCATCGGGGCCTTCCTGGCAGCTCCCTGCGAGAACTCCGACCTTTTGCCCGGGATGCCCCCACCGGGATTCGGCCTCGGTCTTCCTGGATATACAGCGGGACTTCCGCGATCCGGAGTACATGCGCCGCCGGCATCGGCGGGAGCCGGTCGACCTCGTCTTCCACGGAGATACCGGCTGCTACACCATGTTGATGTTCGAGCCGACCAAGTCGCTCATGCACAATTACAGCGGCATGGGCCTCGGCGGCGGCACAGGCCTGGGCATCGATCCGTTCATCCGCAACAAGCAGGTCGTCTTCATGGGCGATTCGACCTTCTTCCATTCGGGACAGATTGCGATCTCCAATTCGATCAAGAATCGGCAGGACATCGCCTACATCATTCTCGACAACCGCACCACGGCGATGACGGGCCACCAGACGACCCCGGGCGTGGAGAAAGACCTCCTGGGGAACCCGACGTTCACGCAGAACATCGAGAAGATCGTCGAGGCGATAACCGCCGAAGAGAAGTGCGAGGTCATCCGGGTCAACCCCGGCTTGCGCGATCAGTATCGGGCCCTCCTGGAAGAGGCTGTTCTCCGGGACGGGGTGAAGGTGATCATCGCCGACAAGGAGTGCGGCATTCTCACCCACCGGCGGGAAAGCCGCCGGGAGCGCGAGGAGATTCGGACAAAGGGCTTCCTTCCGCAAAAGCGCTACATTCACATCACCCCGGAGGTCTGCGAATATTGCCTGGCCTGCACCACGAGCACCGGCTGCCCGGGGTTGACCTTCACCGAGACCGATTTCGGCCGGAAGGTGCAAACCGACCTTTCCTGGTGCGTCGCCGACGGCGCCTGCACGAAGCTTTACGCCTGCCCCGCCTTCGAGGAGGTCACGGTGGTGCGGGGCAGCCGCCCCCGCTCAATCCTCGACTCCCTCCCCTTCGATGCGCTCCCGCCTCCTCCTCCGCGCAGCTTCGCCCACACCTACCGTCTTTTCCTGACCGGGGTAGGCGGGATGGGCATCGCCAGCACCGCCGCCGTGCTCGTGCGCGCCGGGCATCGGGAGGGATACCGGGTCCTCTTTTGCGATCGCAACGGCCTGGCGATCCGCAACGGTGCGGTCTACTCGCATCTGGTCTACCAGCGTCAAGGAGCGCCTCCGACGACCGCGATTCCTTTGTACGGCGACGTTGACGTCGTCCTGGGACTCGATCCGCTGGAAACCGCCCGAGCTCTCGACGGTTCCGGCCGGCTGCGCATCGGCAGCCCCGACCGAACCGGCGTCATCCTCAACACCGCCAAGACCCCCACGGTGCTCACCTTGCTCGGCCGGGATGATTTTTGCGTCCGGGAGCTGGAAGAAAAGATCCGGCAGGCGACCGATCCGCATCGCTTCTTCCGATGCGAGGTCTCCGCCCTCGCCGAACAGGTCTTCGGCACCAAGCTTTACGCCAATACCATTCTGATCGGAATCGCTTTTCAGCGCGGAGAGCTCCCTCTTTCGCAGGAAAGCCTCGAATGGGCCATCCAGCAGACCATGGGCAGCTCCGCCGCCACCAATTGGAAAGCCTTCCTTTTCGGCCGCTACCTCGCCGAGCATCCCGAAGAGTTCGCCCAGCCCTCGACGCCTGCCAGCCCGCAGCGGGAGATCGAAAAGAGTCTCGAAGACCTGGAGGAGGAAGGCCCCTCGGGCAAGAAGCGCGGCCAGCGCCTCTGGCAGTGCATAACCGGGGGCATCGCCGGCCTCCCCTTGGATGAATCGGACCTGCGCGATTTCATCATCCGGATCCGGGATCTCTTCCACTATGAAGACGCCGCTTACGCGGAGCGATACGTATCCCTCGTCCGGGCGGTCGCCGCCAAGGATTCACCCCAGTTCGGGATGGCGGCCACCAAGGCTGCGATCTGGGGCGCGCACCGGGTGATGGCGATCAAGGACGAGGTCGAGGTCGCCCGCCTGCTCACGGCGAAGGCGAAGCTAGCCAGAGACCGGGAGCACTTCGGGATCGATCCGGCCCGAGGCGACCGCCTCGTCTACCGGCACATCACCCGTCCGGAGTTCATCCTCGGACCCATCCGCCTCCGCTTCCGGATGGAGTCGCGCAACTGGATGCTCCGGTTGATGCGGCGGGCCAAGTTCCTCCGCCGGATCCTCGTCGGATGGCATCAGAAGGAACGGAGCTTCCGCGACTGGTATTGCGGGCTCCTCGAGCGCTTCTCCTTCTCCTCTCCCTCCGAATATCAGCGGTGGCTCGAGATCCTCCGCCTCCCCGAGTCGGTGCGCGGATACCGTGAGATCCGGTACCGCAAGATGGAGGAGGCTCGCGCGCGGGCCGAAAGCCTCCTGGCCGAGCTGCCGGCCGCCCGATCCTCGGTCGCCCGATAGCCGGCGACCGGGAACCATCGTTAATGGATGGCGCGCTCCAGCGCGATATCCTTGGACATGCCCAGCGCCAGCGCCGAGCGGTAGTGCAGGAGCGCCTTCTTCCTTTGCGGGGGAACTTGGGAAGCGTAGAGGAGCGCGAGGTTGAAATGGCTCTCCCCGTCGTTGGGGTCAAGTGCCAAGGCCTTCAGCAGCTCCTTCCGGGCGGCGAGGGGATTCCCGCTCGCGGCATAGGCCAAGCCGAGCTCCCGGCGAATCCGGGCGTTGTTTCCGTCGATCGCCGCTGCGCGCTCCAGGACCGCGACCGCCAGAGGGTATTTTCCGCTTCGATAATAGGCCATGCCGAGCACCGCGTAAGGATAGGAGTCCGCCGGCTGGAGCTCGATCGCTTCGCGAAGCGCTTCCGCCGCCTGGTCGTAGCGTTGCTGAGCGAAGCGAACCACTCCGAGATTGCACCAAGCGATGACGTTGCGCGCCTCTTTCGCCAGGACCTGCTCGTAAAGATCGGCCGCCTCCGAAAGGCGGCCCCGGGCGTAACAGCGCGCCCCTTCGTTGAGGAGCCTGCTCAGCTCCGCGACGGAAAGGGCGCTGGCGGCTCCGCCGGAGGCATTCTGCGGAACGAGGGCGGAACCCTCGGCGCTCCGGGACCCGCTCGCGCCCCGGTCTTCGGCGCGCTCCTCCGCACCTCCGGAGAGCCCCTGCGGCCCGATCGAGCTCGTTTCGGTGCTGCGCCGGAAGCCGCGGCGAAACTCACTCAAGATCAGCCGCTTTTCGCCTTCCAGCCGCTTGGCCTGGTCGGAGAGGTCGGCGATGGCCGCCCGGAGGAGAAGGTTCTCTTGCCGCAATGCGGCCTGATCGGCCGATTCGGGCGGGCGGGAAACGCCTTGGCGGGGCCGGCGGGAGATCGGCGACCTCCTGCCGCAACCGGCCGAGCACGTTTTGCAGCGACCGGTTTTCTTTCTGGATGGCGCTTACCGTATCGAGCGACTGGCTTACGCTTTGCTCCAACCGCTTGGCCAACCGCTCCACCTCTTCCCGCTCTAACGGGCGGGAGGCCGCGGGAGCCCCTCCGGTAGCCGGAGCCCGCTCCGTAGCCTCCTTTCTCCACCGGGAGAGGTCGGCGAAGAGTTGCTCTCTCTGCGCCTGCGAGCGTGCGAGCTCTGCTTGGAGCTCCGCGATTCTTGACCTGAGCATGACCAGTTCCCGGAGGTCTTCGGGTGCCCGTCCCGAGCCTCCTTCCGGAGGGCGAGGCGGGGAACCCTGCCCGGCTGCCGCCGCCTTCTTGGCTGCGTCGGCCAAGCGCCCCGTGGCGTAGCGGATCCGGTAGCGGATCACGGCCGGCTCCCAGTCCGGATAGTTGCGTCGGATTTCGGAGAGTTGCGCAAGGGCCTGCTGATACCCGCGCTCCGCTCCGGCGTAATCCCTGGCGGCCGCCAGCCGATCGGCTTCCCGCAGCGTGACGTAGGCTTCCAAAAAGCGATCCTGCGGCGAAACCTGGACGGCCCGCGCGTGGCCGGCCCACGGGGATCCCGCAACGATCGTCCAGATCGCCGCGGCCGCACCGACGAGAACCGAGCCGCCTACTTTTCTCATCGCTTGCGCACCGAGCTTCGACCCTTTCGCCGCTTTCCAGCATACGCCCACGGTCGCTCGGCAGGCAAGGGCGCGATCCATGATCAGTGAGCCAGGAAAACTTCCGGGCAACCGGCGAGCCGCAGAAGCAAACATCCGGCCGGACTCCCCCGGCGATCGCCGCCGGTCCGCCTCACGCACGGAAAGGCGGACCGCCGGAAAAGAACTTGACCCCTCGTCTCGGCTATCCCTACGGTGCGCAGACGAAGGACGGGCGCCCGGCGCAGCCGGAGGCCCCTGTCGTTGGTATGGCAAAGACAATCACGATGCCGCAATTGAGCCCCTCGATGGCAGAGGGCCGGCTGGTCGCCTGGCGCAAGAAGGAAGGGGAGCCGATCGAAGAGGGTGAGGTCATCGCCGAGATCGAAACGGACAAGGCGGTGATGGATCTGGAGGCCTTCGAGTCCGGGGTACTGCGGAAGATCCTGCTTCCCGAAGGGGAGCGCGCAGCGGTGAACACTCCTATCGCCATCCTGGGATCGGCCGACGAACCGATCGAAAACCTTCTCGCGCCGAAAGCGACCTCCCCTTTCCCCGGGGCTTCTCCGCCCGCCGCCGAGGGCAAGCCCGGCTCCCCGGCGCAGGCGGCACCGGTCGAGGCCGGAATCCCGGCGACGGAGCGCGAGGGGGAACGCGTTAAGGCATCCCCCCTGGCCAAGAAGATTGCGGCCGAGGGAGGGCTTCCGCTTTCGGGGCTATCGGGCAGCGGTCCAGGCGGGCGCATCGTCAAGCGCGACGTCCTTCAGGCTCTGGCCGGCTCCCGACCGGCCGCCCCCGCCCCTCCGGAGCGGGCTCCGGCCGCCGCGGGGGAGGAACAGCTGCTGCCGGTCTCGCTCATGCGGGAGCAGATCGGCGCCCGCCTCTTGGCCAGCAAAACTTCGATCCCGCACTACTACTTGGAGATCGAGGTCGATGCCTCCCGCTTGCTCGCCCTCCGCGCCGAGATCAATGAAGCCCTGGCCGCGCTGCCTTCGCCGGAAAAGCTGAGCATCAACGACTTCTTTCTCAAGGCGACGGCGGAAGCCGCCCGCCGGGTCCCGGAAGTGAATGCCTCCTGGCAAGAAAAAGGAATTCGCCGTTTCGCAACTGTCGACCTGGCCGTAGCGGTGGCGGTGCCCGACGGGCTCATCACGCCCGTCATCCGGAGAGCGCACGAGAAATCCCTCCGGCAGCTCGCTCAGGAAGCAAAGGAGCTGGCTGCACGGGCTCGGGAGCGCAAGCTCATGCCGGAGGAGTACACGGGAGGAACCTTGACCCTATCGAACCTGGGCATGTACGGGATCGAATCGTTCGCGGCGATCATCAATCCGCCCCAAGCCTTGATACTGGCCGTCGGCGCGTTGACCAAGAAGCCGGTGGTCGACGACCAGGACCGGATCGTGGTCGGCCACCGCGTCCGCCTGGTCGCCTCCTGCGATCACCGGATCGTCGACGGAGCGCTGGGCGCCCGCTTCCTCCAAGAAATCAAGCGGCTGCTCGAGCAGCCGCTCGGCCTCTTGCTCTAACATCAGGGATCTTCCCCGCCTATGCCAGAGTCTTACGATCTGATCGTCCTCGGAGGAGGGCCGGCGGGCTACGTCGCCGCTCTGCGGGCCGCCCAGCTCGGGCGGAAGGTCGCCTGCGTCGAGCGGGAAAAGCTCGGCGGCACGTGCGGCAATTGGGGCTGCATCCCGAGCAAAGCCCTCCTCAAGAGCGCGGAGGTGTTCGATCTCTTCCGGCGCGCCGAGGAGTTCGGGCTCCGGTCGAGCGGGCACGCTTTCGACTTTTCGGCCGTCATCGGCCGGAGCCGATCGATAGCGGACAGGATGGCCAAGGGCGTCGATCATCTCTTCTCCTCCCGCGGCGTAAAGCTCTTCCGCGGGCAGGGAACCCTTTTCCCCGATCGGAAGATCCGGGTCGTCCAAGACGGCTCCGAAGAGATGCTAGCGGCCAGGCACATTCTCCTGGCGACCGGATGCCGGCCGAAAACCCTGCCGTTCCTGCCCGTGCAAGGGGAGCGTGTCCTGACCAGCCGTCAAGCGCTGGCCTTGACGGAGCTTCCCGAATCGATCGCCATCATCGGAGGAGGGGCGATCGGAGTCGAGTTCGCCTACTTCTATTCGGTATTCGGAAGCAGAGTCATCCTCATCGAGCTCATGCCCGGGCTTCTCCCCGGCTGCGACGGCGAGGTGTCCAAAGGATTGGCGCGCGATCTTTCCAAGCGGGGAATCCAGATCCTGACCTCCGCGAAGGTGGAATCCGCCCAAGTCGGAGAGAAAAGCGTCGTCCTGGAAGTCGCGGGCCGCGTCCGACAGAGGCTGGAGGTCTCCTCGGTCCTCGTCGCCATCGGCGTCGAGCCCAACATCGACGACAGCGTGGCTCCCGGTGTCGAGTTGGAGCGCGCCGGAGGTTTCCTCAAGGTCGACGCCCGCTACGAAACTTCCTATCCCGGCGTCTTCGCCGCCGGCGACCTCATCGGCCCTCCGCTCCTAGCCCACGTCGCCTTCCGGGAAGGCTTGGAAGCGGTCGAAGGCATCTTCGTCCCCGGAAAGGTTCCCACCCGCGTCGAGTTCTTCCCTTCCTGCGTCTATTGCCAACCGCAAGTCGCGATGCTCGGCCTGACCGAGGAGCAGGCGCGCGAGCAAAAGCTGGCATTCCGGATCGGACGTTACCCGTATACCGCCAACGGCAAAGCGATGGCTTCCGGAGATTCGGCCGGCTTCGTCAAGATTCTTTTTGCCGAGCCGCACGGCGAAATTCTCGGAGCCCACATCCTCGGCGCGGAGGCAAGCGAGCTCATCGCCGAGCTTTCCGTCGCGATCGCCTGCGAAGGAACGTCGGCCGAATTGCACGAAGCGATTCATCCGCATCCGACCCTTTCCGAAATGATCGGAGAGGCCGCCCTGGTCGCCGAAAACCGGCCGTTGCATATTTAGCGTGAATCTCGCTTGCAAGGGTTCTCCTCCGGAGCCGGGAAATCCCGCCTCCGATGATCGTCGAACCGCCGCGGAAGTGCGTCCCGCACACAGAGAGGCTTGCTTCCCGCCCGCAATGCTGGCTAAATGAAATCTCCTTCGGGCGCTAGGCGGCCGAAAGCGGGTCGGAGGGGCGGCCTCGGCCAGGGGGGGCGTCGAGGATGCGGTCCCAGGATAGGGCGCATCGCGAATCCGGGCGGGTGCTCCGGAGCGGTCGGAAGCGCCATCAAGCGAACGGAGAGAGTGGACAGCGTTCTGCCGGGTAACAGGGTTGCCTCGGGCTCGCAGACGATTCGGAGTGAAACTTCTGGAAAATTGGAGGAAGCAATGAGCGAGAAGATCGGTTTTGTGGGAGTCGGACGCATGGGGGCCAACATGGCCCGCTGTCTGCACGATAAGAAATTCAATGTCACCGCGGTTTACGACGTCCGGGCGGAATCGGCCCGGGAGCTGGCGCCCGAAATCGGCGCCACCGCCTGCTCGACGCTCGCCCAAGTATCCGAGCTGGCCGACATCATCTTCACAGTGGTCACCGATGATAAAGCGCAGCTGGCCGTCTTCGAGTCGCCCGAGGACAACCTCCTCAAGGGCAAGCCCGCCGGAAAGATCTTCATCAACTGCGCGACCGTCAGCCCGAAGGTCCACGTCGAGGTGGAAAAGCTCGTGGAGCAAGTCGGCGCTTCGAGCCTGGAGGGCTGCATGGCCTCGAGCATCCCGCAAGCCCGGGAAGGAAAGCTCTATCTGATGGTCGGCGGCAAGGAAGCTGTCTTCCAGAAGGTCAAACCGATCCTCGAGGCGCTGAGCGTCGCGCTCACCTACGTCGGAGGCGCCGGGAAGGCGGCCCAGGTCAAGGCCTTGGTGAACATGGTCATGAACATCAACACCCTCGCTCTGGCGGAGGGATTAGGCTTAGGCCACGCGCTCGGCCTCGATCTGAACATGCTCCGCAACGTCTTCAGCCAGACCGGGGCGGCTTCCCGGGTTCTGCAAACCGACGGCGAGGACATGCAGAACCGCGAGCATAGCTGCTTCTTCTCCGCCGAGCATGCCGCCAAGGACTCGGGGATCGCCTTGGCTCTCGCGCGGGAGATCGGCCTCCATCTTGCGCTCGCCGACGCGACCAAGTGCCAATACGATCGCTTGGTCAAGCTCGGCTGCGGCCAGCTTGACAAGTCGGCGATCTCCGAGCTCACCTTCCTCGACCGGAGAGCCCGCGAGGTTCCCCTCTAGCCGGGAGCAGCCGGCATGGTCGGCGTTCCGGCCTCGGGCGAAAGGGGCCGGAAGGACGGAGATGGCCTTCCCGGGCGGGAAGGCCATCTTGTTTTCCTCTCACTCCGTCGGAGCCCTCCCGCCCGCTTCGGCCTCGTACAGGCGATCGGTCTTCGCGGCCATGATGAAGTCGTTGCGGTGCAAGCCGCGAATCTTGTGGGTCCACCAGCTCACCGTCACTTTCCCCCACTCGACTAGCAGGGCCGGATGGTGCCCCTCCTGCTCCGCCAGCTCGCCGACCCGCCGTGCGAAGCGCATCGCTTCGGCGAAATCGGGAAAGAGGAAGGCTCTTTCCAGGATCGGGATCCCGTCTCTCTGCTCGATCCGCCATTCCGGGACCTCGTGCCGCATCGTCTCGATTTCGGCGTCGGTCAGCCTTGGGGCGTCCTTTCGACAGGCGGTACAGCGCTCATCGGTCAGCGTCGTTTTCATGCGACAAGCTACGCGGGCGCCGTCCGCTGCGCAAACAATCCCGGGAACGGGCGCCGCCTACTCCAAGCCGAAGACGACAAGCTCGCCTCCCGGGGTCGTCGAACCCGGGAGCCCGGAGTCATACGCCGCTCCCGAAGCGCCCATGGCCCCCTGCCGATCGCCCCTGGGCAGATCGAGGGCGGCCGGCAGTCCGAACCAGCCGCCGACCCCGGAATAGACAGCGACATATTCCTTGTTGTCGGGACCGAGAAAGGCGATCGGGCTGCCCACGATGCCCGAGCCGAGCTTCTGCTGCCATAAGAGGACGCCGGTGCGCGCATCGACCGCCTTGAACCAGCCGTCGAGAGTCCCATAGAAGACCAGGCCGCCGGCGGTGGCCAGAGCGCCGCTGCAAACCGGGAATCTTTCCTGGAGTTCCCAGGCGCGCCTCCCTTTCACCGGGTCCCAGGCGATGAACTCGCCGTAATATTTGTCCCGCCCCTCATGACCGGAGTAGATCGTTAGGTTGGCTCCGATGTAGGGGAGTCCCAAAACATAGCGGGCCTCCGTGGCCTCGATGTCCATGCAGAGGTTGTTCGTCCCGAGGTAGAAAAGATGGGTCTGCGGCGCGTAGGCCGCCGGCTGCTGATTCTTCCCGCCCATGGCCGAGGGGCAGACTCCTTTGATGTCGATTCCAGCCTTCGCCCTCTTCTCCGGAACTTCGATCGGCCGGTCATCCCCGCGGTTGATCCCCTTGGCCCAGTTCACGTATACGAAAGGGGCCGCCGAGAGCACCTCTCCGGTCGCGCGGTCTAGCGTGTAGGCAAAGCCGTTCTTGTCGAAGTGGACGGCGCATCGGCGCACGCCTTCCCCGATCCGCAGGTCGACCAGGACGAGCTCGCTGGTGCCATCGTAGCCCCATGAGTCCCAAGGAGTCATCTGATAGGCCCACCGGGCCATCCCCGTAGCCGGCCGGCGGCCCCAGAGGGTGCAGGCCCACTTGTTGTCTCCGCCTTTTCTTTCGTCGGGGTTCCAGGAGCCCGGGTTGCCGGACCCGTAGTAGAAGAGGTCGAGCCCCGGGTCGTAGCTGAACCAACCCCACGTCGTCCCTCCGCCCAACTTCCACTGCTCCCCGGGCCAGGAACGGGTGCCCTCACCCGGCCCGCCGTGGCGCGGGCATTCCTTGTTGAAATCGCGCTCGAGCAGGATATCGTCGTCTGGCCCTTGACTATAGGCCACCCAGCGAGCCTTGCCGGTGTTGATGTCGTAGGCGTTGACGCGACCCCGGACGCCGAACTCGCCCCCGGAGATCCCGACTAGCACCATGTCCTTGATGACAATGGGGGCTCCGGTGATCGTCTCCCCGCGACCGATTTCGCCCTGCTTCACCTTCCATATCTCGTCGCCGGTGTGCGCGTCCAGGGCGATCAGCTGCCCGTCCAGGGTGCCCAGAAAGATCTTCCCCATCCCGTAGGCGACTCCCCGGTTGACGGTGTCGTAACAGGCCTCCGTGATCGCCCCCGGCTTTTGCGCCGGGGTGTACTTCCACAAGATCGCGTATGGCTTTCGGGCCAGGTCCAGGGCGTAGACCGTGTTCGGGAAAGGCGAGTGCACATACATGGTGCTGCCGACGACAAGCGGCCCGCCCTCATGGCCCCGGAGAGCGCCGGTGCAAAAGCTCCAGGCAACGTGCAGCCGTTCGACCGTTCTCGTGTTGATCTGGTCAAGCTCGCTGTACCGCGTGGCCGCGTAATTCTTGCCCGCCATCGGCCATTGACCGGGATCCGCCCCCAGCCGAACCAGCTCCTCGTTGGCCCGCGACCGGGACGGCGTAGCCAAAAGGACGATCACAGGGTATACCCAGATCGTCCGAAGGCCACGTCCATGGTTCCCCTTCCTCTCCGTCGTCCGCCGTTCGACTCCCATCCGCGCTCCTCTCCCGCTCCTGCTCGCCGTTTTCGGCCGGCGGCGTGCCGCGACCTCCGCCCGCCTCCCCGGCTCCTTCCGTGCTTCCTCCCGGCGAGCCGGGCCTCTCTTCCGGGAAAAAACTGAGCGCATTTTATCCGGCAGCAGGCACATGCCCATGAAGTTTTTTCCACAGCCGGCCCCTTTTCGATCCGCCGCCTTCCGGATGCTCTTCTTCGGACAAGCCGCTTCCTTCGTCGGCAGCTGGGTCCAGAACGTAGGGCAAGGATGGCTTGTCTACCAGATGACCGGCTCGCCATTTTGGTTGGGTCTTTTCGGTTTCGCCGGCTCCCTTCCCCTGCTCCTCTTTTCCTTGCCCGCCGGAGCCTTGGCGGATCGGTTTGCGCGCAAGCGGATCGTGATCCTCGCCCAAACCGCGGCTCTCTTTCTGGCTTCCAGCCTCGGCCTGCTCGCCTTCCTCCACCTCCTCTCTCTCCCGGCTCTCGCCCTTATCGTCTTCGGCCTGGGCCTGGCCGGCTCCTTCGAGCTTCCCGCCCGGCAAGCCCTCTTCCTCGACGTCGCCCCGGACGGAGAGATCCGCGCCGCCGTCGCTTGGAACTCGGTGCTCTTCAACGGAGCCCGTCTGATCGGCCCCGCCATCGCCGCCTACGTGATCCCCTGGCTGGGCGTGGCCGCCTGCTTCTGGATCAACGCGCTTTCCTACCTGATCTCCCTCGCCTGCCTTTTCCGTGTTTCCTCTCCGCCTCGAGGCTCGCCGGACAAACCGGTGCTCCCCTCTTTTGGCGAAGCCTTCCGCTACCTCACCGCAAGGAAGCCCCTCCTCGGTCAAGCCTGCCTGATCGGCCTCGTCACGATCTTCGGCTGGTCCTACACCGTGCTGCTCCCCTTTTTCGCCGAAAGCCTTCTCCATAGCGGCCCCAAGGGCCTCGGGCTGCTGATTTCCGCCAACGGAGCCGGATCCCTCGTAGGCGGACTGGCCGCGGCCGGGCTCGTGCGCAGGTTTCCGCTGCCCCGGCTCGTTTTCGTCGGCCTCGGCCTCTTCCTCCTCTCCGCCGCCTCCTTTGCAGTCTCCCGCTTGTTTTTCCTCTCGATGGCGCTGCTCGCGCTGGCGGGCTCGGGGCTGGTCATCTTCCTTTCGGCCGGGAATGCGTTCCTGCAAGAACAGACGGCTCCGGAGCTGCGCGGCCGAGTGGTCGGCGTCTCGGCTTTTCTTTTTCAAGGTCTTTTCCCCGTCGGCAGCCTCTTTGCCGCGCTCGCCTCCCGGCTTTGGGGCGCCCCGGCTGCGGTCTTGATCGGCACGGGCCTCTGCGGCCTCGGCGCGCTCGGGGTCGCGGCCTGGAGCTTCCGATGCCCCTGCGGGAGCCGAGCCTCCGCCAGGCGGGAATAGCGCGTCCCGGGCGCGCGGCGCGCGCTTGCCAACCGGAGCCAAATGGGAAAGAGTGGCGTCCAATCCTATGAGCAGCGCGCCGATCTCGACTCTCTTCTTGGATCTCGGAGGAGTCCTGCTGTCAGACGGCTGGAATACTGCCTGCCGGAAGAAAGCGGCGGAAACCTTCGCGCTCGACGCTCGGGAAATGGAGGAACGCCACCACCTGACCTTCGACACCTACGAAGTCGGAAAGCTCTCTCTCGACGGCTACTTGGAACGGGTCGTCTTCTACGAGAGCCGGCCGTTTACCATGGAGGAGTTCCGGCGGTTCATCTTCTCCCAGTCCTACCCGTTTCCGGACATGATCGAGCTGATCCGCAAGCTTAAGGAGAAGTACGGGCTCAAGCTGGCGGTATTGAGCAACGAAGGCAGGGAAATCCAGATTCACCGAATCCAAGCCTTCGATCTCCCCTCATTCATCGACTACTTCATCGTCTCCTCCTTCGTCCACCTGCGAAAGCCCGACGAGGACATTTACCGGTTGGCGCTCGACGTTTCGCAGACCCCGCCGGGGCAATGCGCCTACATCGAGGACCGCCCGATGTTCGTCGACGTGGCTCGCAAGCTGGGGATCCAAGGGATCTGCCATCGGGGCTACGCGACCACGAAGGCGGCTCTAGCGGGCCTTTCCCTCTCCCTGGAATCGGCTTGACCCCGCCGATTGACGCCGCCTCCTCGCGGTGGTTAGCTATATTCGGCGCCGGAAGAGACTGTCGCTCCGCCTTCGGGTGGAGAGGAAAGTCCGGACGTCACCAGGGAAGCGGGCCGCGGGCAACCGCGGGCTCGGGCGGCGCAAGCCGCCCGGGACGGAAAGTGTCACAGAGAAAAGACCGCCGCGTCGAAAGATGCGGCAAGGGTGAAACGGCGGGGTAAGAGCCCACCGCTCGGCTCCGGCAACGGCCGAGGCACGACAAACCCCCCGCGGCGCAAGGCCAAACAGAGGTGCCGGTTCCCTGGCCGCCCGAGGCCGGGGGTGCAAGCCCCCGAGTCTTGGGGCACACCTCGGGTTGGGCCGCACCGCGACGGTTCGCCGTCGCGGACCGACCGCCGGCGGGCGATCGGTAGAGAAATGACAGTCACCGGGAAGCAATGGCTTCCCGGAACAGAATCCGGCTTATCTTCCGGCGCCGGTTCCCCCGGCGGCCCTTCGCCCGAACTCAACGGGGCACCAAGTGGACCGCATGGGCCTTGATCCAGCCGTAGAGCGGCTTGCCGACGGCCAGCCCCAACTCCTGGCCGGCCCCGCGGGTGACCCGGGCGACCAGCGGAAATCCGCAATCGAGCACGACCCGGATCACCTGCCCCTCAGCCTCCAGCTCGGTCACACGGCCATGGAGTCGATTCCGGGTGCTCATGGGAAAGCTTCCCTCCTCGGTCGAGAGGACGACATCCTCGGCGCGCACCATCGCGTAGACCCGCTCGGGCAGGGGCTCCTCGCCGGCGACCGCCCAAAGCCTGCCGCCCGGCACCTCCACTTCCGCAACCCCCTCGCGAACAGAAACGCAGCGGCCGGCCACGACCGTTTCCACGCCCAGGATTTTCCCGGACTCACGACTCGCCGGACGAGCGAAGACCTCCGCGAGCGGACCCGTCTGGAGCACGCGTCCCGCCCCGACTACGGCCAGATCCGTCCCCAGGAGAACCGCTTCCCTCTGCTCATGGGTCACGAAGACGGCCGGAAGCGACCGCTCCCGGATAGTCTTCCGGATCAACACCACCAGCTCGCTGCGGGCGCAGGGGTCCAGGCCTGCGAACGGCTCATCCAGGAGCAGGAGCCGGGGCCCGGAGGCCAAGGCCCGTGCCAGCGCGACTCTCCGTCGCTCCCCCCCGGACAGTGTGGCTGGAGCGCGTCCGGCCAGCGGGGAAAGGCCGCAGCTTTCCATGGTCTCTCCGACCCGGCGGCGCTTTTCGTCTCCGGATAGGCCGCGCAGCCCGAAGGCCACGTTCCCAGCCACGCTCAGGTGCGGAAAGAGCGCGTCGTGCTGGTCGACATAGCCGATCCTCCTCCGCTGCGGAGGCACCCAGAGCCTCCTCTCCGTATCCACCCAGACCTCATCGCGGAATCGGATGCTTCCGAAGCTCGGTCGGCCGAGCCCAGCCAGAGAGCGGAGAATCGTCGTCTTACCGGCTCCGGAAGGTCCGAAGAGCACGAGGACTCCCGCCGGATCGAGGGCGAAGCAAAAGGCAGCTTCCACCCATCCGCCCCCCTCGTGCCGAAGGCGAAAATCAGCCGCCAGCTCTTCCGTTCCGCCACCGCGCACACCTGAGCATAGCACGGGCTTCCCGCGTCCGGCCAGACCGGGGGCACGCCGCGCCCGGTTCCGCCTCAGCCGAGCGGAACCCTCTTCTGCAACCGGTAGGCGGCGGAAAGCAGAAGAAAGGAGAGGGCAAAGAGCAGGAGCGCGGTGCGGGTTGCCGAAGTGTAGTCGAGGGATTCGACGGCGTCGTAGACCGCGATGGAAAGAGTCCGGGTCACCCCCGGAATGTCGCCCCCCACCATCAGAACGACACCGAACTCCCCCAAGGTGTGCGCGAAGCTCAGGACGACCCCGGAAACGATTCCAGGCCAGGACAGCGGCAGGATGACCCGGAGCAACGTCTCGGTTCGTCCCGCACCGAGGATCCATGCCGCCTCGCAAATCCGCCTGGGAACCCCGCACATCGCAGCGGCTACCGGCTGGACGAGAAAAGGGAGGCTGTAGAGGACCGACGCCACCCACAGCCCCTCGAAGGAAAAGACGAGGGATCCCCCGCCGGTCAGCCGCTCATACCATCGCCCGAGCCACCCGCCGCGCCCGAGACCGACGAGCAGGAAGAAACCGAGCACCGTCGGCGGCAGGACCAGCGGCAAGGCGATGATCGCCTCGACGGCGGGCCGGATCCGGCTCGGGGAGTAGGCGATCCAAGAGGCCATCGGCATCCCGATCACGAAGAGCGTGAGCGAGGTTACTCCCGCAAGCTTTAGGCTCAAGGCCAGCGCCGTCCAGTCCATGGGCGATCGCGAGAAAAAAATCGTTCAGAGGCCGTGCGATCGAAAGAGCTTCTGTCCCTCGGGACCGACCAGAAAGTCCCGAAAGGCCTCCGCCCACTCCGGATGGCGGCATCGTTGCAAAATCACCCCGCCTTGCTCCAGGACCGAAAAGGCCTCGGCCGGGAGCTCCGCAAAGCGGCCCTCCTTTTGGGCGGGCGGAGCCAAGGCGAGCGAGCGGGAGATCAAGCAAGCGTCAGCCGCCCCCTGCTGCGCGAACTGAAAGGCCTGCACGACGTTTTCTCCGAAGACCAGCTTCGACGCAAGAGCGGGAAGCAGGCGGGCCCGGCGGAGCCCCTCCTCGGCCGCGCGCCCGTACGGGGCGACCCGGGGATTGGCCAGCGCCAGGCGCCGGAGAGCCGAGCTCCGGAGGGCTGCCAGGGCATCTCCGGCCTTCCAGATCGGAGATTCCCTCTTCGCCCAGAGGACGACCGACCCGTGCGCATAGACGAATACAGGTCCCCGGGCCGCCCCTGCCAAGATCAGCCGTTCGGGATATTCCCGGTCGGCGGCCAGAATGAGATCCCAGTCGGCGCCCTGGAGCGCCTCGGCGTAGAGCTTGCCCGAAGAGGCGTACGTCGCTTCGATCCGGACATCTTTTCCCGCCTTTGGAAAGGCAGCGATCGCCTCCGGCAAGGCATAACGGAGATCGGCGGCTGCTCCAATCCGGAGGGCCGCCTCGGGAGCCCCTTCCGCCGCTTCCAGACGTTCGGAGAAGAAGGGCGCCGCCGGTGCCGAAGCCAGGGCCAATAGAACGAGCGTTAACCAAAGAGGACGCATAGCGACTTAATAGAAGTCCTCGGAGGCGAAGAAAAGCGTTTCGCGGCCCCCTCCGCCGATCGGCCCTCCGCTCCTTCTCTCCGTTGCCCCTCTTCTCCGGGCGGGCGTATAGTGGCTGCATGGCGATCCGGCCCGGGGGCAAATCGAACGTCGAGCTGTGGACTTGGGAAAAGGCGAGCGTTGTGCTCCGCACGGATACGGTCGCCGTGGAAGAACCCTTGGAGATCCGTCTTCGCGCCGGAGGGGAGGAGCGAATTGTCGCCATCACGATGCGCACCCCCGGCGCGGATTTCGAGCTTGCCGCAGGTTTCCTCTACGGGGAAGGGGTGGTGCGCGATTCCCGATTGATCCGCTCGATCTCCTACTGCGTGGATCGGAGGAGGAAGGAGGCGCAGCACTACAACGTCGTCACGGTCGAGCTGACCGCCGACCGACTCCCGGAATTCGGCGGGCTCGAGCGCCACTTCCTGACCACCAGCGCGTGCGGGGTTTGCGGACGCGCTTCCCTGGAAGCGCTCCGCGATCGCGGCTGCCGCCCCCTCCCTTTCGCCTGGAGCATCCCCGCCTCGCTCCTGCCCGCTCTGCCGGAGCGGCTCGGCTCCCGCCAGGGGATCTTCCGCGCGACGGGCGGCCTCCACGCGGCTGGCCTGTTCAGCAAGGAAGGCGAGCTGATCGCCTTGCGGGAGGACGTGGGCCGCCACAATGCCATGGATAAGCTCGTCGGATGGGCTCTGCTCCAGGGCCGGCTCCCCCTGTCGCACTGTCTGGTCCTGGTGAGCGGGCGCGCCAGCTACGAGTTGTTGCAGAAGGCGCTGGCGGCGGAGCTCCCGGTCTTTTGCGCGGTGTCCGCCCCGAGCAGCCTGGCCGTGCACCTGGCCCGGGAGTTTTCCCTCACGCTGGTCGGATTTCTCCGCGGAGAGCGCTTCAACGTCTACGCGGGCCGGGAGAGGATCCTCCCCGCGGAGGCCGGTTGTTTGCCACAAGCCCCGGGAAATGGTTAATTTAGCCCGGCGGTAGGGTGACTCTCATGAATCGGTTGTCTGGCTGGAAGGGCTGGACGGCGCTGCTTGTCTTCGTGTGCCTCCTGGCGGCGGCAGGAAACTGGGCGGCGACGGCATGGAGGAACGCCGCGGAGCGCAAGGCGATCGTTACCGGCTTTCAGACCCGCGTCGCGCGGGCTCTCCCCCAGGTGGACGCCCTTCGCAGCGAGCTCACCCAGCAAAAGCATCTGCTCGAGAAGCTGCTCGCCCAAGGAGAAGCCGCCACCGAATCCCAAGGGATTCCTACGGATCTTCTCCAGACCGCCGCCGCACGATTCCGCGAATTGCTGGACCGGGCGTCGGCCCTCGCCAACCAGATCCAGGCGGAGGCGGATCAGGCCGCAGCCCAGCTCGGCCTCCCATCCTCCGACAGTCTTTTTCCTAGCTCGGCGGCACCGTCCTGGAGGGCCTTCCTGACCGAGATCAACGAGGACCGCCAATGGGACGAAGCGACCCGCCAGCGCATTGCTCTCCTCGAGGAACGATGGACCATGCTGGCGGCCCGGGAGCACGCCGCCGCACAGCAACCCGGCTACTCGCCGGAGGACCTGGCGGCGCCTCCTCCGGACGTTCCCGCCACCAACCCTCCCGTCGGAGGCTACGGCGGCGGGGGGGGCGGCGATTCCTTCGTGGGCGACACCGAGGCGAAGACCACCTACGGGGGCTACGGAGGCTATCCCTATTGGGGAATGGGGATGTGGGGCTGGGGCTGGTGGGGCATCGGCCTCTGGTGGCCGTTTTTGGGGCTTTTGGCCGTTTTTCCCAGTGATCATCGAGCAGCAGCAGATCACGAAGCAACAACCGGCGCATCCGGCCCAGCACCAGGCGGCGGCGCAACTCTCCCCGGGTCACACTTCCCTCCCGCCCACCATGGGCTGGCGCAACACGGCATCGACCGCGACCCCCGAGCCGGCTCGGTCCCGCCGGGCCGCGGACCGGCTCACACGCCGGGGCCGCTGCACCCGGAGGCTCACGGCGCCCACGGCGCCGCCGCGGTCGCGCACGGGGGCTCCGGCTTCCAATCCGCCGTGCATCCGCAGCACCTCTTCAGCCCGGGGATTCATGATGTCGCCGGCCATCCGGTCACCGCCGCGTCTCTCCACGGCGCCAACTTAGGCTCGGCAGCCTACGCCCACGGCTTTCGGTCGGGCGGCCCCGGAGCCGGCTTCGCAGGACACACGGGATTGCCGCCGGCGCCGACCGGAGGCTTCCATGGAGCCGCCGGACTCCCCCGCGGCGGGGTCTTTCACGGCGCGTCCGGGCTAGGGCATGGAGGCACGTTCCACGGGGCCGCCGGCCTGGCTCACGGCGGGCTCTTTCACGGCGCCACGGGTCTTTCCCACGGGGGCATGTTCCACGGGGTCGGCGGATCCGCGCATCTTTTCCATGGAGCCACGATCGGTCCGGGAGGGATGCATGGAGTCGGAGGATTTCACGGCATGCCGGGAGGGTTTCACGGGGGAATGGGCGGCTTTCACGGCGGCTTCGGCGGCTTCGGCGGGTTTCACGGCGGCGGAGGGCATCGTTGATGCTAGGCCTCGAGGCACCGTTCGCCTTCCGCCCGCGCGTCTTCTTGCGGCCGCGGCCTGCGGGCGCCGCGGCGGCGCTCATTCTTCTCGCCTGCTGGGGCGGCTTGCCGCCGGGACGCCGCGCGGCCTTCGCAGCCGAGCCGGCCGGGATCGGCGTCGCACAGGAGAGCCCGGTTCGAGGAGCGGACGCTCGTGAGGTTTTTTCCTGGATCGACGACGCGCTCCGAATCCAGCCGGCAACCGTTGCGCGTTTCCAAGCGATGGTCGGAGCCCCCTTTCAGCGAATCGAAAGAAACGGGTGGATCGCGGTCTACGAAACCTCCGGTTCGAGCCGCCCCTGGATTCGACGCACGGAGCTCCGGCTGCCGGAGAGAGCCGACGAAGGATGGTCGTCGTTTCTCATTCTCGACCTCGATCCGGCTCGGGTCGAGGTCCTGCCTTCCGAGGCTATAGGCTATCGCCCCGGAGCCCGCGTCGGGCTCAACCCGCCGATTCCGCCCGGATGGCGGGAGATCGGGAAGTATTGGCAGGCCTCGGCCCCGGATTTCCTGGTTTGGGAGGGCTCCGATGCCACGATCGTCTTCCGCTTCCGCTCCGAAGGCCCCCGGAAGTTGGCGCAGTGCAGCCTCTACCGGAGGCCGGCGGCCTCTTCCCCGGCAGGCGCGAATGCCCGCCGGATCGGAAGGAGCAGGCTCCTCCGGGCGGAAACCGGCCTGGGCCCGGCCATCGACTCCCTCCTTGACCAGTCGCCGGACGCGGCCGCGCAAGTTCAGTCCCTGCAAGCCGCAGGATGGAGGCTCATCTGGTCTCCCTGGATGATCAGCGCGGTCGACCTCGTGCAGAAAGCGATTCTGCTTCCCAAGGATAAAAATCCGCGAAAGGCGTACGGCTGGCTCCTGTGGGAGCTCACGCAGATTCCCAGGCCGGAGGGCGCTTTCGCGACGCGCCCCGGCGGGTAGCCCGCGAGACGGCGGCTCAGGGCCCGGCGGGCGCGGCTTGTCCGGAACGGCTCGCTTGCTCCAGAGCGTCTTGGAGCTTGGCCGCCTCCTCCTTCAGCTGACCCGCTCCCTTTCCCAAGGACCGGGCCGCATCCCGGATCCCGGATTGCACCGAATCCTTCACTTCCTGCAGCTCCCGATGGAAAGCCGATCGCTCGTTGTGCAGCTCCTTGGCGAGCGACCGGGCGAGATCGTCATGCTTTTGCCGGATCGCCTGGTCGATCTGATCGATCTTCCGATTGAGATCGGAATCCCGCTTGACCAGATCGGCCAGCTTCTCCTGCCAGCTCTTCGGAGGATTCCCGGGCGCGCTGCCTTCGGGCGCCGAATCGGCTGCCGAGAGCGCGGAAGCTCCCGAGAGGAAAGCAAGGCCGGCCGCGATTACGGCTATCCCCTTCATGGCCGGATTGGAACCGATCGGAAGCCCTTCCGTCAATCGTTCTTTGCGCTCCGCCGCCCGGACTTCGCCGATGGGGAAGGACCGGCGCCCGAAGCGTTTTTCCGCTCCGCGGCAAGCTTGGCTCTCTGCTCCTCCGCCGCTGCCTTCAGCCGGCGCTCATACTCCTCGTAGGGGCTGCGCGCCCCGGCGGACGGCGGCTCGCCCTCCGCAGGCGGACTCCCGGCTCCGCCGGGTCCGGAGAACACCGGCCCGGGTGCCGGAACCGGAGCGGCCGGCAGCGCCTTTGCCACCCTTTCTCCCGAAAGATCGCGGTGCGGTCCGGAAGCGGCGGCTCGCTCCTGCGACGCAAGCCTCCGCCCTCCTCCTTCCGGCGGAAGGAAGGAGCCCCCTTCCCGGATTCTCGCCAAGGTGCGGACCATCGTCTCCCAGACGGATCGTTCTTCCTTCTCCACTTCCGCCACTTCATCTTCGGCAAATACCCGGCCCCATTCCTCGAACGGAAGCGCTCCGGCTTTTTCCAGGCTCCACCGGCCCCCGGAATAGACCGCCCGCTCGATGGCCCAACGCACGACCATGCTCTTCCCTTTCGTGGCGACGGCCATCCGCCGGTTCACCCGGTAGCAGGAGCCGGGCTCGAGATCGGGATAAAAGATCAGATAGGAAGCCAGCTTCCTCTGCAAGGCGTCGGCCCCTTTCGGCGGCTGGAACGGTCCGACCGGCAGGCGGAACCAGGAGACCGACGACACGAAGCGGAGGCGATAGCCGGCGGAAAATGAGCCGTCCGGCTGCTCGCGAAACCAGGCCGGCTCTATGCGCGCCAAGACCATTCCGTCCGGCAGCAGCGACCCGATGAACTCGCGGACGGCCCCTTCCGCCACGGCGGTCGGGGCCGGCTCGCCGCGAGCCGGCGCCCGTCCGGACGGGGAGAAAAACGCGCCGTCGCGGATCGCAAAGACGTAGATGCTCCCGGCCAGCATGCCGAGAACAAAGCCGATCCCCGTCCAGCGCAAGATCCTCTTCATCGCCTTCCGGTTTCCGGCCGCCCCATCGGCACGCGCGGAATCGCGCCCCGTCTTCGCGAAACAGGAAAAGTTCCTTTCGGGCAGCATATCAGGGCCCGGCCGCCGGAAAAACAAGAATGGAGCCTTCTTCCTCCCGGACGGCCCGCCCCGGAAGGAGGCTTTTTCCGCAAGAAAGTCCTTGGTGTCGTCACTTTTTTCGCATTTTATTCCTTCGTGAATACGAATTTAGCGACAGCACCCCTACCCGTGGGCGCGCCCGTGCCGCCGGTGACGGCGACGGATCAGGACGGGAACGAAGTGGACCTAGCGGAAGCCTCGCGGCAGGCAACCGTGCTTCTCTATTTTTATCCCAAGGCGGATACGCCCGGATGCACGAAGGAATCCTGCGGGCTGCGCGACGCCTACCAAAAATTCGTCGATCTCGGAGTCCGCGTCTTCGGCGTGAGCATGGACCCCGCGACGGCCCAGAAGCGGTTCGCCGAAAAATACCATCTCCCCTTCACCCTACTTGCCGATCCGGAAGGGAAGATCGTCGATGCCTTCGGAGTGGCCAAGAGGAACGGCCATGCAACCCGCCAATCCTTCCTCATTCGGCACGGCAAGATCGTCTGGCACAACCCGAAAGTGAACCCGGAAAGCCACGCGGAGGAGGTGCTGCGGGAGATCGAGAAACAGGCCGGTTGAACGCCGCCTTCGCGGACGCGCCCTTTGGGAGACATCTTCGTCTGCCGCCGCTCCGCTCCGTGCGACGACCGTCTTTCCGGACGCCGGGCTCCGCTCGTTCCGAACGGGCGGCTTCCGCCGCGAGCCCGGATCGGCGAGGACCACACCCGACGGCGGTTTTCTCCTCGTTTCGCGCTTCGAATAGGAAGGCGAACGGATGCCCGATCGCATCGGACCGGCGAGATTTGAACTCGCGACCTCTTGCACCCCAAGCAAGCGCGCTACCAGGCTGCGCCACGGCCCGTTTGACGTAATCGGTCAAAAAAGCTAACAGATTCCCGAAAGCAAAAGCAAGTATCGATACGCGACGGCGACACGATGGCCAAGAAACACCCTCCCCTCCTCCGTCTCGGACTCTTCGGCGGCAGCTTCGACCCGATCCACCACGGCCATCTCGTCAGCTCCTGGGACGCTCTTGAGCAGATGCGCCTCGATCGGATCATCTTCATTCCCTGCGCCCTATCTCCGCACAAGTCCGAGCCTCCGGTCGCCTCCGGAGAGGAGCGGCTGGCGATGATCCGGCAGGCCATCCGCGGATGGCCCTCCTTTTCTACCTCGGACTGCGAGCTGGCGCGCGGAGGGCCCTCGTATTCCGTGGACACCGCCGAGGAGATGCGCCGCCGGTTCCCTTCGGCCGAACTGTTCTGGATCATCGGCTCGGACCAAGCAAAGAGCCTTCCTTCCTGGCGGGATTACCCTCGCCTGTGCAAGCTCCTTACCTTCCTGGTCGTTCCCCGGCCCGGAAACATCGAGATTGCGCTGAAAAACGGCATGGCGCTTCTCCCTTCTCCCCACATCGTCGATATTTCTTCCACGGAGATCCGGGAGCGCGCGCAGCACGGCCTTCCCATCGGCCATCTCGTGCCTCGGCCGGTAGCCGCCCATATTGTCAAACGGCATCTCTACGAGAAGATTTCCGGATGAGGGAAGATTCTTCGGAAGACGCGTTGGCTTTGGCGCGCTTTTGCCGGGACGTCATCCTGGAAGGCAAAGCGATCGCGCCGGTCATCCTCGACCTCCGCAAGCTTTCGGCCTTCACCGATTTCTTCCTGATCTGCTCCGCGGCTTCGCGCCCGCAGCTCAAAGCGCTGGCCGCTTCCGTCGAGCGCGAGGTCGAAAAGGCCCACGGCCTCCATCCGCGGTCGCTCCAAGGCTCTCCGGCCAGCCACTGGGTCGTGCTCGATTACGGGGCGCTGCTCATCCACCTCTTCCTCGAAAAGGAGCGGGCGTACTATGAGCTCGAGCGCCTCTGGGGAGATGCACCCGTACTCTGAAGGCGATCCGGCGCGGACGCCCTGCGCCCCGGTCGGCCTCTTCCGCGGCGACTCGCCCTAGACGATGGCCTCGTCCCGGACATCTGCCTCCCCGGGGCAGCCTCCCCTGCCGCCGGCCGTCCGCCACCCCTTTCGCCATTTTCTGGGTGCGCTGATCGTTCTGCTCCTTCTGGTGGCCGCCGGCACGTTCGGCTACCGGAGGATCGAAGGGATGTCTCTGCTCGACGCGCTCTACATGACCGTCATCACGCTGAGCACCGTCGGCTTCGAAGAGGTCCACCCCCTCTCGCCCCAGGGCCGTCTCTTCACCATCGGGCTGATTGTCGGCGGAGGGGCCCTGGCGGCTTATGCCGCGGGAAGGGCGCTCAACTATCTCTTTTCCGTCGAATGGCGGGATTTCCTTGCAGCGCGACGCCAAACCCGAATGCTGAAAGGAATGAAGGACCATTATCTGGTCTGTGGTTTCGGCCGGGTCGGACGCCATGTCACCCAGGAGATGATCGAGCAGCGCCAGCGCGTGGTCGTCATCGATTCCGATCCGGAGGCTCTTTCGCACCTCCGGAGCCGGGAAATCCCGGCGATCGAAGGCGATGCCTCGGACGAAGCGGTCCTGCGGGCGGCGGGCATCTCGCAGGCGAAGGGACTGGTGGCTTGCGCAAGCAGCGACGCGGAAAACCTGCTGATCGTCCTGACCGCGCGCCTGCTCTGTCCCGGATTGCCGATTGTCGCACGGGCTCTCGACGAGGCGTCCGAATTTAAGCTCAAGAAAGCCGGAGCCGATCGGGTCGTCCTCCCCTACCAGCTCGCCGCCTACCGCATCATCACCTCCCTCGTGCGACCGGCGGTCGCCGATTTCCTCTGGGAAGTGGCGCACGTGGGCGGAGTCGAGCTTTTTTTGGAACAGATTCCCGTCCGGAGCGGCTCCTGCTTGGTCGGCCAGACGTTGGGACAGGCCCAGCTGCGGAACCGATTCCATGTCACGATCGTCGGATGCCGGATGCCCGACGGGACGCTGGCGGTTCGGCCCACTGCGGAGACCGTCCTCGAAGCGGGCCAGGAACTCATTGCGTTAGGGACGCATGCGGAGCTGCAGGCGTTCGCCCGGCTCGCTTCCGGTCAGGATCCGGGCCCGGCGGCATAGGTAGGCCGCACCGCCGGCCACGGAAGGAGCGGAAGACGTGCGCGAGTGGTTTGCACTTTGTTTCCTACCCCATTAGAGTGCATCGGTCATGCCCTTCGCGGTCGTCACCGGAGCTGCGGGTTTTTTGGGAAGCCATCTGGTCGATCGGCTGCTCGAGGCCGGGTACGAGGTCCTCGGGATCGATAACTTTGTGACCGGAAATCCCAACAACCTAGCCCATCTTAAGGGAGAACCCCGGTTCCATCTCCTCGTCCAAGACGTGACGGAGTATCTCGACATTCCCGGAAAGGTCGATCAGATCTTCCATCTCGCCTCCCCGGCGAGCCCCGTCGACTATCTCCATCTTCCGATCCAGACCCTGAAGGCCGGGGCGCTGGGAACCTACCGCGCCTTGGGGCTAGCCAAGGCGAAAGGGGCGGCCTTTCTCCTGGCTTCCACTTCGGAAATCTACGGCGACCCTCTGGTCCATCCCCAGAACGAGGAATATTGGGGCAACGTCAACCCGATCGGTCCCCGGGGCGTCTACGACGAAGCCAAGCGGTTCGCCGAAGCGCTCACCATGGCCTACCACCGGACTCACGGGGTAAGGACCCATATCGTCCGCATCTTTAACACCTATGGGCCGAGAATGCGGCTGCACGACGGCCGCGTCGTGCCCGCCTTTATCGGACAGGCGTTGGAGGGGAAGCCGCTCACGATTTTCGGGGACGGTTCCCAGACACGCAGCTTCTGCTACTGTTCCGACCTCATCGAGGGGATATTCGTGCTAGCGCAGTCGACCACGGCGGACCCGGTGAATATCGGAAATCCGACCGAGCTATCCATCCTGGAGTTCGCCCGGATCATCTGCCGGCTGGCGAACATCCCCGAGCGGTTGGAGTACAAGCCGCTCCCGGTCGACGATCCCAAGCAGCGCCGCCCGGATATTTCGCGGGCGCAAAAAGTCCTCGGGTGGCGCCCGAAAGTCGATCTGGAAACCGGGCTGCGGGAAACCATCGCCTGGTTCCGGGCTCATCGGCCGAACGCAGGAAAGCAAGAAGAGGGAACGCGCACCCCGCCCGGATCCCTCGGTCGTCCTCCGGCCCGGCCGTCCAACCATCTCGAAGAGCCTTCGTGAAGACGGGCGATCGCGGCGCGCGCGCGGGAAACGGAAACTTTCTCTGGCTGGGCATCGAGACCTCGTGCGACGAAACGGGGGTTGCCCTCGTGGAGGAGCGTGCCGGCCGGATACGGGTGGTCGGCGCTCTTTTGACCAGCCAGGTCAACCGGCACCGACCTTTCGGAGGGGTCGTTCCGGAGCTGGCGGTTCGCGAGCATGCCCGCAACCTGCCGCTGCTCGTGACGCGCCTTCTCGAGGAGGCGGGACTCCGCCCGCAGGACCTCCGGGGGATCGCCGTCACCCAGGGGCCGGGGCTCGCTTCGTCCCTTCTCGTCGGCAACGCCTATGCCCGGGCGCTAGCGGCATCCCTCGACCTGCCGGTCTTCGGGATCAACCACCTGGAAGGCCACCTCTTCTCGCCTTTTCTCGAGGGAGACGGACCGATCTCGTTCCCTTTCCTTGGGCTGATCGTCAGCGGGGGCCACACGCTTCTGGCCGCCGTAGAGGGATGGAACCGCTATCGGATCGTATCCGCGACCACGGACGATGCGGCCGGCGAAGCCCTCGACAAGATCGCCCGTCTCCTCGGCCTCCCTTACCCCGGCGGACCCGAGATCGAGCGGCTCGCACGGCAGGGGGACCCCAAGGCGTTTCGCTTTCCCCGCGGGTTTCCGGAAGAGGGCGACCTCCGCTTCAGCTTCAGCGGGGTCAAGACGGCGGTCCGCTACTTTCTCGAGCAGCATGCCGAAAGGCGGTCCGATCCCCGCTTCCTTGCGGACGCGGCCGCCTCGCTCCAGGAGTCGATTATCCGGACTCTCTGCGAAAAGACTCTTCAGGCCGCACGGCAGCGCAGCTTCCGCACCGTGGCGGCATCCGGCGGCGTCGTGGCGAACCGGAGGCTGCGGCAGATGCTGGAAGAGGGATGCCGCGACGCGGGCCTTTGCTGTCGAATCGCCCCCTCCGGCCTCTGCACCGACAACGCCGTGATGATCGCCGCGGCGGCGGCCTGGAAACACGCCGCCGGGATACCCCCTTCGCTCGGCACCGACATCGACCCGGGCCTGCCTTTGGCCCTGTGAAATTCCCATTGACGCCTCCAGCGGGGACCGCTTAGGGTGTCCATTCGACCGAAGGCCGCTAATCTCTTTCCTTTTCTCTCTTATGGCACGTGAACTGAGCTACGTCATTATCAACCCCTATTCGCTGCAGAAATCCCGCACGGGCGCGATTATTTCCCGATTGCTCACCCGAACGGGCCTGGAGCTGGCGGGCGCCTCGATGTTCGCCCCGAGCCATGAGCTGGTCCGCGAGTACGCCAAGATGATCGTGACAGAAAACGATCCCCAGGACCGGCAGATCCAACAGCTGATTCGAGACTACATCCTGGAAAATTACGCTCCCGATCCGGTGACCAAGCTCCGGAGACGAGTCATGGTCTTGCTCTTCGCGGGGGAAGACGCAGTCGCCCGCACGCGCGAAGCGGTGGGCAACATCAGCCGGATGAGCAGAGGCGGGGAAACGGTCCGCGACACCTTCGCCGATCTGGTCTTCGCCCGGGATGGCTCGGTCCGCTACTTCGAGCCGGCCGTCCTGGCCGCTCCGACGGTAGAGGAAGCGGCGGCCAAGCTCCGGCTTTGGAGCCGATACGCCGCAACCGATGCGGGGCTCGTCTCCGCGGCGCTCCCCACCGTCAACGATCCCGGGCACCAGCGAACGCTGGTGATCCTCAAGCCCGACACAATCCGGTTTCCGGGGGGGAGACCGGGCAACGTGATCGATCTTTTCTCGAAAACGGGCCTCGCGATCACAGCCATCAAGGTTCACCGGATGAGCGTCGCCGAAGCGGAGGAGTTCTACGGCCCCGTCCGGGCGGTCCTGCGCGAGAAGCTGGTCGGGCCGACCGGGGAAAAAGCCAAAGAGTTGCTTGAATCCGCCCTCGGCATCACCGTCGATGCCGAATTGAAGGAGCAGCTCGGGCGGCTGCTCGGACCGAAAGCGGCCGATTACCAGTTCGATCTGATCATCCAGTTCATGACCGGCCATAACCCCAAGGACTGCTCGGAGGCGGAACGCCGACTTCCCGGAAAAGAGAAATGCCTCATCCTGGTCTACGAGGGGATCGACGCCGTAAGGCGGATCCGCGAGGTCCTCGGGCCTACCGATCCGGCCAAGGCGCCGCCGGGATCGATCCGCCGCGAATTCGGCCAGAATATCATGGTCAATGCGGCGCACGCTTCCGATTCGGAGGAGAGCGCCGAACGGGAAATGCAGATCCTACGCCCCGGAGAAAGCAACTTTTCCTCTCTGGTCGCCGAATACTACGGCGCCTGACAGCACCGCCATCCGTCAATCAACCGAAAGGGTCCCATGGAACCATCCTCTCGCGCCGCCCGCATCACCCCATCTCTTACCCTTTCCTTGGGAAGCAAGGCGAAGGCTCTCCGGGCCAAAGGCGTGGACGTCATCAACCTCGCATCGGGGGAGCCGGACTTCGACACCCCGGAGTTCATCAAGGCGGCGGCTATGGGATCTCTGGATGCCGGATTCACCAAGTACACTCCTTCCTCGGGCATTCCGGAGCTGCGGCAGGCGATCGTGGACAAGCTCAAGGCGGACAATAACCTTTCCTACGAGCCTGGACAGATCACGGTCAGCTGCGGCGCCAAACATGCCTGTCTCAATGTCCTCCTGGCAACCTTGGATCCCGGAGACGAGGTCATCATCCCGGCGCCCTACTGGTTGAGCTATCCGGAGATGGTCAAGATCGCCGACGGGGAGCCCGTGATCGTTCCCACCCGGCTGGAGAACGGCTTCAAGATCACGCCGGAAGAGTTTGCGGACGCGATGACGCCGAAGACCCGGATCATCATCCTCAACAGCCCGGGGAATCCCACCGGGTCGGTCTACACGCGCGAGGAGCTCGAAGCCCTGGCCCGCGTCGCCGCCGAAGAGGACATCCTGATCCTCTCCGACGAAGTCTATGAGAAGATCCTCTTCGACGGCCTCAAGCACTGGAGCGTGGCTTCCCTCGATGCCGCGTTCTACCCGCTCACCTTCACGGTCAACGGCTTCAGCAAGGCCTATGCGATGACCGGATGGCGGCTCGGTTATGTCGCCTCGCCGCCCTGGGCCGCGGCGGCCGTCGAAGCGATCCAGAGCCATTCGACATCGAACGTAACCTCATTCGCCCAGAAGGGCGCGCTCGCCGCCTATCGCGGCCCGCAGGAGTGCGTGCAGGCCATGACCGACGAGTACAGGAGGCGGCGGGATTACCTGGTGGCGCAGCTCGGCTCCCTCCCCAAGATCCACTTCCTCCGCCCCCAGGGCACGTTCTATCTGCTGCTCGAGATCGGCGAGACGGGGCTCTCCTCTTCCCATTTCGCCGACCGCCTCCTCGAGGAAGAGAAGGTCATGACAGTCCCCGGGATCGCGTTCGGAGACGACCGCACGGTGCGCCTCTCCTATGCTACCGACATGGAAAGCCTGCAACGAGGGGTCGAACGGCTGGCCGCCTTCCTGAAGCGCCTCTAACCCCATTTCGAGCGCGCGACTTCGCCCTTTCCCGGTGTCGGACCGCTGCGGGAACGCAGCGGATGAGGAGGCCCGGCAAGCGGTTTCCGATGAAGAAAAACTTCGGGGATCACTCGGCGAACGAACGCACGTTTCTGGCCTGGGTGCGCACGAGCATCGGGCTGATGGCATTCGGCTTCCTGCTCGAGAAGTTCACCCTCTTCCTCAACTATCTGCGCCTCGCGCTCAACCAGCCGCCGACCCAAGAGCCGGCTACCCGGGTGATCGGACTCGCTTTCCTGACCCTCGGCGCCGTCATGATCGGGATGGCGGCCCTCCGATACCGGCTCAACGCCCGGCAGATCGACAGCCCGGAATTGGAAAGAAACAGCTTCGTTCTCTTCGACACGATCCTCGGCGCTTGCCTGGCCGGCGCCGGCATCCTCCTCGGCCTCTACTTGGCCCTCGGGATCGCCCTCTAGCGGCCATTTCTCACAAATTTCGTAGCCGAGGCGCCGCAAATGGGCTTGGGTGCAAGGCGGGCGCAGGTTTTCCACCGGAGCTGTATGAAGACATACTGCGAGGATGGAAAACCAAGCGGGAGCGAAGCAGACGAGCCCGTTTTGCAAGCCGTAGGAGAAAGCTTGTGAGAAATGGCCGCTAGCGCCGCCGCCTTATTCTTCCCGGCGCGTCAGAAGCAGTCCGCCGTATCGATCCACGTGCGCCTTCCAAGAAGGAGGGACGACCGTGGTCCCGCTATATTCCAGGATGACCGCCGGTCCTTCGATCCGGTTTCCGGGACGGAGCCGCTCCCTCCGGTAAAAGCGTGTCGGAACGACACGCCCCCCGAACCAGACAGGGGCCTCGTACAACAGGCTATCCTTGCCGGGCTCGGGACCCGTTTCCTCCTCCGGGACAAGGACGGGCTTCCGGGGCATGCCCCGAGCCTGCACCCGCAGCGCGACGATCTCCGTCTTTCTGCCCCAATCGGCATAACCGAACCGGAGCTCATGCAACCGGTGAAACTGCCCGGCATATTCCTCGGAATACGGGACCATCAGCTCATGCCCTTGGCCCGCGTAGCGCATGTCGACGAAAAAGGAGAGAGCGCGTTCACGCCGGCCAAACCCCTCGGCATCCAACTCTTCCTCCGCCCGGCCCGCCAGCCGGCCGAAGATCCTCCGCAGATCCTCTTCGTCGGCCCGCTCCTGGGGACAGAGCAGGGTCTCGACATACTCCTTCACAAAATCCGAGAAGAGGCCGCCAAGCGCGGAGAAAAGTCCCGGATTCCGCGGGACGAGGGCCTGCGGGATTTCCAAAGCTTCCGCCAGATCGCAGGCGTGCAAGCCGCCGGCCCCCCCATAGGCCAGAAGGCTGAAATCGCGCGGATCCCGCCCGCTCTCCGTAGCAACGAGCTGGATAGCGCGAGCCATCCGGACATTGATCACATCGAGGATCCCTTGAGCCAGCCGCTCCACCGGGTGATCCTCTTCGGACGACGCACTCCAGCGCGGCGCCATCCGATCCCGCCAGAACCGAGCGAAGAATTCCCTGGCCCGGTCGGCATCCAGGGGCATCTCTCCGCCCAGCAGGCCGGCGGATCCCAACCGTCCGAGGCAAAGGTGCGCATCGGTCACGGTGATCTCTTCCCCTCGGCCATAGCAGACCGGACCGGGATCCGCACCCGCGCTTTCGGGACCTACCCGGAGGGCCCCGCCAGCGTCGACGCGGGCGATCGAGCCTCCCCCCGCCGCGACCGTCTGAATGGGAAGCAGCGGACTCCCGATCGGGTATCCGCCGACGCTGCCGCCGCGCTCGGGGAGCGGATCCTCCCCGGCGAGGCAGACATCGGTCGAAGTGCCGCCCATGTCGAAAGCGATGATATGCGGGAAACCGACCAGGCGTCCCCAAGCGGCGGCTGCGACCGCCCCGGCCGCCGGCCCCGAAAGCAGCGTCTCGATGGGCCGCTCCCCTGCACCCCGCGCTGAAAGCGCACCGCCGTTCGAGCGCATCACCCAGAGGGAAGTCGACCTAGGCGTACCGTCCGCTCCTCTCGTCGCCATCCAGTCTACCCCTTCTTCGGCGCGGCCCAGGTAGCGGCGCAGCACGGGAGCGATGTAGGCATTGAGGACGGTCGTCGACATCCGCTCGTATTCGCGGTGTTCCGGAAGCACATGGGCGGAGAGGGAAATGGGCAGCTCCAGATGCCGGAGCAGCTTCCCCGTCTCCTCTTCATGGCGAGGATTGGCAAACGAAAAGAGGTAGACGACTGCGACGCTTTCCACCCCCGCATCCCGCAGGGTTTTCCCGATCGCCGAAACGGCCGAGCCGTCGAGCGGGCGAAGAATCTCGCCCCGGGGCCCCACCCGCTCGGGGACGCCAAAGCGCCTTTCGGCCGGGACGAGAGGGGCGGGCTTGGACGGGCCCAGGTCATAGAGCTTCGGCCGGTTCTGCCTCCCGATCTCGAGCAGATCCTCGAAGCCCTCGGTCGTCAGCAGAGCGGTGCACGCCCCTTTCCGTTCCAGGACCGCGTTGGTGCCGACCGTCGTCCCATGAATGATCTCGATCCGGTCGGGATTTTTGTTTTCCAACAGGCGGCGAATCCCCTCCAAAAGAGCGGTTTCGGGAGCGTGGGGCGTCGAAGGGAGCTTCCAGCAAAGCAGCCGCCCTTCCCAAAGCGCGATGCAGTCAGTGAAGGTCCCTCCGGTATCCACGGCGATCCGGATCAGGGATCTTCCCGAGTCCTCTGGCGCCGCTCCCGAAGCCCCTTTCTCCAGGAGGGCGTCACCGCGCCGCGCTTCCTCCGGAAACCCCGGAGGCTGCTCGGCGCTTCCGCTAGATTTTGCCATTCGGGCGATCTTCCGCTACAAGTTCCTGGCAAGCATACCAGGAACTTTCGATACATGCCTAGTCACGAAGCCCCCATCCCCCCATCGGCCTCCCCGGAAGAGCTTCTCGCTTTCTTGCGCGATCCGCGTTCCTATCCGCACCATCCTGAGCGGGTCGACTTCCTTCAGACCCATGCCTCCTATGTCTTCGTCGTCCCCCCTTACGTCTACAAGGTCAAAAAACCCGTCAACTTCGGCTTTCTCGACTACTCGACCCTCGAAAAGCGGAAATACTTCTGCGAGCAGGAAATCGCCTTGAACCGGGAGCTCTGCTCCGAAGCCTACCTGGGTGTGATCCCGATCGTCCGGCAAAGGGGCTCGCTCCGCTTCGGCGGTGACGGAGAGCCGGTGGAATACGCCGTACAAATGGCCCGGCTTGCCGAGGAGTTCTTCGCGAAGCGTCTTCTGCTCCAGGGGCGGTTCGGGGAACCCGAACTCGACCGGATCGCCGAGCGGCTAGCGGCGTTCTATAGCGGCCAGCAGCCCGACCGGGCGACGCTCGATTGGGGCCGGGTCGAGAAGCTGAAGATCACCTCCGATGAAAACTTTGCGCAAACCGAGGTCGATATCGGCAGGACGATCGACCGGATGACTTGGGAAACGCTCCGATTTTTCACCGAGGAGTTCTACCGGCGGCAGGCCGCGCTCTTCGAGCGGCGGATACGGGAAGGTTGGATCAAGAGCGGACACGGAGACCTTCACCTCGAGCACATCCACATTTCTCCGAAAAGTCTCTGCATCTACGACCGGATCGAGTTCAACGAACGCTTCCGTTCGGTGGATGTCGCCAGCGACGCCGCCTTCCTGGCGATGGACCTCACTTTCCAAGGGCGGGTGGACCTTTGCTGCTACTTCCTCGAACGACTGGCCCGCTGCTTGGACGACCCGGATATGCTCAAGCTTTCGGATTTCTACTGCTGCCAGCGAGCCTACGTGCGGGGGAAGGTCGAATCGATGACGGCCCGCGATCCGTTGGTCCCGGGCGAGGCCCAGGAAGCATGCCGGCGGCGCGCCCGGCGCTACTTTGCGCTCGCCCTCCGGTTCGCCACGGTCGGTTTCCGACCGGCTGTCCTCGCAGTCATGGGCCGAATCGGGTCCGGCAAATCGACCCTCGCCGGCGGGCTGGGACGCGCCATCGGGTGGCCCGTGCTCGCCTCGGACCCGATTCGCAAAGGGCTGGCCGGCCTCCCTCTCGAAGGGAGGCCGAGCGCAGAGGTGCGCTCCTGGCTCTATTCCCCGGAGTTCTCCGAGAGGACCTACCGGGAACTGCTCCGGCGCGCCGGGGAGACGCTGCGGACGGAGCACGGCTGCCTTCTCGACGCCACTTTTGCCCGGCGCGACGATCGGGAACGGCTCCGGGAACTCTGCCGGCAGGCCGGAGCGGATCTCCTGTTCCTCGAAGCACAAGCCGGCGAAAACGCGCGGAAGCAACGGCTTTCCGCGCGCGCCGACAGACCGGATGTCGTCTCCGATGCGCGGGCGGAGGACCTAGCCTTCCTCGACGGGCGATACGAGCCGCCTGCCGAGCTGGCCGACGGCGCCCTCCTGGCGGTCCCCTGCGGGGCCGATCCGGAATCCTCCCTTTGCGAAGCCCTCCGGGCGCTGGCCGCCCGGAAGGCGGCCGCCCGCCCCTGACGCCGACTCTGCCGAGCCCTCCGCAGCATGCGCCCTCAAACCGTTCTTCCGCTTTTCTTCCTCGGCCGCCCCGCACCGGGAATCCCGCAAAAACGCAAAAGCGTCCCTCCCGGGGCAGGAAAGCCGCTGCGCCTCTCGGAATGCAGCTTCTTACATGTTGCCACACTTCGATTTTTTTCGTTTTGTGACAAGTTTGTGACGAAAAGTCCGTTGACAATGCCCTATTGGCATAGTAAGTGCTTACCATGACTTCAGCTCTGCACGACAACTCCGCCAAGGCTAATTCCCGTAAGGGGGCGCGAAGAGCGTCCTCGTCGAAGCGGAGCGCGCGGACTGCCGGCACCACCCGGCTGAGCGTCAAAGGGCAGATCGTGATTCCCGAAGCCGTTTGCCAACGGATCGGCCTCAAAAGAGGCGATCAGTTTCTGGTCCTCGCCGACAAGGAGACGGTCTGTCTTCGCCTGCTGCGTCCTCCCTCGAGCCGTGAGTGGTCCCAGCTTCGGGAGCTAGCGAACGTCCTGACGGCGGGAATCAACCGTTCGGCTTCCGCGGCCTGACTTCGCTCGGCTTGGCGCTGAAGGACATTCCGCGGGCAAGCCGAAAAGGAGGCCTCCGCCCCGGCACGAATCCGAATGCGGACGCCTCTTGTCCGGGGGAACGGGCGGACGGTCTCGTCCGCCGGGCCACGATGGCTCGGAACGGCGGGATAGTGTCAACGCCGATGGAAAACCGGCCCGCTTTTTCCGGAATCGCCGATCGAAAATCGACCTGCTTGCATTAGGGGGAACGGGCGCAACCCGTCGAGGACACGGGGGGGTTCCGGCCGCCGCAGCCGAGGACGCGAGGCCTCCTCCCGCCGGCGGGCCGGCGCCCAGCGGCGGGAGAAAAAGGGCTTCCTCGATCGCCTCCGGGCATCCATGCCGCTTTCCGCTTGTCCTTGAGGCGGCAACTTTCGCCGGCGATCCGGACGATATGGGCATGGTGCAGCAGCCGATCGAGCACGGCCGCCGGCCCCACTGGACTGTCGGGTCGGCCGCCGAGAGGAAGCGCCTCTTGGGTCTTGCCCGCCCCGCCGGGACCGGGCAAGGGGAGGTTTTCGGCGCGCCCGATCAAGGCCAGGTTCGCCGACTCGAGGATTCGGGGCCTCGGGCGCCCCTCCGGCATGGTTCCAGTCGAAGTCCTCGACCGTTTGGATCGCCGGCGGCAGGATCCGGCACAAGACCGGAAGCCGCCGTGCGCGCGGCCGGCGGCCTGAGGACGCTTCCTTGGAGATAGCCGCCATTTCTCACCAGTACGAGCTTTCGGGCGAGAGAGGTGCCGGTTGAGTCGCTTGCGAGCAGTTCCGCCCGCGCAGAGCTCTTCGTGAGGCGGGATCGAGCAAGATTTTCATTCGATTTGCCTTAACGCGAGCACTGCAAAGCGCAAAAAGCCGGTTGTGGAGCAAGGCTCCGCCTGGTCGTAGGCTTTGCCGAAGGAACAGATCTGCGGTTTTGGCAGATGCTCAGCAACGCAGCACTCGGAAGACGTGGGTAAAGAGGCTCTTCCAAGGATAGGCGCTGCTCATCGAGAGGAAGACGCGGCGGACGCTGACGCGGACCAGCGTGCCGATCTTAAAGAGCTTGATCCGAAGGGTGGGTGTCGACCTGGGCCTCGGCCCAGTCCGTTCCTCGCAGACCGAGCCGTCGCAGCGCTTCCACCAGGGTGTAAGCGAGAGCCGAGAAGTAGAGGCGAAGTTGGTTGCTGGCCATTTGCGCGGTCGAGAGCCGGTCGGCAAAGAGGTAGAGTTGTTCCTTAATCCGATTCTCCATGTCGCCACGAGCACAGTAGAGCTTCTCGTAAAGGTTTTGGGCGGGCCACTCCTCGGTGGAGAGAGAGGTCACGACAAAGCGCGGATTCTCCCCTCTTTCCAGGTACTCGGCTTTGGCGACCACCCGGCGCTCCCTCGACCAGCTGCTCAAGGTGCGGTAGGCAAACTCGGTAAAGAAGCGGGCCGGCTTGCCACTCGACTCGTGCAGACGACGGGCTTGCTCCATCGACCCCTGAATGGTCCGGCACAAGCGCTCGTTGCGGGCCAAGCCGAAGAGGTAGTCGACTTGATTGGCTTCGCACCAAGCCATGATCTCTTCCCGGCAGAAGCCCGAATCGGCCCGGAGCACGATCCGGACTCCGGGCCAACGGGTACGGAGTTGTTCCACGATCCGGCTCACCTCCGTAAGGGAGCCCGCCGACGCATCCTGGTTCGATGGCCGAAGCCGGACGCCAAGGAGTTGATCGCCAGCAAAGATGTAGAGCGGCAAATAGCAGTAGGAGTCGTAGTAACCATGGAAGAAGCGCTCCGGCTGATGTCCGTAAAGGGGGATGTCGGTCGCATCCAGATCGAGCACCACCTCCTCAGGGGGCTGGGGATGCGATTGGAGGTAGAGATCGACCAGAAGACGGTCAATCGCTTCGGCCGAGTAGTCGATCTTGTGGTAGCGCTCGCTTCGACCCACCAGCTCCAGCCGGTTGAGCGTGCTCTTGCCCGCCAGATCCTCTTCCAGATCGCTTTTCCCGCTCAGGAGAGCAACCAACGGATCGGTCCGCAACTGCTCATGGTCGTCGAGGTCTTCGTAGCCCATCGCAATCCCGAAGATGCGCTGGGCAAGCATCTCCCGTACCCGATGCACAATGTGTTTCGGATGGCGTCGATCCACGAAGCAACCCTCTAACCGTCTTAACAAACCGATCTTCCGATCCGCTTCCCGCAACAGAATTGCGCCCCCATCGCTGGAGATCCGACCCGCGGTAAATCCCGCTTCCACCCGTCGCGAAAAATGATCTGTAAACGCAAAAGTCTCTTGGCTACACTCTGTCATGGAAGGCCGTTTCTTTTTTCTGGTTGTAGTAACGTCTTCTTAACGCACTTATACCAGGGAAAGACGGCCTTTCCTATGCCCTTTTGTCGGCTTTTTTGCCCTCCGCTATGCCCGCTATTGGTGAGATATGGCGGATAGCCGTCAAACCGCTCGGCTTTGCCCCTGCTCTTTACCCGGTGGGGCCGACAGAGACGGAAAACCCGCAGAGCTCCGCCGCTTCCCCGGAGCCGGCCGGACCTGGAGCTGACGGATGCCCCCGTAGAGCCCCGCTCCCGAATCCCGATGCCCCGCCGCCTCCCTAGCCGGACCTCCCTCGCCGCCATCCGCAGCCTCCCGGCTGCCCGTGTCAGCCAAATAGGTCAGTTTTCCTTCGACGATCCGCGTCGGTTTCGCATCGGCGCTGGCAGGATAGCCTCGGCGGCTGTCACCGCCGGGCGCTCGGGAGGCTTATCGGCCGTAGCCGTTTTCGATTCCCTGGGCCGGCGGAGGATTTGCACCTCGAAGCAGCAGCCGTTTCCCCCTCCCCTTCCCCGGCCGAGAGAGCGCGTATACGGATTGCTGCCTAGACCCGTTTCAGGAAGATCAAGTCGTTAAGGGCAACGACCACGAACTCGTCTCCCGGCCGCATGCCGAAGTCTTTCCGGATCTGCTCGGGGATCACGACCTGCCCCTTGGTGGACAAGTGAGTGGTCCAACAAGTCGGCTTGGCTTCCCCCGCTGCGGATTCTGCATCGTTCTTCTGCGCGGCGGCCGCCTTCTCCGACTCGGAAGGGATCGAACCGGCCTGCGACGAGTGAGAATTCCCTTCGGGATCAGGCGCGACAGACATAGGCGAAGTAAAGGGTAATACGAGCTTACGGGCCATTGACGAGTTAAACAAGTCGATTCCGGTGGATGAGTCAAGGCCTATTTTGCTCGGGTGTCGTAAGCAAGTGAAGTGACCGCCGCGAGAACAAGTGAAGTGACCGCTTGGGTATTGGGGGCTGGAGGGTCCATGAGATGGGGGCATGGACGGCTTTGGCGAAGCGGAAGGATGGCGAGTCAGGAAAGTTCAGGAGGTGATCATGCGGGCGATGGCCAAGCGGATCAGTTGGTTGGATGCGGCGGAGATTTTGGGATGGAGTTCTCGGACCCTTCGGCGGTGGCGCGCTCGGTACCGGATTTGGGGATACGACGGGCTTTTTGATCGGAGGAAGCGGAGGCCGATGCGGGGGATGTTCTTGCATGTGGACGGGAGCACTCATGATTGGATTCCGGGGTTGGGATGGCAGCCGGATCTGATCGCCTTTGTGGACGATGCGACCAGCGAAGTCTACGAGGCCTTTTTGTGCGAGGAGGAAGGGACCAAAGCGATCCTTTCGGGCTTACGGAGCGTCATTGAGAAAGAGGGGCTTTTTTGCAGCCTCTACACCGACCGGGGCAGCCATTTTTTCCACACGCCCGAGGCGGGAAAAGGGGTAGACCGAGAGCAGTTGACGCAGGTCGGCCGGGCGCTGGCGCAGTTGGGCATCGAGCACATTCCCAGCTACTGTCCACAGGGCCGAGGACGGATGGAGCGCTTCTTCGGCACCTGGCAGGGGCGGTTGCCGCGGGAGATCCAGGCCGCGGGCATTCAGACCCTGGAAGCGGCCAACGAGTACATCCGGAAGAAGTTTCTTCCCTGGCATAACCGCACCCTGGCCGTAAAGCCCAAGGAAGAGGAGAGCGCCTTTATCCCGGCCGGAGGAGCCGACCTGGATGGGATCCTCTGCGTTCAGGACGACCGAATCGTCGGCAACGACAACACGGTCCACTGGGGGCGGAAGAAGCTCCAGATCTTGCCCCAAAGCTGGCGCAGCGGCTTGGCCAAATGCCGGGTCCGGGTCTGTGAGCATCTCGACGGCAACCTCAGCGTCCGGTACGGCCACCGGATCGTCGGCTGGTAGGACTCGGAGGGCAAGCCGCTGGAGCTACACCAAACCAAGGCGGCTTAAGAAGAGCAGAACTTTGCCCTTGGCCCGGGGCAAGGGCAAGAACCCCAAAGGAAAGAACAATCCAATACCCCGAGCGGTCAGATCACTTGTTACCAAAGCGGTCAGTTTGACATGTCTTCAACAGCTTCTTTACAAGTATAATACATTTGTATACTCTTCTTCCATGCTTCCGTCGCAGCTGCTCGAAATCGCCCGCCGGCTGGGCCTTCTTGAGGCTCCGCAGCCGCCTCGGCGCAAGCGCCTCTCTTTTCTCGAGGAGAGCCCCGACCCTTGGCTGCGGCGCGGGGTCCTTTCCCATGCGCTCACCGAGATGGTGGCCTCCGGCCCGGGGGCGGGGCTCCTGCTTTCGGCCGCTCTCCGCTTTTGCGCCCGGATCGGCCTCCCGGTGGCGCTGGTCGACGGGGCCGATTCGTTCGACCCCAAGAGCGCCCTGGCCGGACCCGCCCCTCCCTGCTCTGGATCCGCTGCCGCCTCCCCCGGGAGATCCTCCGCGCGGCCGACCTTCTGCTCCGGGACGGGAGCTTTCCCCTGGTCTGGATCGACCTCGGCCGGCTTCCGCTTCCCGATCTCCGCCGGATCCCCTCGACAACCTGGCACCGCTTCGGCCGCCTGACGGAAACAAAAGGGACGGCCGCGCTCCTGAGCACCCCGGTCCCCGCGATTCCCGCGGCCCGGGAGCGCTACCGGATCGAGTCTTCCCTCTCCTTGGCCTGCCTGGAGGAGCCTAGGGAATCCCTCTGGCAGAGGCTCCGGCTTATCCCCTTGCGGCTCTCCGGCGCCGCAAACCCCGAATCGCCCGCCCGCCCGGCGACGGCCGCCGGGTAGAGGGGCAGGGATGGGAGCCGTCCTATGTTTGCCGCGCTGCTTCTGCCCCGATTTTCTCTCCAAGCCGCCCGGCGGGCCCGACCGGTTCCCGGAGGGAAGCCCGCCGCTCTGGTGGAAGGCGATGGGCCGAAAGCCAAAATCCGGGAGGTCGATCCGGAAGCCCGGGCGGAGGGAGTCGAGCCGGGAATGAGTCCGGCCCAGGGGCTGGCACGATGCCCTCGCCTGCTCTTCCTTTCCCGGAATCGTCGGCAGGAAGAAGCGCTCGGCCGCCTCCTCCGGGATTCGGCCTACCGGTGCTCGGGGCAGGTCGAGGAGCGGGCTCCCGGCCTTTGCCTCCTCGACCTCCGCCGCCACCCGAAATTCCAAAAGGAGTCGCCGGTAGGGCCGGGATCCGGGGCCGATGCTTCCGATCCCACGGCTCTTCCTGCGCTCTTCCAAGACAGCGGCTACAGTCTCCAAGTCGGGATCGGGCCCACGCCCGAGATCGCCCTTTGGGCGGCCCGGGTCGCTCGTCCCTGCCGCATCGTCCGGAGGGCGGAGGAGATCGCGGGCGAGCTTCCGATCGAAGAGGTCGCGTCCGATGCCGAGCTTGCCTCGCTCCTCCGGCTCTGGGGAGTGCGAACCCCCGCCGAGCTGGCCGCCTTACCCCGGGAAGGGGTGGTCGAGAGGCTCGGACCGGACGGTCTCTCTCTTTGGGAACGGACCCAAGGGAAGGAAGGCGGGCTTCTGCAACCCCTCCTCCCGGAGGAGCCCTTCGAGGC
Source organism: Methylacidimicrobium sp. AP8 (assembly GCF_903064525.1). Lineage (NCBI taxonomy): Bacteria > Pseudomonadati > Verrucomicrobiota > Methylacidimicrobium > Methylacidimicrobium sp. AP8. The sequence continues at coordinate 1,717,443 of NZ_LR797830.1, forward strand.
GGAGCGGGAGTGGGAGCCGCCGATCGAGGAGCTCCGTCCTCTGCGGGAAGCCTTGCGCTCCTCCCTGTGCTCTCTGGGCGAGCGGCTGGAGCGGGAGGGCAAGGCGGCCGGCTCTCTCTCCCTGGTTCTCCGCCCGGAGGAGGAAGCTCCGCGGGAATATTCTTTTTCGGTGCCGGCCCCGACGGCGGAGCCGCAAAAGCTTCTCGAGCTTCTCGATCCCTTCCTGGAGAACTGCCGCACCGCTTCTCCCCTGGCGGGTTTTCGCCTCCGGATCGCTCCCGCCCTTCCTCCATGGCACCAGCCGGCCTGGGAAAGAGGGACGATCCCCGATCCCGCGCGGCTTTCGGCGACCTTGGGACGGCTCTTGTCGCTCATGGGCGAGGAGCGGGTGGGCCTGCCCCTACCCTCCTCCGACCATCGACCGGAGGGCTTTCTCTTGGAGGCATTCGATCCCCGGCTTCGTCCCGCCCTATCCGCACCCACGACTCCTCCGGTTTTGGGAGCCCCCCTGCGCCGCTTCCGCCCGCCGGTCCCGGCGGCGGTGCGGCAGGAGAAAGGGAGACCTAGAGAGCTGCAAACCCCGGAGGGAACGTGGAAGATCGAAGGCACGGCGGGGCCCTATCCCCTATCCGGAAGGTGGTGGGAGGAGGAGTGGACGCGGCAGGAGTGGGATGTCGCCCTCCGCGGCGGCAGGATCCTCCGGCTGGCGGAGCTGCCGGAAGGCTGGCGGATCGAAGGAGAGTACGGGTGAGCCGCGCCGCCGCCTCCCCTCCCTGCCGCCGGCGCATGCCCCCGCCCCTCCTTGCCCTTTTCCAGGGGGCGCCGGTATTCCGGCAGCGGCAGGAAACGAGGCCATCATGCCCACGACGACTCCCGGCCCGCACACGGCAAAGGATTGGCTCGCGACTCCCGAGGGAGAACATCGGGAGCTCATTCCCGGGAATCTCCTCATGGCGGAGGAAACGGCCGGCTGGGACGACGACGCGAACGTCCGGGAAGGGCGATCCCCGCGCTCGCGGCCGGGATCCTCTCGCCTTCCGCCGCCCGCATCGGCTTGGTCGGCAAGGCGGACATCCGCCGCCGGGCGGGAGTCAAGGAATACCGGATCTTCGGCCGGCGCCAGGAAACGGTCCGCATCTCCCGCTTCCCGCAAGACGCGGAAAAGCCGGTTGCCGTCCATTCCTTCGCGGAGACCTTGCGGACCCCGCTCCCGCCGGAACTCTCCCTGGAGATGCCGAAGGTCCGGCAGGCCCTGCGCTTCGGCGGAGAACGAAGAAAAAAGGAATCCCGATAGGTTTCTCCGCCGGCTCCGGCGGCGCAACGGCGGGCGATCCGGCGACAGCGGCATTCTTCCCGGGAGTTCAGCATTGCTATATAATACATATGTATTATATCCATTGGGAAAGTTTGTTCCCATGCCCCGCCGGTTTCCCTATGTCGAGCTCCACGCCCGGAGCGCCTTCAGCTTCCTCCGAGGGGCTTCCCGGCCGGAAGATCTGGCTCGGGAGGCGGCCCGGCTGGGCCTGCCCGGGCTTGCGCTTTGCGATCGGGACGGGGTGTACGGGATCCCCCGCTTCCATGCCGCCGCGCGGGAGGCCGGCATCCGCGCGCTGGTCGGGACGGAGATCACTCTCGAGGACGGGTCGATCCTGCCTGTGCTCGTTGAAACGCGCGAGGGCTACCAAAACCTCTGCCGGCTCCTCTCCGAGGCCAAGCTGCGCAGCCCCAAGGGGGAAGCCCGGGTCCGGTGGGCGGAGCTGGAAGAGGCCGCTCCGGGACTCCTGGCCTTGACCGGGGATGAGGAGGGCCCGCTTTTGCGGACGCTCGCCCGAGGGGAGGATCCGAGAGTGCCGGCGCGACGGCTCCTCAGGCTCTTCGGACCGGATCGGCTCTTCGTCGAGCTGCAACGGAGCGGGCTGCGCGGCGACCGGTTCCGGACGCGGCGGCTCGCCGCGGTCGCCCGGGAGCTCGGCCTGCCCGTCGTGGCGACCGGAGGGGTCCTCTACGCGAAGGCCGAGGAGCGTCTCCTGCTCGATGTCTTCCACTGCCTGCGGGCGCATACCACCCTCGAGGCGGCAGGGTCGCTGCTCTCCGCGAACGACCAGAGGCATCTCCGGTCTCCCCAAGAGATGGCAGCCCTCTTCGCCGATCTTCCGGAAGCAATCGAGGAGAGCGCGCGGATCGCCTCCCGGATCGATTTCTCCTTGGAGGACCTGGGCTACCGCTTTCCTCGCTATCCCACTCCGGCGGGGGAAAGCGAGGAGGAGTTCCTGGAAGGAGTGGTCTGGGCCGAAGCGCCGAAGCGCTACGGCTCTCTCTCCCCGGCGGTCCGCCGGCAGCTCCAGCACGAGCTCGAGGTGATCCGGAGGCTTGGCTTCGCCGGCTATTTCCTGATCGTCTGGGACCTGGTCCGCTGGTGCACGCGGGAGGGGATGCTGGTGCAGGGCCGGGGGAGTGCCGCCAACAGCGCGGTCTGCTACAGCCTGGGGATCACCACGGTCGACCCGGTCGGAAGCCGCTTGCTCTTCGAACGCTTCCTGAGCGAAGGAAGAAAGGGCTGGCCCGACATCGATCTGGACCTGCCGAGCGGAGAGGCCCGGGAGCGGGTCATCCAAGAGGTCTACCGCCGGTACGGGCGCCGGGGAGCGGCGATGACGGCCAGCGTGATCTGCTTCCAGGGACGGAGCGCCGCCCGCGACCTCGGCAAGGTCCTCTCCCTGCCCACGGAGCTCCTGGATCGCTTCTCCGCCCTCTTCCCGGGAGGAGACTATCCGCACACGCTTTCCTGGGAAGAACACGGCCGGCAGAGCGGGCTCTCCCCGGCCGATCCACGGCAGGCAGCCTTTCTCCGCCTCTACCCCAAGCTCCTCCACCTGCCGCGCCACTTGGGCCAGCATCCGGGAGGAATGGTGATCGCGCAGGGCGAGCTCGACCGGATCGTCCCTTTGGAAAATGCCGCCATGCCGGGCCGCTCGGTCCTCCAATGGGACAAGGATGATTGCGAGGAGCTCGGGATGGTGAAGATCGATCTGCTGGGGCTCGGGATGATCGCGGTGATCGAGGAGGCGGCCGCGCGGTGCCGGTCGCGGGGGCTACCGGTCGATATCGCCCGCCTGCCCAAGGACGATTCCGCGACCTTTGCGCTCCTGGAACGGGCGGAGACGGTCGGGGTCTTCCAAGTCGAGAGCCGCGCCCAGATGTCGATCCTCCCGCGGCTCCGCCCCCGATGCTTTTACGACCTAGTGGTGCAAGTGGCCATCGTCCGTCCGGGACCGATCCACGGAGGGTTGATCGGAAGGTATCTGGCCCGCCGCTGCGGCCGGGAGCCGATCCGCTATCCCGACCCTCGGCTGGCGCCGATTCTCGAGCGGACCCTGGGGATAGTGCTCTTCCAGGAGCAGGCGCTCCAAATCGCGATGGTGCTCGGCGGCTTCTCGGCGGCCCAAGCCGAGGAGCTGCGGCGGGCGCTCGGATTTCGCCGGGATCCCCGGCGGATGGAGCAGGCGCTCGGCAACCTCGCCCAGGCGATGCGGGCGCGGGGCATCGCCCCCTCCACCATCGAATGGGTGGCTCGCTCCCTCTCCTCCTTCGCTCTCTACGGCTTTCCCGAAAGCCACGCGATCGCCTGGGCGGGCCTCGCCTACGCCAGCGCCTATCTCAAGGCCCACCACGGACCCGAATTTTACGCAGCCCTCCTCAACCACCAGCCGATGGGCTTCTATTCCCCGGACACCCTGATCCAAGAGGGGAAGCGGCGGGGGATCCGCTTCCGGCCGATCTCGGTGCTGGCTTCGGAAGACTCCTGCACGATCGAGGAAGACGGCTCGGTCCGGTTGGGCCTCCGGCTGGCACGAGGGCTCAGCGGCGCGGCGCGCGAGCGAATCCTCTCCGCGAGGGCGGAGGCACCCTTCCGGTCGCTGGAGGAGTTCCGGCGCCGCGTTCGGCTCAGCCGGAAAGAGCTGCGCCTCCTGGCTTCCTTAGGCGCCTTCCAAGGGCTCGCCGCCCACCGGCGGGAGGCGCTTTGGCAGCTCGAGCGGCCTCTCTTTTCCGAGGAGCTCTTCCCCGGACCGACCGAAGGCCCTTCCCCGCTATCGCCCATGACGCCTCCCGAGCGGCTGCAGGCGGACTACGCCGGGACGGGGATCACCTTAGGGCCTCATCCCATGACCTATTTGCGCCCAAGGACACCGGCCGCCCGAAAAGCCGCCGACCTTCGCGGGCTTCCCCACGGGATGCGCGTGCAGGTGGCCGGAGCGGTGATCTGCCGGCAAAGGCCGGGCACGGCCAAGGGCTTCCTCTTCCTTTCCCTGGAGGACGAGACGGGGATCGCCAACGTGATTATCCCTCCCGATCTCTTCGAAGCCCGCCGCCTTCTCCTTTCCGTAGAACCGTTCCTCCTGGCCGAAGGGATCCTCGAGAAGGTCCGTGGCCACGTCCAGATCCGGGGAGAGAAGATCGCCTGCTTGCCTTCCCCAGGCCTGCCCCGGCCGGGCTCGCATGACTTCCGGTAGACGGTGAGGCCGGCAGGGGCGTTCTCTTCGGCCGGAAGCGCCCACGCAGAAAGGCGGCCACCTCAAGATTTCCATCGGCGGGCGGCCCGGATCATGCTTAACTAACATATTTCGCTAAAGAACCGCCGATGAATAACGGCTTCGAGAATCCCGCCTACTTCATCAACCGGGAGCTCTCCTGGCTCGAGTTCAACTCCCGGGTCCTGGAAGAAGCGGCGGATCCGACACAGCCGTTGCTCGAGCGGCTGCGCTTCCTCTGCATCTTCAGCTCGAATCTCGACGAGTTCTTCGAGATCCGGGTCGCCGGAATCAAGCAACAGGTCGAAAACCAGAGTGACCAGACCGGGCCCGACGGCCTGAGCCCCGAAGAGGTCTTCGATGCCATCCAAAGGCGTGCGCACCAGCTGGTTGCGCGCCAGTACGAGATCTGGCGCGGCGAGGTCGAGCCGCTGCTGCGGAAGAACGGCATCGAGCTCTGTCAAAGAGACGACCTTACCGCGGAGGAGAGAAGCTGGGCGGAGCGCTACTTCACCGACGAGGTCCTGCCCGTGCTGACCCCGCTGGCGGTCGATCCCAGCCATCCGTTTCCCCAGGTAACCAACAAAAGCTTCAACCTGATCGTCACGCTCCGCCGGCCGGTGTCGGCCCACTTGGCGGATTTCGAGATCGTCCAGGTACCGCACAGCCTGCCGCGGCTGCTCACGCTGCCGGGCAGCGGCCAGGGCCGATATCGCTTCATCCAGATCAAGGAAGTCATCGCCCTCTTCCTCGGCAGCCTTTTCCCCGGGGACGAGATCAGCGACATCAATGCCTTCCGGGTGACGCGGAATAGCGACCTCTACATCGATGACGAGGAGGCGGAGAACCTGCTGGAAACGGTCGAGGAAGAGCTGCGCAAGCGGAACCGAGGGAACGCGGTCCGATTGGAGATCGAAGAGAGCTGCGCTCCGCAAATGGAGGAGTTCCTCCTCAAGGCGCTGCGGTTGACGAAGGAGGACAGCTACCGGCACTTCGAGCCCCTTAGCTTTCTCCATCTCCTGCCGATCTGCGCCCATGAAGCCTTCCCGCACCTGCGGGACCGGCCGTGGACGCCCGTGATTCCCAAGGACCTGGCCTCGCATTCCGATCTTTTCGAGCTGTTGCGCCGCCGGGATGTCCTGCTCCACCACCCGTTCGAGAGCTTCGGGATCGTCGTCGACCTGGTGCGAAGGGCAGCCGTCGACCCCGCCGTCCTCGCCATCCGGATCACGCTCTACCGCACGGGGGGGGATTCTCCGATCGTCCGCGCACTGATGCACGCCGCGGAAAACGGCAAGCAGGTCATCGCCTTGGTCGAGATCAAGGCACGATTCGACGAGGCGAACAACATCATCTGGGCGAGGCAGCTTGAGGAGGCCGGCGTTCACGTGGTCTACGGCCTCCTGGGCCTCAAGACCCATTGCAAGATGCTTGAGATCATCCGCCGGGATTCGGACCGGATCCGCCTCTACGTCCAGCTGGGCACGGGCAACTATCACGTCGGCACGGCCCGCCTCTACACCGACCTGAGCCTGTTGACGACCCGGGACGACCTCACCAAGGAGGTAGGCACCCTCTTCAACATCCTCACCGGCCTCTCCCGCTTCCACGGGATCCGCAAGCTCCTGGTCGCCCCGTTCCGCATGGCCGAAGAGTTTCAGGAACGGATCGCTGCCGAGACGGAGTTTGCCCGGCAAGGGAAGCCGGCGCGGATCATCGCGAAAATGAACGCCTTGGTCGATCCCGAGATCATCAAGGCTCTCTACCGCGCCTCCGCGGCCGGCGTCCGGATCGATCTGATCGTCCGCGGCATCTGCTGCCTCCGTCCCGGGCTCCCCGGGGTGAGCGAGCATATCCGTGTCGTCAGCATCGTCGGCCGCTTCCTGGAGCACTCCCGCATTTTCTACTTCGAGAACGGCGGCGACCCGAAGATCTATCTGAGCAGCGCCGACTGGATGCCGCGCAACCTCTACCGCAGAATCGAAGTCGCTTTCCCGGTCGAGGATCCGGAGATCAAGAAACGGCTGAAAGACGAGATCCTGGAGACCTACCTGGCCGACTGCGTCAAAGCCCGGGTCCTCCAGCCCGACGGGACCTACTTGCGACTCAAGCCTGCCCCCGACCGGAAGCCGGTGCAAGCCCAGTATCAGTTCCGCCAGCTCGCCCGGGCACAGCTTGCCTTGGACCGCCTCCAGAGCCGCGAGAATATCGCCATCGTCCCCCAGCGGCGGCCCGACCCTCCTCCGCCGCCCAAGGAGGCTTCCTCTCCGCTCCCGGAGGAGCCCGATCTTTTCTAGCTCCTTCCGGCGGCCTCGGCGGAGCGGAAATGTCTTGCTCGGGCTCGGGGAGCCGATCTAGGATCGGCGTACGCCGGCAGGAAGGCACGCCGATCGCCCGAGGCGCTTCTTGGAAGCAGCCCGGAGGCCCGCATGATCGAGGACCCTAAGTTTTGGCGCGCCGGAGCGATCAGCGCCTCGGCGGTGATGCTCGCGGTGCTGGCTATCCTTTCGATCGACACGCTGCGGGCAATCCGCGCCGGAGGGCGGAATGTGCCCGAATACACGGTAATCAACCGGCGGATCGACTACCGCTTCGATGCGGCGACCAATCAGTCCCATCCTGTCCTGGGCGCAGAGGAGCTTCTCTTCGGCCGCCGATACACCCCGCGGGAAGCGGAGGAGCTCGTGCGGCGGGGAAAATTGGTCATCCAGACGCGGGCCTGCCTCGACTGCCACACGATCTTCGGCATCGGAGCCTACTACGCGCCGGATCTCACGAAAAGCTGGCTCGATCCCATCTGGGCATCCTGGCAGGCGATGACGGGAGCCTCGAGCCGGGAGGAGGCCATGGCCCGCTTCCTCCGCGATCCCGATCGGTTTCCGATCGGCCCTCGCCTCATGCCCAATCTCCGAATCGATCAGGCGGACGCGGAAGCGCTGGTCGCCTACCTCAAATGGGTCTCCTCGATCGAAACCAACGGTTTTCCCGCGCGATTCGGAGAATAGGAAACCAATGACACTCTACCGCTCCCAGCGATTGGCCCTACGCTATTTCCGGGCGGCCATCCTGCTCTTCGGCGTCATGATCGCGGCGGGCCTGCTCACGGCCGTCTACTACCAGCGCTTCGGGTTCCTGCTGAACACCTTCCACTTCAGCACGGCCAAGATCCTCCATATCGACAGCCTCGTTCTTTGGCTGCTCATGGGGTTCCTAGGTGCGGTCTACTGGTTCTTGCCGCTGGAATTGGAGCGGGAGGTCGAAGGGATCGGGCTCGCCGAAAAGGCCTTCTGGGTCTTTGTCGGGACGGTGGCCGCCGTCGCGGCCACCTTGATCGTCTTCCAGCACGGAGGGACGGATATCTCCAGCCTCTGGCTGATCAATCAAGGGAGAAAGTTCGTCGAGGCCCCCCGCTGGGCTTGCCTGCTGATCGCCGGGGTCATCGTCCTCTTCGGCGTTAATGTGGCGGCTACGGCGATTCGGGCGCGGCGGATGACCGGCATTCTCGCGGTGCTCATCGCCGACTTGGTCCCGCTGACGGTTCTCTTTCTCAACGCATTTTCGTTCGAGCCGAACATGTCGAAGGATCTCTTCTGGTGGTGGTGGCTGATCCACCTATGGGTGGAAGCGACATGGGAGGTCTTCATCGGGTGCGTGCTCGCTTGGTCGCTCCTCCATCTGCTCGGCGCTTCGCGGGCGATCGTCGAATCCTGGCTCTACGTCGAGGTCGCCCTCGTGCTCGGCACCGGCATCCTCGGCCTGGGCCATCACTATTTCTGGATCGGAACGCCCTCCTATTGGCTGGGGATCGGAGGGTTCTTCTCGGCCCTGGAGCCGCTTCCCCTCCTGGGGATGGTGATCCACGCCGTCTACGATGCGGGCGCCCATCAGCACCAGCTGACCAACCGGCCCGCCTTTGCGTGGCTCCTCGCCGAGGCCTTCGGCAACTTCCTGGGCGCCGGGGTCTGGGGCTTCATGATGACACTGCCCCAGATCAACCTCTTTGCGCACGGCACCCAATGGACCGCTTCGCACGCGCACTTCTCCTTTTGGGGCGCCTACGGATGCGCCGTCCTTTCGGTCATCTACCTGGTCCTCCAGAAAGCCCGTGCCGGAAACGGGCCTTTCGAGAGCCGCGCCTGGAAATGGGCGTTTGCCCTGCTCAATCTCGGGCTTGTCGGAATGGCCGGCTCCCTCCTGATCGCCGGAATGGCCCAGGCTTTCTACGAACGGGCGATCGGGGGATCGACCTTCCAGGCTTTTCTGCTGGGGCAAGCCAATCGGTGGGTCGCCGAGGGGCTCCAGGCGCGGACCTTGTTCGGGCTGGTGTTCGCCGCCGGGTATTTCGTCCTCCTTTTCGATTTGTGGACCATCGGCAAGGGCAGCCGGGCGCCGCGGATCCCCGCTTCGACGGAGGCGGCCCGATGAAGCCCGAAGAACTGCTCTTTTCTTCGCTCCTGCTGGCGCTCTTCGCCTTGGCGGGCGGAGCCTACGGAAGCTTCTTCGCCGTCGGAAAGCTCAACCGGTCCCGCCGGCTCCTCCTGGTGGGCAGATGCTTCTTCGGCCTGCAAGCTCTCGTCTGCCTGCTCCTCCTTCGAACCGGCTCGCTCCATCTCGGCTGGAAGATCTTTCTGCTCGCGGGCCTGATCGGCTATGCGGTGCTCCCTCCGCTCGCCTGGGCAGGCCTGGAGCGGCTTCATGGAAAGGAGGACGAAAAACGGCCGTGATCGGCAACCTGGGCAACACCGTCTTGGGCATCTGGGTGACGGCGGTCGCCGTGCTCGATCCCTCCCTCTTCGCACGCCGCGCCTGGCTTCTGGCCCTCTCCGGGCTGATCGCCGTCGGCGCGGCCGCGCTGGCGGGACGGCAAGGCGCGATGCGGTGGAGCGTTCGGGCGAGCCAAGGGGCGGGCTTGGCGCTGCTGCTCCTCGGCGCGGGCCGGCCCTTCGTCCCCTCCGGGGTCTTTGCGTTTTGGATCGAGCTTTGGGCGGGGATCCTCCTCGCGGTGGCGGCGCTCTGGGCCGCGCTCTACCGGCCGCCTCCGCCCCGGAAGGCGGAGCACCCGCAGCGGGCGTAGGCGACACGATGCAAATCGGTCCAGCTTTCCGAGCGATCGGAACCGGAAGATGAATGCCGGCCCGGAGTCGGCGGGCACCCGCCCGCTCCCGTGGAAGGAATGGATCGGGCTGGCTGCCGAGGAGCCGTTCCGGATCCTCTTTCCCTTGGGCATCTTTCTGGGCGCGGCGGGAGTCGCCGTCTGGCCGCTCTTCTTGTTTTGGGGAGTGGCTTGGGCTCCGCCTCCGGTCAGCCATCCCCGGATCCTGATCGAGGGCTTCGTCGGCAGCTTCGTCGTCGGCTTTCTGGGGACATCGATCCCGCGCCTCCTGGAGGTGCGGCCGCTTCGCCGCTGGGAGACGGGCGCGCTCGCGGGCGTTCTCCTCCTCGCCAACGCCCTCCACTGGTTCGGGCGGACCGGCTGGGGCGACGGCCTGTTCGGAGGCGCCCTCCTCTTTTTCCTATGGAGGCTCGCCGGACGGCTCCCGCAACGGAAGGACAACCCTCCTCCCAGCTTTCTGCTCGGCCTCCTGGGGGTGGCGGGCGCCGCGGCCGGAGCCTGGCTCGAGTCGGCCGCGGAGATGGGGCTGGTTCTCCCCCCTCCGCTTCGCAACCTGGGCCTGCTCCTGCTCTATCAAGGGCTTGCGCTTCTGCCCATTTTGGGCGTGGGCGCCTTTATTTTCCCGCGTTTCTACGGCTTGGAAAGCCGCGAAAGCCTCCCGGCGGCCGTGGTGCCGACACGAGCCTGGCTGAGCCGCGCGCTCGCCGCCCTCTGCACCGGGCTGGTCCTCTTCCTGAGCTTCCTCTGGGAAGCGACGGGAGGCGCGCTCGGCGGGCCGCTCCTCCGCACCGGCACGGCCGTCGCCTATCTGCTCTTCGCAATCCCGATCGCGCCCGAGCTCTCGGCCAAGGGCACCGTAGCCGGTTGCACCCGCTGGGCGCTGGCTCTCGCCGTTTCCGGGCTCCTCTTCTCCGCCTTCTCGCCCGTTTCGCGGACCGGAGCGCTGCACCTCTTTTTTCTCGGAGGAGCCGGCCTTCTCATCCTCACCGTCGGCGCCCGGGTCATCTTGGGATTCAGCGGGCGCGGCGAGCTGCTGGCCGCCCGGTACTGGCCTCTCCGCCAAGCGAAATGGTGGACCATCGGCGCCGTCGTCCTCCGAGCGGCCGCCGACCGGCTGCCGTTCCGAAGAGATCTCCTGCTCGCCGGCGCAGCCCTTCTCTGGATCGGAGCGCTCCTGATCTGGGCGTGGCCTGTCCTCCCGAAGGTACGCTGCCCCGACACCGAAGAGTAGCGCCGTATCTGCCAGCCGCCCCGGAGGGTCGACGGAATAGGAGAGCTTATGCCGACGGCTTGGCTTCCCCGGCGGACGGTTGTTTCTGCTCGCCCGCTTTTCCGCCGGCAGCAAGCTCCTTTTCGGCCTTGGCGGCCTTCTTGTAGCTCTCGCTCCGGTAGTCGGTCAGGTAGAAGCCCGATCCCTTGAAAAGGAGGCCCGCCCCTCCGGAGATTCTCCGCTTGAGCCGGCCCCCGCAGCGACCGCTCCCTTCTCCGGAGACCTCTTTCGGGCACTCCTCCAAGGGCGGGTCGGAGATCCGTTGGAAGACCTCGAGAACCGCGCCGCAACGCGTACACTCGTACTCGTACGTCGGCATAACCAACTCCTCTCGCCGATTCCTTAAGCCGGAATCGGACCCGCCGGCTCGATCCGCTCGATACGCACGATCGAGCCTTCCCCCTTTCCCTCCGACGGCAGCACGACTTCTTCGCCGGGCTTGCGTCCCAGAAGAGCTTGTCCGAGAGCGGCGAGGTACGACACTATTCCGGCCGCCGGATCGCTGTCCCAAGCTCCGAGAACGGTGACCTGCCGCTCTGCGCCGGTCGCCAGATCCTTGAGGGTCACCCGGGTCCCGACGTTCACGGCATCGGTCGCCACCTCGGAAAAATCGGTCGCGCGCGCACGCGCCAGGGCCGCTTCCAGCTCGGCCTTCCGGCGCAGGAGGACTCCCTGCATCTCCTTGGCCGCCTTGTACTCATGGTTCTCGCGAAGATCTCCGTAGGACCGCGCGATCGCAATTTCCCGCGTGTTCGCCGGAATCTGCTTGGTGATCAGGGTTTCGAGCTCCTGCTTCTTCTGCGCCAAGCTCCTCCACGAGACGATCAGAACCGACTCCTCGTTCTTCTGCTGATCGCCGACGACCAGGTCCTGAACGCCGGGATGCCTCTTAATGATCGCCCCCAGCAGCGAGCGCTTATCCAGCTCCCGGAGAGCGGGGCTCCCAAGCGCCGCGCGGGCGAGATCCCGCGCATCGGTCGGCTGCGCATGCGTGAGAATCGTGTGCAAAACCTCTAGCTTGCTACCCGTGAGCAGCTCGTAGAGTTTCGATCCCATTTTGGCCACGCCGCTGCCTTCCCGTTCGAGGAGGTACAGGATGCAAAAGAAGAGATCCGGACCGAAAAGCGGGCGGAAGAGCTCGTCACGAGTACGGCAGACCCAGGCGAGGACGTCCGGCCCAATCGTCCTCTCGCGGATGGCGCTCGCGAGGCGTTCGACAACTTCTTTCGCCTGCCCCGCTTCGGCCAAGACCGTGACAATGGCGTCCGCGGTCCTCGCCGACGTGGCGGGAAGCAGGTCGAGGAGCAAGGCGACCGCCCCTGCCCTCTGCGCGAGAAGGTGGCGCAGCACCACTTTCTGCGCTGAGGAAGCCATAACCGACAAGCACTTCTGCAGCCCCTGCTTGTCTTTCGGAAGCCAGCGGGCGAGCGCGAGCTCCCCTTGCTCCGGCTCTTTCCCTAAGGTCGTCAGGAAATCATCGCGGATGACCGCCAGCTCCAGCAACTCTCCCCAGCTCGAGTCTCCGAGCGAAGAAAGGATCCGATCGATCGCCGCGACCACCTGCTCGCGGCCGGTCGGGGGAATCTTTTCGGCTTTGGCCAGCGCTCGGGCGGCCTCGACGGCATCCTTGCCGGCGACCGACCGCTCCAATTCCTGGAGCAGCTTTTGCCAGACGGGAAGGGCGGTGGCGGACATGCGGATGGGCTGGTTTTTCCGATTCGGAACCTCGAATCGGCCATCCCGCCGCAGTATCCGCCGCACGCCATCCCACCATTTCTTCCACTCGCTCGAAGAGATGACCGCGGGGACCAACGCCTCTTGGATCGCCTCCGGGGTCGCTCCTTCGCCGAAGCTCCGGATACAGCGTTCCACCAGCGCGATCGGGTCGGAGGCCGCCTGCTCCCGGAGAACGGAAAGCTTCTCGGTCTTCCAAACGAAGATGTGATCGGAAGAAATCGGCTCGAGGGATTGGAGGGCGTACTCCCACTGCATTCGATGGGAGGGCTTGTCCTGGAAATCGACGACGACAAGACCGGAATCCGGAGAAAGCTCCCGGATTCGTCCGAAGCCCCAACTCCGGTGGATGCAGTAATCGCCTACCGACAGGGGCAATTTTTCCGCGGTAGGAATCGAAGCCATTTTTTTAACAAATGAACAAGCCTATCCGGAGGACATGCTTTCATTATATCTAATATATCTAATAACAAGAGACTTTATTTGCCGCAACGATTTTTTCTAACCCTCCGCCTCGTTGGAGCGGGAAGGGTTTGCACCAGACTCACGGTCCGCCGCTACGGCCGGAGGCGTGCGGTCGGGTTCATCCTCCGGCGGCCGGCCTTCGGCGCCGGACACCAGAAAGACCACCTTGCAACCGCCTCCGGATCGCTCCTCCCTCCTTTCGACCCGCGCACCCAGAAGCCTCTCGAAAAGCCTCCGCTCGAACTCGCGCGCTCGCGGGTATCGATCGAGGATCTCCAGGATAGGCGAGTGAAACTCGAGGATCCGCCCGGACGATTCTCCCTCCGGCTCGTACCGGCTTAGGCAGCCTTCTTCTTCCCGGACTTGGACCAGCTGCCGAACCCGTTCCGCCAAGTCGGCGCCGCAGACCCGCAGTCGCAATGCCTCGGCGCGGCGACGATAGAGCCGGTAGAGGAGCCGCTCGACAATCAGGGGACCGTAGATCTCCTCGACCGACTCCAAGAGTTCCAGGGCGAAGGGCGCCCCTTTTTTGGGAAAAAACTCCCCGGCCTTCTCGGTCAGAACGTAGACCTTCTCCGGACGTCCGACCCGCTTCGCTCTTCGCTGCGTCGAGAGATAGCCTTCCTTTTCCAGAGCGTTGCAATGCTGCTTGACCCCCATGTAGGAAAGATTCAAGCGCTCCGCCAGCTCGCCCACGGATAGGCCGTGGCTCCGCTTGATTTCGAGGAGGATCGAATACTTCTGGTTCCGAATCGGCGATGGGAGGTTGGCGCTGTCCATAAACCGGCGAGGAGGATGCGCCTCGGCCTTCCTCTTGTTTAGCAGAGTCGGGCTCTCCCCGCTAACCGCTTTTTGCAGAAAAGGCGGGAAAAGGAGCGGCCTTCGGCCTTCCGATCCCGGTCCGAAGCCGGGCAGGCGGCCCCGGCGCGGAGCAGCTATCCATCCGACGGGAAAAAGAGAACGACAGCTTTGACGGAAGGCCGTCTTCCCCGGTAAGCTGGATAACTTCCTATGACCGCTACATTCACCATTCTGGTCGCCGATTCGATCAGCCCGAAGGGGATCGAACTTCTCTCCTCCCATCCTTCCGTGCGCGTCCTCGAAAAGCCGGGCCTTACCGAAGATCAACTGCTCGAGATCGCTCCGTCGTGCGACGCGATCCTAGTGCGAAGCCAAACCAAGATTACGCGACGGATCCTGGAGAAAACGGAGCAGCTGCGGGTCATCGGCAGGGCCGGTGTCGGCGTGGACAACATTGATGTCGCCGCGGCCACGGAGCGCGGCGTCGTCGTCATGAATACGCCCGGGGGCAACACGATCGCCACGGCCGAGCATGCGATAGCGCTCTTGCTCGCACTGGCGCGGAGCATCCCCCAGGCCGATGCCTCGATGCGGGCCGGTGCGTGGAACCGGAAGGCCTTCGAAGGAGTGGAACTCTGTCATAAGGTGCTGGGAATCGTAGGAATGGGACGGGTGGGCACTGAGGTGGCTCGGCGCGCGCTCGGCTTCAACATGCGGGTGATCTGCTTCGATCCCTATCTCTCTCCGGCCCGGGTACAGAACCTTCCCGTGCAGGTCGCTGACGACCTGGAGACCGTTCTGAAGGAGGCCGACTTCCTTACCCTCCACTCCCCTCTGACTCCCGAAACTAAAAGGCTTCTCGACGCCCGCCGGCTCGCCCTCTGCAAAAGGGGCGTGCGGATCGTCAACTGTGCGCGGGGCGGCCTGATCGACGTGGCCGACCTACGCCGGGCGCTCGACTCAGGCCAGGTGGCCGGAGCCGCCCTCGACGTGTACGACCCCGAGCCGCCTCCCGCCGACTTCCCTCTGCGATCTCTGCCGAATGTGATCCTGACGCCGCACTTGGCCGCGTCGACGGCGGAGTCGCAGGAACAAGTCGGGATCGAGATTGCTCAAGCCGTCCTGGATCTTCTGGTGAACGGAACAATTCGCAACGCCGTCAACGTCCCCAATGTCGACCCCCGCACGGCCGCCCTCCTCCGCCCTTATCTTTCGCTTGCGGAACGGCTGGGCCTCTTCATGGGTCAGTGGGCACCGAACCGAATAAGCCGGGTGATCCTCTCCTACGCCGGGAGGCTCAACGAGCACGACACGACCCCCGTCACCCGGGCCGCCCTTAAGGGACTGCTCCGGAAGGTAGCGGGATCGGAGGTAAACGAAGTGAATGCCGCCTACCTCGCGGACACCTTAGGAATCGTCGTCAGCGAGACCAAGACGACTCAGGCCGGCGAATATACCGATTGGATCGGGATGGAGATTCAGGTGGATTCGACCACGCTCCAGGCGGGGGCAACGTTCTGGGGAAAGGCGCAGCGGCTGGTGCAGATCAACGGAAATCCGATCGAGGCGCCTCTCGAAGGCTCGCTGCTCGTCATGGAAAACCGCGACCGGCCCGGCATCGTCGGAAGAGTGGGCACTATCCTAGGGGAACGCTCAGTGAACATCGCCTCGATGTCTCTGGCCCGCGCCGAGAGCGGAGCCCGTGCGGTCAGCGTGCTTCACGTCGACGGCGCCCCGCCGCCCGAGGTTCTCGAAGAAATCCTCCGGGTGCCCGACGTCTACTCGGTTCGCTTGGTCCAGATTTAATCGTTGTCCGCGCAGGCGTTCCCGGGGGACCGGGCCCGGGCGCAACGGGGTCCCCGGCCTCGGGTCCTCTTGACCAGCGGCCG
The DNA here is from genome assembly GCF_903064525.1 of Methylacidimicrobium sp. AP8. Taxonomy (NCBI): domain Bacteria; kingdom Pseudomonadati; phylum Verrucomicrobiota; genus Methylacidimicrobium; species Methylacidimicrobium sp. AP8. The sequence goes on from NZ_LR797830.1 coordinate 1,733,244, forward strand.
GGCTTGCCGTTTAAACTATAGAAACATGCGTATCGCCCTGATTGGTTGCTTGGGCTTTTTCCTCGCAGCAGGCCTCCTGATTGCGCAACCGCCCGAGGAGTCCGGATCCGTCGGCGCGCCGCCTCCCTCCGCTTCGGCGCCCCACCGGATCGAAAAGAGGCCGGTCGTCCCGGCACCCCGCGAAAAAGCGAGGAAACCTGGGGAAGCGCAGCCGCCCAAGCTCAAAGGAGTCGTTCCGGAAGGCATACGGAACGGCCCGAACATGATTAATCCGCTGGCGCCTAAAGAGTACGGATACGGACGCCGTTTCCTCTCGAAATCTCCGATGACTCCGCACATCCCGTACTCCGCAGGCATGACCGAAGTGATGACCCCGGGAGGCGGGCTCGAGCTGTTCACCTGGGAGTGGTAGCGGTTATGCCCGCTCGAGTCCGAATCCGGCGCGTCTATGAGGCTTTAGGGGAGCCAGAGGGCTATCGCGTCCTGGTCGACCGGATTTGGCCTCGGGGCCTTTCCAAGGATAAAGTCCCTTTCGATCGCTGGGCGAAGGATCTTGCCCCCAGCCCGGAGCTTCGGAAGTGGTTCTCCCATGACCCTAGCCGGTGGGAGGAGTTCCGGATCCGCTATCGTCGTGAGCTGGCCTCTCGCGAAGGGGAGCTGCAGGATCTCCTGCGGGCGGCCGGTCAGCGCCCTCTGACGCTGCTTTACGGCGCTCGGGACAAGGAGCACAACCAAGCGGTCGTGCTGCGCGAGGTGCTGGAGGAGCTGGCCGCAGGCTCTCGAAGCTTTTCGGCTGCGGATTAGGCTGCCGGCATCTCCCGGTCCAGCCGCTCGAGCGAATAATCGGCGAAGCTGGCTCCTCTCCAAAGCGCTCCCGTAAAATCCTGGTCCGCCGTGTAGTCGTTGTAGATGATCACGCAGGGCATGCCCGCGGCGCGCGCGGCGCGCAATCCCACGGCCGAGTCCTCGATCGCCAAAACCCGCTCGGGCCGGAATCCCCACTCCGCGAGGCATCGCCGGTGGAGCGGAGCATCGGCGGCAGTCTTGCGCCCCGATTCCTTTCCCAAGATCGGAGAAAACCAGCCCGCCTCCTCCGGCAGGTGCAGCGCCAGCAGCGCCCGGATCTGCTCCTCGTCGCTTGTCGAGACGATCGCCTGCCGGATCCCCCTTGCCTGCGCATCCTGGATCCATCGCCGCACTCCCGGCCGAAGCCGGGTATAGGGAAGAAAGCGTTCAAGATAGATTTCCCGCTTGAGCTTGCCGAGCTTCTTGGCCGTTTCCTCGAGACCGCTCGGCGGCGGGCGAAGGGCTTCCAGCGCCCGCCTCATGCGCAGCTCGTTTCCCGGAATGGCCAAAAGGCTTTGAAACTCTTTCCAACTCCACGAAATCGGCAAGCCCAACGCCGCAAAGGCGGCGTTGCAGGCCGGGAGATGCCCCTCCCTCTCGGTCAGGGCGATCGTCCCGTCGAGGTCCCAGATCAGTCCGTCCCAACGCACAATGCTTACCGGCAAAGGCTTCGCAGGAGAGACGACGGCAGCTCGGAGGGGATCGTCGACTCGACAATCTCCCCGGCGAAGCAGGAGAGCGGCAGGTCGAAGACCGCGCAGTGGAGGAGCGCGCGGATATACTTGTGGAGCACCAGCAGCACTCCCCGCTCGGGCCTACCTTCCAACGAGCAGAGAGCCTCGACCACGCGTTTGCGTGCGCTGCCGAGATCCTCTCCGCCGATCGGTAGAAGAGAGACCTGGGAGGGATCGGCCAGCCACCGGTCATATTCCGCAGGCTCCCGGGCCGAGAGGTCCGCATGGGTGTGGCCCTCCCACTCGCCCATGTTCAGCTCGATCCACTCGGGCCAAACCTCAACGGGTACCCCCAGCGCCTCCCCGTAGATTTGGGCCGTCTGCCGGCTGCGGGCCAGCGGACTCGCAAAGATCCGGTCAATGGGAAGCCCGCGCAGGAGCGCACAGTTGGCCTTGGCTTCCGCGATCCCCTCCTCGCAAAGAGGGATATCCGTTCGTCCCTGTATCCGCCGCTCGAGGTTCCAGGAGGTCTTGCAATGTCTGGCCACGAAGACCCGGGGGAACCGAGCGCCCCGATCCCCAGCTCGGGGCGCTTCCTCCACCGCCGCGCTTTGGTTTTTGCTCAAGCCTCACCCTCGTCGGGTCCGTGCCAAGGTGCGGCGGGCTGCCTCCGCAACCGCCTCCCCCGTCAGGCCGAACTCCTTGTAGATAGTCGCGTACGGAGCCGAGGCACCGAAGTGGTCGATGCCGACGGCTTCCCCTTCCGGCCCGATCCACCGCGGCCAAGCCATCGTCACTCCGGCTTCGACCGAGACCCGGGCCCGGATTGCGGCGGGCAGCACCTGGTCCCGATAGGATTGGGGCTGCTGCGCGAAGAGTTCCCACGAAGGCAGGGAGACCACCCGGGAGCGGATCTTCTCGGCCGAAAGAAGATCCCGGGCCGCCAGCGCAAGCGCTACCTCGGAGCCCGTAGCGATCAGGATGACCTCCGGATCCTCATCCCCGACGAGCACGTATCCACCGCGCCTCGCCTCCGAGGCGGGGGCCAAGCGGCTCCGGTCAAGAACCGGCAACGCTTGACGCGTCAGGATCAAGGCCGTCGGGCCGTCTTTCCGTTCGATGGCGACGCGCCAGCCTTCGGCAGTTTCCGTAGCATCGGCGGGACGGAAGACCACAAGGTTGGGGACGGCGCGGAGCGCGGTCAGCTGCTCTACGGGCTGATGGGTCGGACCGTCTTCCCCCAACCCGATGCTATCATGGGTAAAGACATAGACCACCGGCACCCGCATCATGGCGGCGAGCCGGATGGCTGGCCGCATGTAGTCCGAAAAGATCAGGAAGGTTCCGCCATACGGGCGGATTCCTCCGTGAACCGCCATCCCGTTCATGATGGCGCCCATCCCATGCTCGCGGACTCCGTAATGGATATATCCGCCCTCGAAATCTCCCGGCCGGATCGCCTTGACTCCCTTCGGCAGGGTGTTGTTGGACGGGGTCAGATCCGCCGAGCCGCCAAGCAGATAGCCGACCTTCTCGAAGATTCCGTTGAGGACCGCGCCCGAAGCGGCGCGCGTCGCCAGCGGCTTCTCGACTGGGAAGTGCGGCATCCCCTGATCCCATCCCGGCGGCAGGTCGCGGCGCAGGGCCATCTCGAACCGCTCCGCTTCCCGGGGAAACTCCTTCCGGTAGCCGGCTAAGGCCTCCAGCCAGCGGCTCCGCTCGGCCTGCCCTCGCTTGGCCGCAGCACGGAAGAAGCTCCTCACCTCTTCGGGAACATAGAAGGTCTGATCGACCGGAAGACCGAGGCGCGCCTTCGCCAGCTTCACTTCTTCGGCTCCCAAAGGCTCGCCGTGGGCCTTGGCGGTGTTCTCCCGGTTCGGGCTCCCGAAGCCGATGACGGTCCGGCAGGCGATGATGGTCGGCCTCTCCTCCTGGGAGGTGGCCCAGGTCAGCGCCGATTCCACTTCGGAGCGGTCGAGCCCGTTGATTCTCCGGACGTTCCAACCGTAAGCCGCGAAGCGGCCGAGAACATCCTCGCTAAAGGAAAGCGAAGTCGGCCCGTCGATGCTGATGTGGTTGTCGTCGTAGAGCACCACAAGCCGGCCCAGCCGTAGATGGCCGGCAAGGGAAGCCGTCTCGTGGGAAATGCCCTCCTCCAGATCGCCGTCGCTCGCGATCACGAAGGTCCGGTGGCGGACGATCTCGTAGCCCGGCCGGTTATATTTTCCGGCCAGCCACCGTTCGGCGAGCGCCATCCCGACCGCGTTGGAGATCCCCTGGCCCAAGGGGCCGGTTGTCGTCTCCACACCCGGGGTGTGGCCGTATTCCGGATGGCCGGGGGTACGGCTTCCCCACTGGCGGAAGCGCTCGAGCTCCTCGAGCGGTAAATCGAAGCCGCAAAGGTGGAGCAGGCTGTAGAGCAGCATCGATCCGTGTCCGGCGGAGAGAACGAATCGGTCGCGGTCCGGCCATTGCGGGTCGGCCGGATCGAAGCGCAGGAAGCGGGTCCAGAGAACGACAGCGGCATCGGCCATCCCCATGGGCATGCCGGGATGGCCAGAATTCGCCTTTTGGACCGCGTCCATCGCCAGACCGCGAATGATGTTGGCAGCGAGCGCGGCCAGACGGTCTTCCTCGGATGCAGGTGACGAGCTGGGAACAACTGGGGGATTTGTCGTGCTACTCATTTTCCATCCTTTTTCTAGCGAGTTGTTGTTGTCGGCGAGCTGGAGGATCAGGCTTCGACCGGCGCCGGGCAGGCAAATCGGTGACACCCCCCCTCTTCAGCTCGGAGCAGAACGTTATGCCGAGGAAGCGACCCGCTTAACGCGAGCGTCGGGCTTGGCCACGGCCCACCGTATCGGCCGTATAGCTCCGCCCGCAGGCGGTGTCAAGCCGCGGCGGGCTCTTTTCCCAACCTTCCTCGAACGGGTCCGGTCACTTCTTTCCGCCCGTTGCGGCCTGCCCCGCTTCCGGCTCCACGAAGACCCGGCTCTGCCGGATATCCGACTCGTCGATCCGCATGAGCTCCTCCGCGGAAACCTTGCCCCCGGCGGCGACCAACCGGGCAGCCTGCCGCAGCTTGATGCGGTCGATCGCATTGCGCACGCTCCGCGCGTTGGCGAAGAGCGGCTGCTTCCGCCGGAGCTCGAGGTATTCCCGGAACGCTTTTGCGGCGGGCGGATCGAAAAAGTAGCCCTGCGACCGAACCATCAGCTCTCCGATCGACACCAGCTCCTCGAAGGTGTAATCGGGGAAGTCGATGTGATGGGCGATGCGGGAACGGAGGCCCGGGTTCGAGGCGAAGAAGGCCGCCATCCGGTCCCGATACCCCGCAAAAATCACAACCAGGTCGTTGCGATAATCCTCCATCGCCTGCAAAAGAATCGCCACCGCCTCGATCCCATAGTCGCGCTCGCTCTCGGGCCGATAGAGGGAGTAGGCCTCATCGATGAAGAGAACCCCGCCCATCGCCCGCTTGATCGCCTCCTTGGTCTTCGGGGCGGTATGGCCGACGTACTGGCCGACCAGATCGTCCCGGGCGGCAACGACCAAGTGGCCTTTCCGCACGTAGCCCAGCCGGTGGAGGATCTTGCCCATCCGCATAGCTACCGTGGTCTTCCCGGTCCCCGGCGAACCGGTAAACGACATGTGCAAGGTCGGCGGCTGGGTCTGCAGACCGACGGAGCTCCGCAGCCGCTCCACCAGGAGAAAATCCGCGATCTCCCGAACCCGGCGCTTGACCGGCTCCAAACCAACGAGCTCGGCGTCGAGTTCGGCCAGAATCTCCTCGACCCCGGAGCCCCCGAGCGCCTGATCGATATCAACCAATCCACCGCCGGCAGCGGCCGCCAGCGAGGCGGCCGCCTGGGGTGTCTTCCCCTCTTCTTCCATGGCTGTCGAGGTTCGCCTCCCTCCTAATTATACCGGTGGCCGGGAGGCTTCTGGGCGGCATAAGGCCGGGCCGTGTAGCGGATCTGCCTGTCCGCGACCTCCATCCGGTCGAGGAAGAACCCCGGCTCCTCCTTCGGCCGCTGGACCAGGAAGGAGAGCATCGTCGTCTGGTACCCTTGCTGCCGGTTGTAGCCGTTGATCCGAATGTACTCGTGCGGATGGGCCTTCCGGCATTCCGCCAGCTCGTGCATCACTCCCGCCGCGTCCTTCAAATCGAACATCGGCAGCCCCCACATCTCCCAGTAGACGTTCCGAGGATGCGGGTCGTCGGTGAACTCGATGCTCACCGCCCACCCGTTGCGCAGGCAGTACTCCACCTGCGCCCGGATCTGCTCGTCGGTGAAATCCGGCAGGTACGAAAAGGTCCCTTGTGTCAGTCTCATCGCTTTTTTCTCCTTCTCCTTCCTTACACCAGCTCCGGAGTCGCCACCGCATCGGGTACGTCGGTCGATTCGAACTCGAAGCTCACGTCCTTCCACACCTCCAGCGCCTTCTTGAGCGAGGGCGAATGGCGGGCGGCCTTCTCCAGGATTTCCGGCCCTTCGTGCAGGTAGTCCCGGCCTTCGTTGCGTGCCTGGATCATCGCCTCCAGCGCCACCCGGTTCGCGGTCGCGCCGGCCGCAATCCCGTCCGGATGCCCGATGGTCCCGCCGCCGAACTGCAGGATGCAGTCCTCGCCCAGGTAGTGGAGCAGAAGGTGCATCTGCCCCGCGTGGATCCCGCCGGAAGCCACCGGCATCACCGCCGGCATCGAAGCCCAATCCTGCTCGAAGTAGAGCCCAAGCGCGGGTTCCGCTTCGGTCCTGTCGCAACGCAAGGTCCGATAGTAGCCCTGCACCGAGTGGACATCCCCTTCCAACTTGCCGACGACCGTACCCGCATGGATGTGGTCGACTCCCGCCAGACGCATCCACTTGGCGATCACCCGGAAGTTGACCCCGTGGCTCTTCTGCCGGGTGTACGTGCTATGGCCCGCCCGGTGGAGGTGAAGCAACAGGCCGTTCCTCCGGCACCACTTGGCCATCGACTGGATCGCCGTGAAGCCGGCGGTCAGATCGACCATCACAATCACGCTTCCCACCTCCTTGGCAAATTCGGCCCGCTCGTACATCTCCTCCATTGTCGCCGCGGTCACGTTGAGGTAGTGCCCCTTGATCTCCCCCGTCTCCGCCTGCGCCCGGTTGACCGCCTCCATGACAAAGAGCCACCGGTCCCGCCACCGCATGAAGGGCTGGCTGTTGATGTTCTCGTCATCCTTCGTGAAGTCCAGGCCCCCGCGCAGCGCCTCGTACACCACCCGTCCGTAGTTGCGCGCGGAAAGCCCCAGCTTCGGCTTGACCGTGGCGCCAAGCAGCGGCCGCCCGTACTTGTTCAGGTACTCCCGCTCCATCATGATCCCGTGCGCCGGCCCCTGGAAGGTCTTGGTGTAGTGGGGCGGAATCCGCAGGTCCTCGAGGCGGAGCGACTTGAGGGCCTTGAAGCCGAAAACGTTGCCGATTATCGAGGAAGACATGTTCGCGATCGAGCCCTCCTCGAAGAGATCCAGGTCGTAGGCGATGTAGGCGATATACTGGTCGGTCCCCGGCACCGGGTCCACACGATAGCACTTGCCCTGGTAGTGCTCGTAGGCGGTAAGCCTATCGGTCCAGACCACCGTCCAGGTAGCCGTCGAGCTCTCCCCGGCGACCGCCGCCCCCGCCTCCACTGGCTCGATTCCGGGTTGCGGCACCAGCCGGAACGCCGCGAGAATGTCGGTATCCTTCGGCTTATAGTCCGCATTGTAGTAGCCCATTTCCGCATACGGGGTCACCCCCGCCGACCAGCGGCTCTTCTTCTGCCCCTGTCCATCGTGCTTCACCATCGCCATAGCTAGTTCTCCTGTTCGGTTTCCGGCCGGACGCTTTCTTCCCGCCCCGGCCGCATCTCTTCTGCTTATACCGCAAGCTCCGAAATCATGCGACTTGATTGTTTTTATTCTATCGATAGGAATTATAAATGACCGTGTAACCGTTGCCGCTCGCGGAGCCTGGTGGGTCTCCTCGCAACGGGCGGCGGCCGGAGGTCCGCCCGCCGGTCCGAGCGACGCACGGCATGGTAATGTGCTGGACAGCTTCTTCGAAATGCCTATGATTGCCCGACGACTTGCTCGCCGCGGTTGAAGCCGCGGGGTTCCGGCAACCCGCGTATGGCCGGATCGAAGACGGCTTCTCCGTCGCGGAACGGGCCGAGTCGCGTCCGTAGCGTCCTACAATATCGGGTAGGACAGCCGGTCGGAGGGGAGTAGATCGGAGGAATATGACTGCAGTAATTCGCGCCGGCGGGAAGCAGTACCGAGCCGAAGAGGGAGCCATCCTCGAAATCGAGCTTCCGCACAAGGGCCTTGCCGCCGGAGAGAAGGTGACCACAGAAGAGGTTCTCCTCATCGAGACCGACGGCGAAACCCAAGTCGGTACGCCCCGGGTGGCGGGAGCTAGGGCGGTGCTCGAAGTCCTGGGGGAGATCCGGGCCCCGAAGGTCGTGGCCTTCCGCTACAAGCGCCGCAAGGGTTACCACCGGACGGTAGGCCATCGCCAGCGCCTGGCGCGCGTACGCGTCGTGGAGATCGCCCTCGACAAGAAAGGATAACTGAGCGCATGGCACACAAAAAAGGACAGGGAAGCACGCGGAACGGGCGCGACAGCAACAGCAAACGCCTGGGAGTAAAGCGCTACGGCGGAGAGCGTGTCCGCAGCGGCAACATCTTAATCCGGCAGCGGGGCAACCGCTTTCACCCGGGAGAAAACGTCGGGCAGGGACGCGATTTCACCTTGTTTGCACTGATCGACGGTATCGTGCATTGGGACCGTCGGAACCGTAAGGTGCGCGTCGAGCCCGAGGCTCTTGCCTGAAAGCGGCCGGCACCGCGTCCTAGCGATCGGCTTGCGCGCCCGGCGGGCGGGGACGGAGAATCCCATGTTTGTCGACCGAGTGAGGATTTTCGCAAAGGCGGGAGACGGCGGTCGCGGGTGCGTAAGCTTCCGGAGGGCTCCTCATGAGCCGCGTGGCGGCCCGGACGGGGGCGACGGAGGGAAGGGAGGAGACGTCGTGCTCGTCCTCGATCCGCATCGTGACGATCTCTCGCATCTCTTGCTCTCCCCCCACCAGATCGCTCCGAACGGACGGCCGGGCATGGGTGCGACCAAGGCCGGGCGCAAGGGGCCCGACCTCGTTCTGCCGGTCCCGCCCGGCACGGTGGTGAGCCGGATCCGCAGCGCACCGGAGCGGGGATCCAAGCTCCTCCCCCTGCCGGCGCATGATGCGGAGCTCGATCGGGTCGTCGACATGGCGCCGCCGATCGAGCGGTTCGTTCTCTGCCGCGGAGGCCGCGGCGGATGGGGCAATTGGCACTTCCGCGGCCCTCGGAATCAGGCTCCTCGGCATGCCGATCCCGGCCGACCGGGGGAGTCCGGGCAATTCGTGCTCGAGCTCAAGCTGCTTGCCGACGTCGGGCTCGTCGGGTTTCCGAACGCGGGGAAATCGAGCTTGCTGCGCCGGCTCACCTCGGCAGAGCCGAAGGTTGCCGACTACCCCTTCACCACACTTGCGCCGATGGTCGGCGTCCTCGAATGGCCCGACGGCTTTCGGCTCACCGTAGCGGACATTCCCGGATTGATCCGGGATGCGCACCTCGGAAAAGGGCTCGGAGACGAATTTCTCCGCCATGTCGAGCGGTGCCGGCTCTTGCTTATGGTCCTCGACCTCTCCGGAGCCAAGCCGATGGACGATTTCCTTCTGTTGCGGCGAGAGCTGGAGTCCTACGGCCGCGGGCTTTCCGAGCGGCCGTTCTTGATCGTGGGGAACAAGACCGACTTGCCGAGAGCGCGGCGGGCCGCCGTGCGCTCCACCCGCGCCGACGGAAGCAACCTCGTTCTTGTCTCGGCCTTAACCGGAGAGGGTATCACCGAACTCATCTCCGCGTTGCGAAAAGAGCTGACTCGGAACCCTCGCCAGGCGCCTTGCGCCGCAGCCGCCAGCCTATCGGCCCAGGACAGCGAATGAAAGAGGTCGCCCGGTGGCTGATCATCTATGGGCTGGGACTTGTCGCTCTGGGGACCACCGGGTACCTCTCCAATCCGAAAAAGGCGAAGACCGCCCTCTACTCCGGGGGAGGCTTCGGAGTCATCACGATCTGCCTCGGCATCCTGACCCGCCGCGGGGTCTCCTGGGCCTTGCCGACAGCCTTTCTCCTGGTAGCGCTCTTTTCCCTTCTCTTAATATGGAGATCGACCGTCGTCTGGAAAGCGGTCGCGGCTGGAGAAAGAAGAAAGACGTTCGTGGGGGCGCTGCTTGCGCTGATGCTTCTTTTTTCGATCATCCTGCTCCCATACCTCTTTCTCGCTTGGCCTTGAGCAAGTTCTCCGGAAAGCGCCGGTCAGAGGCTAGGCGGACCGAAGGCATCCGGCAGGTGCCGCAGCTGCGCTTTTCCCGGCGCCCGCACGAGCACCTCGACAATGTCGAAGCGGTAGGTGATGTCGGCTCGTCCCAACTCTTCCAGATAGCTGTAGGCGGCCCGCACCAGGCGCGCCCGTTTTCCGGCATCGACCGCCTCAAACGGTTCTCCATGGTTCGTCGAGCTCCTGGCCTTCACCTCGACGAAGACGAGGATGCTCCCATCCCGGCAGACAAGATCGATCTCCCCTCCCCCGATCCGCACGTTGCGCAGCAAAACCCGGTAGCCCTTGCGGCGCAGGAACCGGGCGGCTTCCCGCTCGCCCCACTTTCCCAGGTCGAGCTCCCACGGCCGCGATCGTGGGAAGAGCCGGCGCATGTTCAGGCGCCGCGGTCCCACGGGAGATCGGGCGACCAATCCGCGGAGAGCCGGCCGAGGAAGCTGCGCCGGTGAATGGGAGTGGGGCCGTGACGCCGTAGCGCCTCCCAATGGCGCGCCGTCCCGTAGCCCTTGTGGCGGGCGAAGCCGAAGCGCGGGTGCTCCTGATCGATCTCGGCCATCCACTGGTCGCGCCTGACCTTAGCCAGGATCGAAGCCGCGGCGATGCAAGCGCACCGGCCGTCACCGCCGACGACCGTGAGGACAGGGACGTCCAGAGGCGGAGCCTCCCGCCCGTCCACCAGCACGATTCCCGGCCTCCGGGCCAAGGCGAGAACGGCTCGGGACATCGCGAGCATACTCGCCCCAAGGATGTTCCAGCGATCGATCTCCTCCACGGCGGCGAAACCGACCCCGTAGGCGACGCCCGGCAAGCCTACGATCCAGCGGTAGACTTCGGAACGGCACCGGGCATCGAGCCGCTTGGAATCGTCTAGCTTCGGATGGAGCCGGATCGCCGGAGGCAGCATCACCGCCGCGGCGACGACGGGGCCCGCCAGGGAGCCGCGGCCGACTTCGTCCACGCCCGCAGCGGGCTCCAAGCCTTGCCCGGCCAGCATCCGCTCGAGCCGCCGGTCTACTCCCCGAGCTCTCGATCGGGACGCCGGCGCCGCCTTCCGCACCGAATCAGTATGCGGTTCGCGCCGTTCCGGAGCAAGCCCGGAGCGGATGGGAGAAAAAGGAAAGAGGGAAGGGAAAGGCCGGAAGGCCCGCCGCCTATCTCCGCCCCAGGACGGCATCTTTGCCCTTCCTGCTCCGCAGATAGTAGAGCTTGGCCCGCCGCACCTTTGCGCTCCGTTCCACCTCGATCTTTTCGATCCAAGGGGAGTGGAGGCGATAGATGCGCTCGATTCCTTCCCCGTAGCTGAGCCGGCGAACGGTGAACGCAGCATGAATTCCCCGTCCCTTGCGAGCGATCACGATCCCCGTAAAGACCTGAATGCGCTCCTTGTCGCCCTCGCGAATGCGCGAGTGCACCCGCACGGTATCGCCGACCGCAAAGCGGGGAAGCTCTTTCTTGAGCTGCTCCTGCTCAATCCGCTCGATCACGTTCATGGCTCTTTCCTTTTTCTTTCTTCTCCCACAAATCCGCTCTCACACGCCGGGTCTTCTCCTCGGCCATGCGCAGGCGCCATCGCCGGATCGCTTCGTGATCCCCGGAGAGGAGGATTTCCGGCACCCCCAACCCACGGAAGAGGGCGGGCCGAGTATATTGCGGACCCTCAAGCAGAGCATCTTCGAACGATTCCTGCAATACCGATTCCGCATTTCCCAAGACGCCGGGAAGCAGACGAGCGACCGCGTCGATAATGGCGAGCGCGGCCACAGCTCCGTTGGCCACGACAAAATCTCCGATCGAAATCTCCTCATCGACCCAATGGTCGATCACCCGCTGATCGACCCCTTCGTAATGGCCGCAGACGAAAATCAGCCGGGAAGCGCGCGAAAACTCCCAGGCCATCGCTTGATCGAAGGTCCTTCCTCCCGGCGAAAGGAGCAGGACGCGCGCCTTCTCCGCCATCGCTTGGACCGCCTCGATGGCTTCGACCAGCGGCTCACACTTGAGCACCATTCCCGGTCCGCCGCCATAGGGTCGATCATCCACGGTCTTGTGCCGATCGCGGGCATAGTCGCGCAACTGGTGGACCCGAAGGACCAGCTGGCCGCTCCCGATCGCCCTTCCCAGTATGCTCTCCCGCGCCGCCGCCTCCAGGAGCGCGGGGAACAGGGTGATGACATCGATCCGCACGACTCTCCCCCCCCCGCGAGAAAGGGTCACGACGCCGCCGGGGAGTCTCCTTTCCGCGCGGTAGGTGCGCGCTGAGCCGTCTTCACGATGTGCGCAACGGTCTCGCTCATTTGCGCTCCCTGCTGTCTCCAAAATTCGATCCGGTCGAGCTTCACCTGAACCCCGCCTTCCTTCAGGAACGGATCATAGGTTCCGACCGCCTCCAGGAACTTGCCGTCCCGGGCTGCACGCCGGTCGGCGACGACAATGCGAAAAAAGGGCCGGTTCCTGCGCCCTTCTCTCCGTAAACGAACGACCACTGCCATATGCCTCTCTTTCTTCCTTGCTCTTCATCCGGATCGGGCGCCGGGGAAGCCGAATTTCGACCAGCCCCTACCCTCTCCCTTGGAAAGTTTCCGCATCATCTTCCGCGTCGCATCGAACTTGCGCAACAGATCGTTGACATCGCTGACCTGCGTTCCGCTCCCGCGCGCGATCCGCAGCCGCCGCCGTCCGTTGAGGATCTCCGGCCGGCGGCGCTCTTCGGGCGTCATCGAGAGGATGATCGCCTCGATTCTCTTGATCCTCTTCTCGTCGACCTTGACCGCTTCCTTGCCGGGAAAGCCCGGCAGGAGCCCCAATATGCTCTCCAGAGGGCCCATCTTCTTCAGGAGCCGGAGCTGCGCGAGGAAATCCTGCAGGGTGAATTCGTTGCTTTTGAGCCGCTTGGCCACCTCTTCCATCGATTGGGCATCGATTTCCGACTGCACCCGATCGACCAGCGCCACGATGTCTCCCATCCCCAGAAGCCTTCCGACGAATCGCTCGGGCACGAAGGGCTGCAACGCGTCCGGCTTTTCTCCCACGCCGAGGAACTTGATCGGGATGCCGGTCACCTGCTGGATCGAGAGGGCCGCGCCACCCCGGGCGTCTCCGTCGGCTCTCGACAGAACCAAGCCGGTAATGGGCACTCGGGCGGCAAAGGCCTCCGCCACCCGTACCGCCGCCTGGCCGGTCGCCGCATCCACGACCAAGAGCGACTCCCCCGGCTCCCAAATCCCGGCCACGGCGGCCAGCTCCTCGAGCAGTACGCCATCGACATCCAGACGGCCGGCGGCATCAAAGATCAGGACATCGACTCTTTCCCGCTCGCCGCGCGCCCGCCCTTCTCGGACGACCGTCTCGAGCGCGGTTCCCTCCGGCCACGCATAGACGGGAACCTGGATCTGCTCGCCGAGCCGCTCGAGCTGCTCCCGGGCGGCGGGCCGGGTCAAATCTCCGGCGACCATGGCAACTTTCTGCCGTTGCTTCCGAAACCAGAGCGCCAGCTTGGCGGCCGTCGTGGTCTTCCCCGAGCCGTTGAGCCCGCAGAGGAGAATGCGGAGGGGACGCTCGCGCCGGATCTCCCGCACGCCCTCGCCGAGAAGGCGCACCAGCTCGTCGTGGAAGATCTTGATGAACTGATCCCCGGGCCGAATGCTGGCCAGCACTTCCCGCCCGAGCGCCCGCTTCTGGATCTCCTCGCAGAGCCTCTTGGCCACCGGATAATGGACGTCCGCGGCGAGCAGGGCGAGGCGGATCTCGCGGAGCGCGTCGGCAACGTTTGACTCGGAAAGCTTCCCGTATCCCCGAAGGTTGCGGAAGACCGATTCGAGCTTTTTCTGGAGGAGTTCGAGCATACGAGGAGCCGGGCCGGCCGGGAGTTATGGCGAGCGGAGCTCCATGTCCTCGCAGAGGCCCGGCAGCTCCGCCTTAGGCGGTACCGTGCTCACGAAGGGATCTTCCAAGGAGTAGTAGCCGCTGTTGCCGACCTGCACATAGTCCCAGTCGATCACATACGAGATCTTGCCGGCGGCCACTCGTCGCATGAGCTGGCTGCGGGCATGGGCTCGGGTGTTCCGGGGAGCCTCCTGCTCCGGATCCCGGCTTCCGGGGCCGGAGCAGGCGAGCGCTTCGAGCGTCGGCTGGGGGATCAGGCCCGCCAACCTCCGCTTTTCGTCGAGGTTATGGTACTCGAGATCAAGGCTTTCCATCCACGGATCATCCCAGCCCACCCCCTCCCGGCTTCGAAAGAGCTCGAGCAGGTGACGCTTCGTGATCCAGTCCACCCTGCCCAGGAGCGCCTCGGTGTCTTCGCGCAGACCCCGCAAGACCTCCTCCCACGCAAGACAAGTCCAGGCCGCGTCCCGATCCCCTTCCCTGCCCGACCGCGATACCGCCGCCAGGAAGTGCTCCAAAAGCTCCACGGCCGTCCACCTCCTGCCGTCGGAGAGCTCGATGAGCCACGGGCCGTCGGGGCAATGGCTGATCTGATGCATCGTGCGCACCGGATCGGCCAGGGCGACCTGGGGCATCCTGTCCTCCTCCAGAAGATCAAGAACGAGCGAGGTGCTGCCGACCTTCAGGGCCTGGCTGAACGGCAGCATGTTCGAGTCCCCGAGGAGGAGGTGGAATCGACGGAAGCGGCTGGGGTCCCCCAGCGGCTCGTCCCGCGCGTTGATCAGCGCCCGGTTGAACTGCACCCACTCGTAGATCTCGGTCTGGATGTAGTCGGCCCGTTGCATCACCTGGAACGGCAGAGCGCGCGTTCGGGCTCCCCGGTCGACGCCGCGCGGTACCATCACTGTGCCGACCCGACCCGCTCCGACCATCAGTCCCCGGACAGCCAGGAACGCGAGCAGGGAATCGACGTTACCCTGGGTGAGCGGCGCGTCGCGCTGGAGCAGATAGTTTTCGTGGCAGCCGAAGGTCGCACCCGTGTAGTGATCGATGTTATTCTTGATGAAGGAGGTCTCCCCAGCGATGCCCAAGTCGTTCAAGGCCCGTTGCAGCAGAATTTCCCCCGCCCGATCGGAGGCCAGCAGATCGCCGAGGAAGAGGCATTCGGCGGTGCAATACTCGATATGCCCCATGTCGAGATAGAGCCGCCCGCCGTTGAAAAGGAATCCGCCGTTGCCCGCCGGCTCGTCGTAATCCCGATCATGCACATCGATCAGGCCCACCTGCTTCCGGTAGAAGAGATAGTCCCGGACTCGCTCCGGCACCGGCATTCTGTCCTGGGATCGCTGCGATAGGCAGCCGTACTCGGTTTCCAGCCCCGCAATCCGACGCATCTCCTACTCCTTTTGCCCTTCTTCCCATCCCAATTCCCAGGACTCGGGGACGAGAAACGCCGGGCCGCCGCCGGTGGCAGCCTCGCGGGAGAGCGCCCCGACTTCGAATCGGTCCGCGAGCTTGGGGGCGAACCAAGCACTCGGCGGTGTAAACTCTTCCCACGGAATCCGCTTCTCCCCATCCGCCTGGGCGGCCCAAGCGAGCACGGCCAGCGCGTGCCCGGCTAACTCCTTCCAGCTTTTGCCCGGGATAGGGGGAAATTTCCGGCTCTCCTCCCGCCACAACGTCCAGAGATCCTTCCGGGCCCCGAGCAGAGCGCCGCGCCGCAGCTGCTCGGAATCCACCCCGGCATAGCCGCCGTCGTATTCGATCAGCCATCCTTGATCCGCGGAGGCCGAGCTTCCCAACTCCACGAAAATGCCCCGGAACAGCAACGGCGCGGCGAAGATCTGCTCGAAGGCGTTTTTGAGCGCCCCGGCCAACCCATAGCTTACGATCCGCCGCGCGCTCACGTCGGCTCTCGATCGGGAGAAGCCCTCGACGTGCGCCGTCTCGATCGCGGTCTGGCGGATCTTTTCCAGATCGGCGGGATGGCCGATTCCCGCGAGCGCCAAATGGTCGTAGATCTCGAAGATCTTGGGAGTGGACGCCTTGCCGGCGACCAGCAGGATGCCCGGCTCCCCGCTCAGAGCGACGACGGGTGCGGCACCTCGCAGTTGATCCTCGATGTACTCGCGTCGATTCTGGACCGCTTCCAGCCAGCGATAAGGTTCCTCGATCACGCTCAGCCTCTTCCCCTCGCACCCGCTGCCGCTTGTTCCGGCAAGGCGAGGAATCCTCCAAGACCCCTCGTCCGCAGGGACACGGAAAGAGTAAGCTTATCACGCCCGCGACGTAGTGCAATGCAATTGCATCCCCTGCCGCCCGGTTCCGGGGATGCTCTCGCCCGAGCGCGGCCCGGCGAAAGCATCTAGGTCGTCGGAAGAAGACGGCCGAGCTGCTCTTCCGGAATCGATTTGACCCCCGACCGCCGGACCAATTTGACCTGCGGATAGATTCGCGTCCGCCGATCAATGCCTCCCGTGGCGGTGTCGGATTCCGCCGCTACATCCAAAAGCTGGAGCGAGAGAGCGATCGCCTCTTCTTCCCCGCGCTCGGCCGGAGGCGATCCGCTCCACCGGTTCAGATATTGCAAAACAGCGCGCGCCGCCGGCGATCCCGAACCCGAAACGGCGAAATCGACCGCCTCGAATTGCGCTCCCAAGGCATCATAAAAGAAGATCTTCGGTCCCCCTTTGCCCAGAGGATCGACCAGGGCGAGGATCGGAACCACGACCCCGACTCCTTGGAGGGTCATCGCGAGGTTCTCCTTGAGAAGCTTGCCGACCATTCTTACCTTCGCGTCGACCGACAAGGGTTGAAGCTGGCTCCGCCGGTAGTACTCGAAGGAATGCTGAAGGACGCGCGCGATTTCGTAGGCGATCGCCGGAGCCCCGGCGATCGCCATCACCGTCGACCGGTCGATCTCGATCACCTTGTCGGCTCGATCATGAATGACCGTGTGCCCCATCGTGGCCCGCCGGTCTCCGGCAACGATCACCCCGTCCCGATAATGAAAGCTGAGGACGGTGGTCGCTTCCGGCATCGGTACCGCCGCTGCCCCCGGCGCCGTGCCTTTCCCTTCCGGGAAAAGAAGGTTCCTCGCACGGAGGACGGCGAGGAAATCCCCGGTCAGAGCCCCGGCGGAAACGCCGACGGTCTCCACGACCTTATTCTCCGGTACGCTGTCGATAGCGCTTCGCCTGATCGGGATCGACCTTGCGCATCCGCTTGAGGATTTCTTCGGTGTTCGGCCGATCGATTCTCGGCACCCTGGGCCCCGGCCCCTCTCCTCCCGGACCGGAACCGGGACCGACCGGATGTGTCTTTTGGACTTGTTCTGGCATCAGCATGGCTCTCCTGGTGGGTTTACGAAACTCTAACCGCCGATCGGCTCCAGGTGCAATTCCTCGATCATATCGGAAACGGCTTGCGCCCGGTCGATCACCTCGCAATAGCGCTCCAGGTCGACACCCGGAAAGGCCGAGGACAGCTCGACCCGATAAGTCTGCCCCTTCCAGCGAAAGGCGATGTAGTCCCACTGAACGTTGACCAGGTCTTTGGCGAACTTTTGAATGCACTTGCCCCGGATATACGCGCGGGATGCCGTCGGCGGCTGCTGGATCGCCCGATAGATATCCTCCTCCCGGGAAATTCGGCTGATCTGGCCCGCGGATTCCAGCGCGTAATAGAGCCCGCGCTCCCTATCCATCAGATGGTATTCGAGATCGACACTCTGGAGCCACGGGTCATCCCAGGAGAGCTTCTGCTCCTCGCGGAAGGTCTCCAGAAGGGAGCGCTTCGCCACCCAATCGAGCCGGTCCCGCAAGGCATCGGGATCCTTCTGCAACAGTTCGATGGTCTCTTTCCAGCCCTTCCAGACCGCTCGTTTCTCCGGGTGGTCGAGATCGACGTAGCGGCCGACCCAATCCGCGTAGTCGTTCTGCAGCTCGGTCGCGGTAGTCTTCCCCGCATGCGCGAGGCTGATCTCCCAACGGTTGGTCGGATCCCGGGAGATGCTCCGGTGCGCGTGGAGCGGGTCGAGCAGAAAAAAGCGGCGTGGCGCACGCTCGTACTGCAGCGCCTCCAGCACCAGTGCCGTGGTCCCTACCTTCAGCCAGGTGGCGTATTCCGAAAGGTTGGAGTCACCCACGATCACGTGGAACCGCCGGTAGAGCTTGGGGTTCGCGTGGGGCTCGTCCCGCGTGTTGATGAGGGGCCGCCGGTTCATGGTGTCGATACCGACAAGCTCGGTGAAAAAGTCCGCGCGCTGGGAAATCTGGAATCCTCCGCCCATCCCCAGGTCTTCCTTCTCCCAGCCGAGCTTCCCCGCGCCGCCGAAGATCTGCCGGGTGACCAGGAAGCCCATCATCCCCTCCACGATTCGATCCCAGGGGATCATTCGCGGGATCAGGTAATTCTCGTGGCAGCCGTAGCTGTGTCCTGCGAAGTCGCTGTTGTTCTTATAAAGGCACACCGTATGATTTCGCCGCCGGCTGGCCGCCCGGGCGCACTCCTCCAGAATCCGCTCCCCCGCCTTGTCCTGCGCCACCAGCTCCAGAAGGGTGGAGCATTCGGGTGTGGAGTATTCGGGATGCGTATGATCGTTGTAGAAGCGCGCCCCGTTGCGTAGGACGAAGTCGCTCTTGATCTCCTCGAAGCTGTAGGGCCGCTGGCGATCCTGGGAAAAAAAGTTCGCCTCGTCCCCGTCCTGGCGCAGCTCCTTCGCCCGGAAGCCACGGGCGTCGCGATGGGGATCCTCCCGGGTGTAATCCCAGAGATTCGGGCTGCCGAGTTGCGCAGCGGCCCGGACGAGGTGAATCGACTCCTCGACCACGTCGATTTCGGCGTTTTCCCGAACCGCGATCCCGAACTCGGTCTCCAATCCGAAATAGATCGGCCAGGCTGGAATGGGTCTCTGCTTGTCCATGGCGTCGCGCTTTCCTCCGGTATCTAATTCCCGAATCTTCAAACGACCTGACGCACCGTCGCTTCCTCCCGCCGCATCACCGGCGCCAGCCGAACCACGTTCTGGGGATCACAGTCCACCAGCTTCAACCAGTCTTCCGTGATGTCCGACGGCGGGAAGATGTCATTCTCAAGATACTCGATATCGAGCGCTGTCAACAGGTCCTCCAACCGCAAGCCGTAATCGGACGGATCGGCGATCGCCCGCTTGATCGCCAACTCCTTGGCCCGCTCGACAATCGACGCGATGATCGCTCCGCTGATCAGGTCGCCCCGATAGAGATATTCCTTTCTCCCGCTCCGGTAGGTGATCTCCAGGAACCGGTTCCGCTCGACCCGGGCGAACTGCGCCTCTAGCACCCCTTCGATCAGGATTTCGATCGCCTTTTGCCTATCGTTGCCCGCCTGCCTCAGGAGATCCGGAGAATAGGGCAGATCCGTATCCAGATAGATGCGGTAGATCTCTGCCGAGCCGGCGCGGTCGGGTCGATCCACCTTGATCTTCCGGTCGATCCGGCCGGGCCGCAGGATGGCGGGATCGATCAGGTCCGCCCGGTTGGACGCCAGGATGATCACCACCTCGCGCATCGACTCAATGCCGTCCATCTCAGCGCAGAACATGGGAACAAGCGTGTTGAGGATGCCGTGGTAGCGGCCCGCGCGCCGGGTTCCCAGGATGGATTCCGCCTCGTCGATGAAAAGGAACGGGAGGTACCCTTCCCGTGCCAGCTCCCGCGCCTGCTCGAAGAGCTCGCGGACCTGCCGCTCCGATTCGCCGACCCACATGTTCAGGATCTCCGGTCCCTTGACATGGAGGAAATACTCCTTCCGGTCCTCGCCGGTTTGTTCTCGGAGCCGACGCGTGAGATTGTACGCCGTGGCCTTCCCTAGGAGCGTCTTCCCGCACCCCGGCGGTCCGTGGAGCAGAAATCCCTTGGGAACATGGTGATGGTACTTGGCGAAGAGGTCCGCATGGAGGAAAGGCAGCTCCACCGCGTCGCGGACGGCGCTGACCGCCCGTTTCTGCCCTCCGACCTTTTCCCACGGAAGCTCCGGAACCCGATCGAGCAGACGGTACTTGGTCTTCGAGGTCGCCACGACCTCGACGGCGACCCGGGAGGAGGAGTCGACCCGAACTTCGAGCCCGGCCTTGATCCGCTCTTTAGCCAGCGGCGTGGAACGGACCACGACGAAGCTTCCGCCGACCCCTTCATGGCCCACGCGCAGCCGGTTGTCCGGCAGCACGTCGATCACCTTCACCACAGGGCCCGATACATCGAAGCCGAGATCGCCCACGACGACATAGGCCTCGTTGAGCAGCACCCGGGTTCCAACCATGAGGGTCTCATGGGCCAACCGGGGGTCGATCAGGCAATAGAATTCGGTTCCGCCCTGGATCACGAGCGCGATCTCTTTCTTGGGCAGGGCGAGGAGGGTGCCCACCCGGTTCGCCGGGGAGGAAAGTTTCTCGACCGCGTCGTTGAGCTTTTCCAAAGCCTGGCGGGCCTGCTCGTTGGTCTCCTCGAGCTCCGCCACCCGGCGGCGGAGATAGAAGAACGCCTCCCGCGAAACCGCGTCAAAAGCGAGCCTTTGGCCGATCAAGTCGACGATCTGAAGAGCGGAGGCCGACTCCAAGCTTTCGAAAGACATAGGCATGTCTGCTCCGAATCCTTTTTCCTTTCTCGCCATGCCTCACACAATAGGCGCATATGCTTCCCGCTGCAAACCGGCCCCCTAGGCGCTCCCTAAACGGGGCCATTTCCCTCCCCAAGCAAATTCCGCACCAACTCGACCGGGTCCGCCGATTCCAGCACCGGCCGGCCGACGACGATATGGGTCGCCCCGAGGGCGAACGCCTCACGCGGGGAGACTGTGCGACGCTGGTCGTCCGCCTCCTGCCGCGCGAGCCGGATTCCCGGGGTGACGATCAGCTCCGGCCGGATGCCCGCCTTCTGCAAGAAAAGGAGGTCGCGCGCCGAGCAGACGATGCCGGGAACACCGTTCTCGGCCGCCAGCGCGGCCAGAGAGCAGACGCGCCGGCCGATGCTTCCGGGCAAGCCGATTTCGGAAAGCTCTTCTTCGGTGAAGCTCGTCAGCACCGTCACCGCAAGAAGCCGGGTGGCGCTGCCTGCGGCGGCTGCGGCGGCGGCCGCCAGCATCCGCCTTCCGCCGAGAGCGTGGACGGTCAGCAGCCCGACCTCCATCTGAACTCCGGCCTCGACCGCCTTACCCACCGTCGCCGGAATATCGTGGAGCTTTAGATCGAGAAAGACCTGCGCTCCCAATGCACGGAGCTCCGCCACGACGGCGGGCCCCCCGCGCAAGAAAAGTTGACTTCCTACCTTGAACCAACTGACATACTCCCGCAGCCGGAGCGCCAGGGAAAGAGCCGCCTCCACCTCGAAGAGATCCAAGGCCACGATGAGCCGATCCGCTAAGGGCATGAAGGCCACCTCCGGGGGAATTCAACTCTTCGCACCGGCGAAAATCAACCTCGACCTGAGGATCCTCGGCCGTCGATCGGACGGCTTTCACGAGATCTCGACGCGGATGGCGCCGATCTCGCTGGGCGATCGCTTGCGCGTGATTCCTCGCTCCGACGGGGAGCTGGCCTTCCACTGCGACGATCCGCGGATCCCGGGGGGGGAGGAGAACTTGGTCCTGCGGGCCGCCCGCCTGTTCGCCGCGTCGTTCGGCCTCCCTTGCGGCTTCACCTTCCTGCTGGAAAAACGGCTTCCGTCCGGAGCCGGACTCGGAGGGGGCAGCAGTGATGCGGCCGCTACCCTTCTGGCTCTCCGCAGCCTGCTGGGGTATCCCTCGTCGGTGAATGCGCTGATGCCCGCGGCGGCCTCCTTGGGAAGCGACGTTCCCTTCTTCCTCGTCCAAAGGTCCGCGCTCTGCCGCGGCCGGGGAGAAATCGTCCACCCCGAGCCATGGCCCGGCCCCAGGCACGGCCTGGTCCTCTTCCCCGGTTTTTCCGTGCCGACTCCGTGGGCCTATCACGCTTACGCCCGCAACCCCCGCCCGGGCGAGGAACGGGGCGCGCCGCCCTGGGGCCCTGTCCGGAACGATCTGGAGCCCGCCGTCTTCCGGAAGTATTTGTGGATCGCCGAGGCCCAGAAATGGCTCCGGAATGAGGCGAAAGCCGCCCTCGCGATGATGAGCGGCAGCGGAAGCTCGGTCTTCGGTCTCTGGGATCGCGCTCCCGATCCCCATCTGCTGGCTCGGGCTCGGCTCTTTTTCGGTCCGGAAGCTTGGATCGAACCTTTTTCCATCCTAGACGGCGGGACCGCGCCGCCCCTCCGCGGCGACTCGTTTTGACTGCAGCCGTCCAAGTTTTCCTTAAGGAGCAATCCGGAAGCTGGACTCGCCCGGAAAAAGAACTAGTATAAGGATACCAACGAGCTACCGTCCAGCGAATTATCTTACTTTTTCTTGCAAATGCCCCACTATACTTACCTGATCATCGGCGGAGGGATGACGGCCGATGCGGCCGTTCGCGGAATCCGGGAAATCGATCCGAACGGGCCCATAGGGCTGCTCACCGCGGAGCCCGAGCTCCCCTACAATCGGCCGCCCCTCTCCAAGGGGCTCTGGAAGGGGGAGGCTCTCGATTCAATCTGGTGCCGCACGCCCGAGGCGGGAGTCGTCTTTCACCGCAGCTGCACCGCCCGCTCCCTGGACCTTTCGTCCAAGACGGTCACCGCAGAAAACGGGACGACCTTCTCCTTCGATAAGCTGCTGCTGGCAACAGGAGGCGACGCACGCCGCCTCCCCACGCCGAGCACGAAAATCCTCTATTATCGTACGCTGGCCGATTACCGGAAGCTCCGTGCCTGGAGCGAAGCCGAGGAGAGAATTTGCGTGCTCGGCGGAGGCTTCATCGGCTCGGAAATCGCGGCCGCCTTGGCCCTCAACGGCAAGCGCGTGACCCTCCTTTTTGCGGAGGCGGGAATCGGCGGCAGGATCTTCCCCGAAGCGCTATCTCTTTTCCTCAATGAATACTACCGCAAGAAGGGTGTCGAGGTGCTCCCCCGGCAGACGGTCTCCGCGATCGAGGAGCAACAAGGCCTCCTGCACATCCATCTCGGCCAAGGGAGCCTTTCGGTGGGAGCCCTGGTCGCGGGCATCGGCATATCGCCGAACGTAGGACTGGCCAAGGATGCCCGCCTCGAGGTCGATAACGGCATCGTGGTCGACGAGTATCTCCGCACTGGTCACGCCGACGTCTACGCGGCGGGAGACGTAGCCGCATTTTTCCAACCCGCCCTCGGGCAGCGGCTCCGCTTCGAGCACGAGGACAACGCGCGCCAGATGGGCCTCGTGGCCGGCCGCAACATGGCCGGCCATGCGGCGAAATACGATCACATCCCTTTCTTCTATTCGGATCTTTTCGATTTCGGCTACGAGGCCGTCGGCCTGCTCGATCTCCGGCTCGAGATCTTCTGCGACTGGAAGGAAGAGTTTCACACGGGGGTCGTGTATTACCTGGACCGCCGGCGGGTCCGCGGAGTGCTCCTCTGGAACGTCTGGGGACAGGTCGATGCAGCTCGGGCGCTTCTCGCCGAGCCCGGGCCGTTCCAGCCCGCCGACCTCCGCGGGCGGATCCCGTTCTAGCCGCCTGCCGGACCATGGTTGCCTCCCGACCCGACCCGCCCCCGGCGGAAGCGGCGGTCGTAGTCAACGAGATCTTCCACAGTATCCAGGGGGAGAGCAGCTTCGCCGGCGAGCCGTGCGTCTTCATCCGGCTGACGGGATGCGATCTCCGCTGCCGCTGGTGCGACACGGAGTACGCCTTTTTCGAGGGGAAGCGGATGCCGCTGAGCCGGCTCTTGCCGGAGGTGCAGCGCTTCGGCTGCCGACTCGTCGAGCTGACCGGCGGAGAGCCCCTCCTGCAGAAGAACAGCCGCCTTCTCCTCCGGCAGCTTTGCGATGCGGGCTACACCGTTCTCCTGGAAACCAGCGGCGCCCACTCGATCGCCGGGGTCGACCCGCGAGTGCACCGCATCGTCGATTGCAAGTGCCCTTCCAGCGGCGAGTCCTCCCGGAACCTGCCCGCCAACTTCGACCTCCTGGGGCCGCGCGACGAGGTGAAGTTCGTGATCGGCACCGAAGAGGACTACCGGTGGGCCCGAGACCGGCTGCACAACGCGCCCTGGGTGAACCGGGTGCGCGCCATCCACTTTTCGCCGGTGCACGGAGAACTTCCATTGGAGACCCTAGCCGGCTGGCTACTCCGTGACCGGCTGCCCGTCCGCTTGGGTTTCCAGCTTCACAAGTTTATCTGGTCCCCCGACCGCCGGGGCGTTTAGCGGCCGATCTCCCCGCGGGCTAGTAAGGAGCGCCGGGAGTGGTAGCTCCCATGCCGCCCAAGTACGCTCCGGCCGCGCCCGCCTGCTGCCAGGAGGGAGGCCGGTTCCACGGAAGGTCGGACACCCGTTGCCCCTGCTTCGCCGCCTGCTTTTTCGCAGCCGATTGATTGCTATTGGAAGAGGCACAGCCTCCCAACAAAACTGCTCCCGCCACGAGCACTAAGCCCAACTTTGCCTTTGTCATCGTCATCCGCCTCGTTGTCGATCTCCGGGACGAGCTACTCGTCTCCCCTTCGCGCGGCGCAGCCACCTTCGGATGCGGGCCCGCCCATGAGATGATCCCAAAATCCACCGCTTAATTCAACACATCGTCGCCGGGTTGTATTCCATTCGGACTGGATCCCGCCTCGATGTCCGCGACGGCCGTATTAGCCTCCGTGGAGACGATCTTCACCTTGCCGACCGGCTGGCCTCCCCGGTAGACGTTGAGCAGGCCGTTTTCCACCAGGCCGTCCTTTTCGCCGACGTTAAGGACGACAAAGTTCCAGTTGCGGTTGACGGACACCACCTTGCCGCGAATTCCCGACCGCATCGCCACCGCGCGGGCGGCGGTGGGAGCCACCTCGCGCATCCGCGCGAGCTCATTATTGAGCTTGGCGATGTTGTCCTCGAGCGCCTGCTTCTCCTTGAGCAGGCTCTCCACCTTGGCGGTCGCCGCCTCGTTGGCCGCCTTCTCCGACTCGAGCTTGCTCCCCAGATCCTCTATTTCCGCCTTCTCCTGCTGCGCGCGCAGCTCGGCTTCCTTGGCCCGCCTCTCCGCTTCCTCGAGTCTGCTGTCTCCGCTTCCCGCCTGGCTCTCCGCCTGCGCCAGCTTTTCGGTCGCCTCGGCGATCTTGGCGCGCAATTCTTCGACCTTCTTCTGGCTCTCCGCAACCTGAACCTTGCTCTCCTCAGCCTGCTCCGTCACGGCCTTGAGCTGAGCAGCCGTCTTTTCATATTCCCGCCGCATGGCATTCCGCTGGTTCGCCACCATGTACCCGAGCACGGCGGTCGCCAAGCTGCCGATCAACGCAATTCCCAAAAAGAACTTGATCACAGCTCTTCCCCTCTTTGCTTCCGCTCCGGTTTTCCGCCGAAAGTTTTTTTACTCATCGCGTCCGGAAACTCGATCGAAAAACTTTCCCGCCCCCCTTCTGGCACTCACTCCGAGCGTCCATGTCCCATAGCCGGGGGAAAATCCAGGAGACTCTCTTGCAAGCTGGGAGGCAGGGGAAGCGAGACGGCCACCGGCTCCGCATGCCCCTCCCGGAAGACAGTGAAGCGGAGCGAGGGGATCTCTCCGGTCCTCCGCCCGAGATTGGCTCTCCGATAGATTTCCAGGAATTCCTCCAGCGATCCGGTAAATGGTTCTCCCTGGACCGTGATGATCCGGTCTCCCGGCTGAAAGCCGCCGCGCTCTCCTTTTTGACCCGGCTGGACAGCGAGGACCGTAATCCGCCCATCGATCGAAGCCAGCAGAAGGCCGGCGGGCAGGCTGACCGGCTCGTCGCGGACCTCCTTCCGTTCGCCCCGCTCGTAGATCAAGCGGATGTCCGAACCGTTCAAGACCTCGAGCGCCTGGAGAAAGGTCGTCTTGGAAGGCCAGACCGTCCGAGTGAACTTTTCCAAGGCGCGCTCCGCCGGAGTTAGGCTCAAGGGATCGGGCATAGGCTTCCGGGAGTAGGCCGCCTCCTTATGCTCCTGATTGTGCTGGGCTTCCTCCACTTTTTCCTCAAGCTCGGGCTTCACGTAGAGGGTCCGGAGCTTTTCCTGCGGGTGGACCACGGTCAGATCGTTGATCGCAACCGGATAGCGGAAGTGCACCCCATCCGGTCCGTCCTCCACAGGGAAGACGGCGATGATTGGCGGGTTGGTCAACAGCGGCCCTTCGGCCTCCTGCCCGAAGCTGGCAATCGTAATCGAGCTCCAACACAGGAGCAGACGGGGGAGGAGCATCGACCAACGGCTCTGCCGGTCCCGCGCGCTCATCCCTTGCCTCCCGCACTCGCGGCGCGCGTCGCCCGGCGCATCGCGCCGCTTGCAGCCAGCTCGAGCCTCGGCTCCGTCCGGTCCCATCCTTCGATTTCGACCAATTTGTCCCGCGATTTTTCTCCCCGCAGGATCACGATCTGCGATCTGCGCGTTCCGAACAACTCCGCCAGGAATCGAATCAGCTCCTCGTTGGCCCGGCCTTCCACGGCGGGCGCTTGGAGCCGCACCCGCAGGACCCCGTCGATCCATCCGGCGACTTCACTCTTGCGCGCATTGGGAACGACCCGGACGGCCAAACGGTTCCGACGGGCCGCCGCCGCATCCGCCGTCCTCGCCTTCATCGCAGAGCCTCCCACCGTTCGCCCGCCCGCCGCTCGGCTTGGGCGAACGCGCGGCGCAGGCAAGCCACCAGCGCTTCGGGCAGGGGCCCGCGGCGGGCGGCCTCCAGGTTCGCAAAAAGATGCCCCAAGCGAACGCTCCCGGCCAGAGCGACATGAACTCCCGGCTGGGAGAGTACAAAGCGGAGGAAGATTTCCGCCCATCCCATCTCCTCGACCCCCAGCTCGGCCAGGGTGATTCCCAGCGCCCGGAAGCGATCGACGTAGGGACGCGCATATTCGCGGTACGGCTGGGCGATCTCCTCCCACGGCCGCCAGGCCCCGTTGGCCAGCGGGCGCTTGGCAAGGACGCCGATACCGGCTTGGCGGGCCGCGGGCAGCACGACGTCGATGTTCGCCTGGTCGCAGAGATTGATGCTGGTTTCGATGACGGCGATCCCGTCCAGCCGGCAGGCGAATGCGGCGGCCTCGACATCGCCCGAATAGCCGAGGAACCGCACCTTGCCCGCTTCCTGCGCCCGCTGCAGGGCCGCCAAGGCCTCGCCGCGCTCGAGAACCGCCCGGTCGCAGGAATGGAGGAGCATCACGTCGATATGGTCGGTCCGCAGACGCCGGAGCGACCGGTCGATCGAGCACTCGATCTGGCCCGCCGTCCAGGATGCCGGATCGTCCTCTCCTCCCTCTCCCCAACCGCACTTGGAGACAAGCACGCACTGCCGCCGTCGCGGACCGAGCGCCTTCCCGATCCGCTCTTCCGAGGTCTTGTAGGCGGCCGCCGTGTCAATCACGTTGACTCCGTGATCGACGGCGAAATGGAGCAGCTCGGCGGCCGCCGCCTGCCCGATGTCCAGAAAGCCGATTTCGGCCGCTCCCAGTCCGAGCGGAAAAACCCGAAGCCCGGTTTTGCCAAGCTCTTGGAGCTGCATCGCGCCGGGTAGCCTAACGCGACACGGGCAGCCTGGCGACCCGGAACTTTTCGAATTCCCGTCCCCTCCGGCACAGCACGCACCGGTTAGGCCCATCGCGGAACGGACCGCGAAGAAGGAGCCGCCATCGCTTTCCGGCGCAGGGAGACCGCCTTCGGCCTCGCCGCAGGCTTGCACCCACCCGGGCTTCGCTCCATAACGAGACGAAGAGAATCGGTCTATGCGCGTAACCCTGGAGAAGGATTTCGGCTTCGAGGCAGCGCAGCAACTACCCTCCTTTCCCGAAGGCCACAAGTGCCGCCGGCTGCACGGCCACAGTTTCCAAGTCCGCGTCGCGGTCACGGGCGAGGTCGATCCCGCGTCCGGGATTCTCTATGATCATGCCCGCATCTCCCGGGCGATCGAGCCGTTGTTGGCTCAGCTCGATCACCGGCTGCTCAACGAGATTCCCGGCCTCGAGAATCCAACCATCGAATCGATGGCCCGCTGGTTCTGGGAACGGCTCGAACCGCTCCTCCCGGGCCTTTCCCGGATCACGATTTGCGAAACGCCCCAGGTGCGCTGTCATTATGACGGCCCGAGCCGGTCCTGAGCCCGGATCATGAACGAAAGCGAAGCGACAAGCGAGCTGCTCCGCCTGCGCCGGGAGAAGCTCGCCGCCTGGCGGAGCCGCGGCGTCGACCCTTTCGGCCATGCCTTCCCCGGCACCCAGCCGATCGAGAAGATCCTGGAGGACTTTACCGAGGGACGCGAAGCCCGATTGGCGGGCCGACTCCTGTCGATTCGGGAAATGGGCAAGAGCATCTTCGCCCACGTTCAGGATGCGAACAGCAAGATCCAGGTCTACGCCAACGTCCAATCGGTGGGAGAGCGATTCGCCGACCTCAAGCTTCTCGACCTGGGCGACATCGTCGGGATCGACGGAGAGTGCTTCCGGACGAAGACCGGGGAGAAGACCGTGCGGATCCGCAGCTTCGTCCTTCTCTCCAAGTCCCTTCGCCCCCTCCCCTCGAAGTGGCACGGGCTGCACGACGTGGAGGCGCGCTACCGCCAGCGCTATCTCGATCTGATCATGAATCCCGAGGTCCGCGAAGTCTTCCGCAAGAGGATCCGGATCGTCCGCGAAATCCGCCGCTTCCTCGAAGAGCGCGGCTTCCTCGAGGTGGAAACGCCGATGATGCAACCGGTTCCCGGTGGCGCCGCCGCCACCCCGTTCTCCACCTTCCACGAGGCCTTAGGCATTCCGCTCTATCTCCGGATCGCGCCGGAGCTCTATCTCAAGCGACTGCTCGTCGGAGGCTTCGAAAAGATCTTCGAGCTCAACAGGAACTTTCGGAACGAAGGGATCTCCCGCAAGCACAACCCGGAGTTCACGATGCTGGAGGCCTACTGGGCCTACGCGGACTACTCGCGGATGGCGGAGCTGCTCGAATCGCTGATCTGCCATCTGGCCCGAACCGTCTGCGGAACCCTCCGCCTCCCTTCGCCGGGTGGAGGCTTTCCGCCGATCGACCTGACCCCGCCCTGGCCGAGAAAGCGGTTCGCCGACTGCCTTCGGGAAGCGACGGGGACGGACTGGTTCGCCCTCTCCCCGGGCGAACGCCGCAAGCGGGCCGGAGCCCTGGGGGTCGAGCTGCATCCCGAGGCCGAGGATATCGATGTGACCCGGCACACCTTCGAAAAGCTGGTCGAGGCCCGGACCGCCGGACCTCTCTTCGTGACCCATCTTCCCACGGAGCTTGTTCCCCTAGCCCGGCAAAACCGGGATGACGCGTCGGTGGTCGACGTCTTCGAGCTGATCATCGGAGGGCAGGAAATCGCCCCTGGATACAGCGAGCTCAACGATCCGATCGTCCAGCGCGAGCGGCTCGAGCACCAAGCGGGGCAAGAGAGACAAAAGATCGACGAAGAGTTCCTCACCGCCATAGAATACGGGATGCCCCCGGCCGGAGGCATCGGCATGGGCATCGACCGCCTGACGATGCTTATGGCCGGAAAGGACTCAATCCGGGAGGTGATCCTCTTCCCCCTGCTCCGCCCCAAGGAGACTCTCTAGGCTGCGGGAAGCCGAGGCTTCCTTATGCGAAATTGCGGTTTCCAACGGCCGAATTCTTTTATACTATTACGCTGCGGCAGAAATCTCGTGGGGGTTTAGCTCAGCTGGTAGAGCGTCTCGTTCGCAATGAGAAGGTCGGGGGTTCGAATCCCCCAACCTCCACAAAAAGCATTCTGCTCGCGCGTAATCGGCGGGGCTTTTCGCGGCATGGATCTCCCGCTCGCTCGAATCGAGATTCTCTCCGGGGATATCACCCGGCTCCCGGTGGATGCGGTGGTCAATGCGGCCAATTCCAGCCTGTCCGGCGGAGGTGGGGTCGACGGAGCGATACACCGGGCCGCGGGCCCGGAGCTGCGGGAAGAATGCCGCGGGCTCGGCGGCTGCCCGGTGGGCAAGGCGAAGGTGACCAAAGGATATCGGCTTCCCGCCAAGTGGGTGATCCACGCCGTGGGGCCGATCTGGCAAGGGGGATCGCAAGGAGAAGACGCCGCGCTGGCCAGCTGCTACCGCGAGGCACTCGGCATCGCCGCGGCGCTCTCCGCCCGCTCGATCGCCTTTCCGGCCATCAGCACCGGAGCCTATCGCTTTCCGGCCGACCGGGCCGCCGACATCGCGCTGACAGAGATCGCACGCTTTCTCGTCTTCCATCCGCTTCCGGAAAAGGTCCTTCTGGTCTGCTTCCGCGACGACACCCTGCTCGCGTGCCAGAAGGCCTACGCCCGGCTCCGCGAGGGAGGATGGACCGCATGAAGATCAGCCATGCGGAAAAGGAGGAAGCCGCTGGAGCCTAGGGGACTCGAACCCCTGACCTCCTCAATGCCATTGAGGCGCTCTACCAGCTGAGCTAAGACCCCGGCGAAGCTTCCCATCCGTGCCATCGTCGCGGCTCGATGTCAAGAGGGAAGGACCGGCGCTGCGGCCAGCCCCCACCCCCGTCGTTCCGCTCTAGCGGACCGAAGGCCGCGAAGCCTTTTCCTCCAACTGGGAAAGCTCTTCCTTGGCCTCAGCTTCTCCCTGGGCGGCCGCCTTCTCGAGCCAGGCTTCCGCCTCTTCCCGATCCGGCTCGAACCCCAGCCCCTCCAGGTGCGCTGCGCCCAATCGGTATTGCGCACCCGCGTCTCCGCGCTCCGCGGCCCGCTCCGACTCTTGCCGATCTTCAGAGCTGATTTCCCCTCCTCCCGACGGAGGGCCGGCGGTCGCCGCCACCGCATCGAGGCGGCAAAAAAAACGAGCACCGAACCGGTGACCCAAAGGAGGGAGAAGGCCCCGGAGCGCCGAAGGCCGCGGGAAGGGATTCATCGGCAAGAGGAAAGTTCTCCCGCGAAAACGCCCCGCCGCTCCCGCCCTCTCACGACTCGACCGAGCGCGCTTCCTGGAGGCGCAGGCTGCTGCGGCGGAGCAGCTTCTCGGTCGTATCCCAGGAAAGGCAGGGGTCTGTCACCGAGACACCGTAGCGAAGCTGCGCGCGGTCTTCGGGAATCCTCTGGCTGCCTTCGAAAAGGTTGCTTTCGAGCATCGCCCCGATGA
The DNA here is from genome assembly GCF_903064525.1 of Methylacidimicrobium sp. AP8. NCBI lineage: Bacteria > Pseudomonadati > Verrucomicrobiota > Methylacidimicrobium > Methylacidimicrobium sp. AP8. The sequence goes on from NZ_LR797830.1 coordinate 1,764,185, forward strand.
TCGCGGTCGTTCCTCGGATCCGCTGCTCAAGGATGTTCGCGAGCACGGCCTCCTGCACGGCGGGCCGCTTCGCCGAATTGGCGTGGCTGCAGTCCACGATCACCCGCTGCGGCAATCCTGCCTTGGAAAGCCGGGTGCAAACTTCCTGGATGCTCTCCGGGTCGTAATTGCTCCGCTTATGCCCGCCGCGCAAAACCACGTGCCCCCACGGATTTCCCGAGGTCCGGATGACGCTCGTAACCCCTTCCTGGTCGATCCCGACGAAGCTGTGCGGGTGCAGCGCGGCGCCCAGCGCGTCGACGGCGATCTGCAGCGAGCCGTCGGTCCCGTTCTTGAAGCCCACCGGCATCGAAAGCCCGCTCGCCATCTCCCGATGGAGTTGGGATTCCGTCGTCCGGGCCCCGATCGCGGCCCAGCTCACCAGATCGTCGATATACTGCGGGGTGATCGCATCCAGGAACTCGCTAGCCGTCGGAAGGCCCATTTCGTTGATCTCGAGCAGAAGCTTCCTGGCCAGCCGCAATCCCTCCTGGATGTTGCAGGAGCCGTCGAGAAAGGGGTCGTTGATGAGGCCCTTCCAGCCGAGCGTCGTCCTCGGCTTTTCAAAATAGGCGCGCATCACCAGAAAAAGCTCCCCGGCGAGCTCGTCCTGCAGGGAACGAAGGCAACGGGCATATTCCAAGGCCGCCACCGGATCGTGGATCGAGCAAGGGCCGACGATCACCAGAAACCGCTTGTCCTCCCCCGACAGGATCTGCTGGATGGTAAGGCGGCTCCGATACACGGTCTGGTTCGCGACCGCGGTCAGGGGAAGACTTCCCTTGAGGACGCGCGGCGAGACCAAGCGCTCGACGGCGCGAACGCGCAGGTTCTGGATCGGAAACATCATGGCGGCGATTAACCTAGCGCACGGTCTCGGCAAGAGCAACCGCTTCCCCAGGCCGGGCTTCGTCCTGTTCCGTCGGCATTTCGCCGGAAGATCCCCGCCGCACGGCCATCGCCAAGGCCCTTCGATGAGGAGCGGGCAGCGGCAGGCGCGCCAGCTCTTCCCGGGAAACCCATCTTCCCTCTCCCTTCTCCGCGGCCCGCCACTCGGCCCGGAAAAGCGTGAGCCGCACCCGATAGCGAGTGATGGAATACCAAAGGCAAGCGGCTTCCCCGAGGTTCCTCATCGAGTCCGGATCGAAGCTCGGGAACCGCCAAAAGCCGCGATACCGCGCTTCCCGCGACGGCTCGAGCCAGATCCGGCCGGCTTCGGCGAGCAGAGCAGCGCTCTCCGCGCAGGGAGTTGGGGGAGGCTTGGGTCGCGAGGCGACCACTTGACCGCGGCTGGGGCAGAGCCCCGCCACCGGACAGACCGGGCAGTCGGCCTTCCGCGGCTTGCAGACCGTGCGGCCCATCTCCATCAGCGCCGAGTTGAAGGCCGCGCAATCCTGCGCCGCCGGCAGAAGGGCGGCGGCGATCTCCCATAGAGACTCGGCCGCCCTCTCTTCCGGCAGCGCGAAGAGCCGGCGAAAGAGACGGCGGACGTTCGCGTCGACCAGCGGAGCTCTCCGCCCGAAGGCGAGGCTGGCGAGGGCACCCGCCGTATAGCGTCCGATCCCGGGAAGCCGCTCGAGCTCTTCCACCTTCGACGGCAGCCGGCCTCCGTGCTCGGCCACCAGCAGACGCGCGATCCGCAGGAGATTGCGCGCACGGGCGTAGTAGCCAAGCCCCTCCCATAGCCGAAGCACCTCCTCCTCCGACGCCGCCGCCAGGGTGAAAAGGTCCGGAAAGCGCTCCATCCAGCGCCGGTAGTAGGCGACGACCGTTGCCACGCGCGTCTGCTGCAGCATCAGTTCGGAAACCAGAATCGAATAGGGATCGGCGCTTCGTCTCCAGGGAAGATCCGCGGCCCGCTCTCGATACCAGGCAAGCAAGCGCCGGTGCAACTCCCGGCGGAATTTCCTCTCGATCTTCATCGGGATCCGCTAGGTTAGCTACGTGCTCCCGTTTCTGGCGCGTACGATCCTCCGATCCAAGGATTTTTTCTCCTCGGGCGGCGCCGGTTCGTGCCCCCCTCCTCCGCCGCCGTCCACGTTTTCCTTCTCGCTGGCGCCCGAGCAGATCAACGAGCTGCGGGAGCGGCTGCGGCAGAAGGGATTTGAGATGCGGAGCCTACCGCACGGCCTCTTCGATGCGCGAGGGCCCTCGCTGGTCGTCCGCGCCTACCGGACCGGGACGGTACTCATCCAAGGGCGAGCGGCGGCCGATTTTGTTGAGATGTTCCTGGAACCGGAAATCCTCCGCGAAGTGCGGATCGGACCGCCGGAGACCGGCAAGCCCGAGGACGACTCGCCGCACGCCGGTTCGGACGAGTGCGGGAAAGGCGACTTCTTCGGACCCTTGGTCGTCGCTGCTGTGTACGTCGATCCTCAGACCGCGCCCGCGCTGCGCCGCCTCGGGGTGCGGGACAGCAAGGAAATCAAGAGCGACGCACAGGCCGTCCGCCTCGGGGAAGAGATCCGCAAGGCGGTGCGCGGACGGTGCGCCGTGGTCGCCATCGGACCACCCAAGTATAACGAGCTCTACGCGCGTTTCGGCAATCTCAACCGGCTGCTCGCTTGGGCGCATGCTGCCGCCCTCGCCGAGATCGCGCGCAAGGTCCCCTCCTGCCCGCGCGCGCTGGTCGATCAGTTTGCCAAGGCCCCCGTCCTCGACCGGGCGATCCGGCAGCAGGGGCTCTCCCTCCGGGTCGACCAGAAACCCAGGGCGGAATCCGACATCGCGGTGGCAGCCGCCTCGCTTCTGGCGCGAATGGAGTTTCTCCGCCGGCTCGTCCTTCTCGGGAAGGAAGCGGGAAGAACTCTCCCGAAGGGAGCTTCGTCCCCTGTTCTGGCGGCGGCGCAGGAAATCGTCCGCAGCCAAGGCGCCGACCGCCTCCGGGCCTTGGCCAAGGTACACTTCCGCACCTTCGGCCGGGCGGCGGCGGTCGGCGCCTCCCTGGAGATGCGCAGCTCCGGGCCCCCCGAGGAGAGGGTCTCGCCGCCGCTCTTGCGCCCGTCTCCCGAGCAAGTATGATGAAGTCTACCCGATTGGAAGGAATCATGACGCCGCGGGGAGGGAGCCAACCGAGCTTGGAGGAGCGGGACGGCCTCCCGCCGGTTTTCTGTCGAAGCGATCGGGGGAAGAAGCGGGGAGGAGCGGAGCGAAGGGGCGATGCGCAACGCATAGGCGTCCGCGCACGCGATCATTCCTGGCCTAGGGCCGGGCCAAGGGAGAGATAGACATGTACCGCCTTATGGACGGGCAAACAAAGTTGAAGACCCCCTGGAAGCGGGGAGCGGTCCTCGTTTTGGTCGCTCTGCTGGGAGTCGGTCTAGGCCTCGTGATCCGGGAATGGATCCTCCCGTCCCCCAAGCCGGTGCCACCGCCCCCGGCCGCCTCGGAGCCGGTGATTCCCCGCGCCATCCCCGTGCCGCAAGGCTTGGAATCCCATGCCGCCGGCGGCCTCTTGCAGGAGATCAATCGGGAATATGTCGAAATTCTCTCGCGGATCGTTCCGAGCGTCGTGAATATTTTCACCGCCAGACCCGTCAGCGTCGACGTAGGAGAAGCGGTGCCCTCGACAGAATCCAGCCCGCGCAATCCGAAGCGCGCGCCCCTGGACGAGGAAACCTCGCTCGGCTCCGGAGTGATCCTCAGCCCCCAAGGACACATCCTGACCAACGCCCACCTCGTCAAGAACGCCCGGGAAATCCGCGTGCAGCTTTTTGACGGACGCCGGTACCAAGCCAAGCTCATCGGGCTGGACGAGCCTGCCGATATCGCCGTTCTGAAAATCGAAGCCAAAGGGCTCATCCCTGCCCTGTGGGGGGACTCGGACCGGCTCGAGGTGGGCGATCAGGTTTTCGCCGTGGGCAACCCGTTCGGCCTGAGCGGCTCCGTGAGCCGGGGCATCGTGAGCGCCAAGGGCCGCAACCCCAACCTCTCCGCCTCGGGCTTCGAAAACTACATCCAGACCGATGCGGCCATCAACCCGGGGAATTCCGGCGGAGCCCTGATCAACGTGGAAGGGTTGCTCGTGGGGATCAATACCGCCATCTATTCGCGCAGCGGCGGGTCCAACGGCATCGGCTTCGCCATCCCGAGCAAGATCGCCCGCTTCGCCTATGAGAGCCTCGTCGCCCGCGGAAAGGTCGTGCGCGGCTTCCTCGGCGTCGAAGCCCAGGACGTCGACGAGGACATGCAGCAGGCCTTCAACCTTCCGGACACCTCCGGCGCCTTGGTAACGCGGGTCGAACCCAATTCTCCGGCCGCCAAAGCCGGGCTTCGGCGCGGGGACGTGATCGTGCGATACCACGGGATGAACGTGCGCGATCCGGCGGAGCTGCGGCTCTACGTTTCCGAAACGTCGGCTTCGACGGTGGTGCCCATCATCTTCTACCGGGATGGGAAATCCCTCACCGTGCAGGCGCAGATCACGGAGCAGCCGGACCAAGGCGCCCGAACCGAAGAGGGCTCACGGTGGCAGGTGGTCCGGACCGGGGAGCTCGGCAACGCCTTCGCCGGTCTCCAGATCGTCAATCTGGACGACAGCCTGCGCGCCCAGCTAGGGCTTCAGTCCCACGCCTCCGGCGTGTACGTGGTCGACGTGGAGGAAGGGGCTCCATCACTCGACCTCCTCCAACCCGGAGATCTGATCGAGGAGATCCGCAAGGTCGGGAAGGCCGCGGAGAAGGTGCGCAACACGGCCGATCTTCTGCGGATTGCTACGGCCGAGCGGGCGAAGGAACCGGTTCTCTTCTACATCCGCCGAGGGGGGGCGCAGACCTTCGTGCTGGTTCGACCCTAACGCAAGATCTTTTTGCCGTGGAGAACAATCCGTTGATTCTTCGTTTGTTGAAAAAAAGAGAATTTACGATCGAGCCAAGATTCGGCAGAGTTTAAGTATATGGGATACTGGCCCGGAGACGGCCGGGGAGAACCGGTCTTCCGTTTGCAGGGCAGACCGGTTTACCTGACCGACATTTTCATTGCGTTTCATTGCCTTTCGTTCGTGGTAGGCGTCCTATCCGTCGCCACCTACCGGCTCGCTTGGTTCCAAGAGCTCTCCTTGAGCCCGCAAGCGGTTCTCACGCAAGGAAAGGTCTGGCAAGTCTTCACTTACGCCTGGATTCATTCCCCTTCGCTCTGGTTCGCCCTCTGGATGCTCATGTTCTTCTGGTTCGGCCGGGAGGTAGAATTCGCGCTCGGGCTTAAGAAGTATTTTTTCCTTTACCTCTCGCTGATCCTCGCCCCCGCGATCTGCGCCGTGCTCTTCAGCTTGGTCGACCAGACGGGCGGCACCTTCTACGGCCCCGACGAGGCGCACATGGCGATCTTCGTCGCTTTCGCCGCTCTGTCTCCTGGGGCGGAGCTCATGTTCGGCATCACGGCCAAGTGGTACGCGATCGTTCTGCTCGCCCTCTACGTGCTCATCGACATATCCGCCCATGCTTGGACTCCGCTGCTCATGCTGAGCGTCGCCTCGGGCATTGCCTATCTCTCCGTTCGGATGCCGGACATTTCCTGGATTCGCTCCTGGAGACAGGGGTGGGGGCGGCGCGGACGTCCTGCCGCCTCCTCGCATACGTTTTTCCCGTCTAAAGCAGCCGGTGCATCCGCCGAATCGATCGACGCGATCCTGGACAAGATCTCCCGAAAGGGCATCGGAAGCCTGACCAAGTCGGAACGGGAGGCGCTCGAACGGGCCCGCAAGGCCCTTTTGCGCAAAGAACAGCGGAAGTGATCGATCGCCTCCCGAGCACGGCCCGTTGGCCAGCATCCGGTGCACGGCGGCCGGTGCGAGCCCTCGGACGGGCCGACGGGCGTTCTTGAGGCCATGAAGGTCCTCGTGATCGACATCGGCGGACACAACGTCAAGCTCCTTGCTACCGGCCAAGAGCGTCCCCGGAAGATTCCCTCGGGTCCAAGGTTCACGCCTAAGGATCTGGTCGAACGCCTTCCCCAGGCGGTGGAGGGATGGTCTTTCGAGGCGATCTCGATCGGATACCCCGGGCCGGTGATCGGCGGACGGCCCGCCGCGGATCCGTGCAACCTGGGTCCGGGATGGGTCGGATTCGATTTCGCGCACGCCTTCGGCGTTCCGGTCAAGGTGGTGAACGACGCCGCGATGCAAGCATGGGGCAGCTATGCCGGCGGAAGGATGCTCTTCCTGGGCTTGGGCACCGGGCTTGGGACCGCGCTGGTCCTCGACGGCCTCCTTCATCCGTTGGAAGCGGGCCATCTTCCCTATAAGAAGGGCAAGACCTATGAAGAGGTGCTTGGAAACGCTGGCCTCTTGCGCTTGGGCAAGAAGCGGTGGCGGGCGGAGATCCGGCACGTCATCGAACTGTTCCGGAACGCCTTTCAGGTCGACTATCTAGTGATCGGCGGAGGCAACCGAAAGCTCCTCGCCTCCCTGCCCCCTTACGCACGCATGGGCGACAACGCCTTCGCCTTTTTGGGAGGCTTCCGCCTTTGGGAGGCATCCGGCCAAGGGCCGCCCGCGCATCCGGAATCGGCCCCGGCATCCCGCGAGGCGTCATCCGCCCCGCACCGCGACTCCGCATGCCGTTCCTCCTCTTCGGACGACATGTCCAGTCCGTTGGGGTAGCTCCAGGGCAGCCTCACCGCAAGGAGCGCTCGTGAACCCGGCGCGTTGGATCCTGCACCTCGATTTGGACGCTTTCTTTGCCGCAGTCGAGCTCCTGCGCCGCCCGGCGCTCCGGAACGAACCGGTGATCATCGCCGTCGGCCATCCTGGCGATCGCGGGGTCGTCTCGACCGCGACCTACCCTGCGCGCCGATTCGGAGTGCGCAGCGGGATGCCGCTGCGCCGCGCCCGCGCGCTCTGTCCGCAGGCCGTCGTTCTCCCCGCACGCCACCACCTCTACGCGGCCTATGCGAAAAAGGTCCGTCACCTGCTTCACGCCCGATTCGCCCGGGTGGAGGCCCTTTCGATCGACGAAGCTTGCGCGGAGCTGCCGGGAGGAGCGGATCCGGAAGCGGTGGCCCGGGAGGTGCAGGAGGAAGTGGAGTGCCGGCTCGAACTCTCGTGCACGGTGGCCGTGGCGGCAAGCAAGCTGCTGGCCAAGATCGCATGCGATACGGTCAAGCCGCACGGAAGGATCGTCGTCCCGCAAGGCACCGAGCAGGCGTTCCTAGCCCCCCTGCCCGTGGAGAAGCTGCCCGGAGTGGGTCCGCGTACGCAGGAACGCCTCCTCGGCCTCGGCATCCGCACGATCGGCGATCTGGCCATCCAGCGTCGGGAACGAATCATCGCGGAGTTGGGAAAGCACGGTGCCTCCCTATGGGAGGCCGCCCACGGCAACGACACCAGCCCGGTCCAAGCGGAATGGGAACCCAAGTCGATCAGCCGCGAGACGACCTTCGCGAGGGACCTTGCCGACCTGGCCGTTTTTCAAAAGGTTTTGGGCCGGTTCAGCCGCGAGGTGGCCGAAGAGTTTCGTAGGGAGCAGCTGCTGGCGAGAACGATCACGGTGAAGCTCCGCTACGGGAACTTCGAAACCTTCTCCCGGCAGATCACGCTGCCTATTGCCACGGCCGACGCCGAGGAGATCGCCGCATTCGCGATCCGCCTGCTGCGCGCCGCCTGGCGAAGGGAGAGGCCGCTTCGCCTCATCGGGCTCTCACTCTGCGGATTCGTCCGGCACTGGCCGAAACCCGGCCGCGATGCTCCGGAGTCCCGGCAGGCGTAGCCGGGGAAAAGCGGCGGGCAAAGATTGTGCGGATCCCCTCCGACGGATACACTGGATCTTGTGCAACCCCGTTGCCGCCCCCTGCGCGCTCGTCCGCTTTCCCTTGTCTTTTCGCTTCTGGCGGTCTGGCAATGCGCCTGTCCCGCGGGCACGAACGCCGCGTCGGTTCCCGAGTGGTACCGCCGACAGGCCAAGGTCCAGCCGGCGTTTCCCGAGCTGCTGGCCAATCCCCTCGCGTACGACGGTCGTGTCGTGATTCTCGGGGGAAGGGTCGTGCAGGCCAAGAACGCGGATGGCGTGTTCTGCCTACAGCTGGTCGAACAGCCTCTCTCAAAAACATGGGGCTCCTACAGGCCCATAAAAGGGGAGACCTCGACCGGATGCTTCTATGCGATCATCCCCGGCTTCGTAAAGCATTCCGATTTCTTTCCGGGAGCGGAAATGACCATCGCCGGCACGGTGAAAGGTGCTAGGCCCGGGCAGCTCGGAGAGCAGAACTATCTCTTTCCGGTGGTGCGCGCTTCCTGGATGCACATTTGGAACCCCCGGCATCGAGCCTTGACCGACCGCACGGCGGGCGAGGCGGGCGGTCCCGCAGCCATGGGCATGTATGGACCCGGAGGCATGTACGGTCCTATGGGGATGTTCGGCCCGATGGGGATGTTCGGCCCGATGGGGATGGGCCCTTGGTACTGAGCCGTGGAGGGGATCCCAAGAAGATCGGATCGAGATCGAAATCCACGATGACCAGAGAGGAAGCGGCGCGACGGCATGCATGGCTCGTCAACGAGATCCGAAAGCACGATTACGCCTATTATGTGCAAGCCACGCCGCTGATCTCGGATGCCGAGTACGACGCGCTCTTCGACGAGCTCCGCGCGCTGGAGGAGCGGTATCCGGATCTTGTCACCCCGGATTCCCCGACGCAGCGAGTCGGAGGGGGTCCGCTGCCCGGGTTCGCCCCGGTTGTGCATTCGATCCCGATGCAGAGCCTCGACAACACCTACTCGCTCGCGGAGCTCTTCGCCTTCGTCGATCGGGTGCAACGCGCGTTGCCGAACGAGCGGCCGACTTATGTCGTGGAGCCGAAGATTGACGGGGTTTCGATCAGCGTCGTCTATCGGAACGGCCTCTTCGACCACGGCGCGACCCGGGGGGACGGTCGGACCGGTGACGACATCAGCGCCAACCTCCGCACGATTCGGGCCCTTCCGCTTCGCCTGAACTTTCGCGAACCGCCGGAGCTGCTGGAAGTGCGCGGGGAGGCCTACCTGCCCACCCGGGCATTCGAAGAACTGAACAGAGAACGCGCGAGGCGGGGCGAGCCGCTCTTTGCAAACCCGCGCAACGCCACCGCGGGCACCCTGAAGCAGCTCGACCCCCGAGTCGTGGCGCAGCGTCCGCTTTCCGTCGTCTTCTACGGAGCCGGGGAGCTGCGGGGCATCGCTTGCGATTCCCAGGAACATTGGTATCGGATCCTGGCGGAGGCCGGGCTGCCCGCCCCTTCCCGCCACTGGCTCTGCCGAACCAAGGAGGATTTGTCCGAAGCCGTGGAGGCTCTGGACGATTTCCGGAAGGGCTTGCCCTACGCGACGGATGGAGCCGTCGTGAAGGTAAACGAGTGGCGGTTCTACCGAATCCTCGGTGCCACGGCCAGAGCGCCACGCTGGGCGATCGCATACAAATACGGAGCCGAACGCGCCCGGACCCGGCTCCGCCGCGTCCTCTTTCAAGTGGGCAGGACGGGAGTCATCACGCCGGTCGCCGAGATGGACCCCGTCTTCCTGGCCGGATCGACAGTCAGACGCGCGACCCTGCACAATTTCGACGAGGTCAAGCGCAAGGGGGTCCGGATCGGCGACTGGGTGTACATCGAAAAGGCGGGGGAGGTCATCCCTGCGGTCGTCGAGGTCGATCGTTCCGCCCGCACCGGGCAAGAAGAGGAAATCGTGCCGCCGGAACATTGCCCTTCTTGCGGGAGCAGCCTCCGCTGGGACGGAATCTTCCTCCGCTGCCCGAATCCGAAGTGTCCCGGGCAGCTCAAGGCTCTGCTCCGCCATTTCGCGGGCCGAAGAGCCATGGATATCGAAGGGCTCGGCGAATCGTTGATTCACCAACTGGTGGACAAGGGATTGATCAAGGATTTGGCCGATCTCTACTCTCTTTCGCTCGAAGATCTGCTCCCGCTCGAACGAATGGGAAGGAAATCCGCGGAAAATCTGCTCTCGGCGATCGAAGCGAGCAAACGCCGAGGGCTGGGTCGGCTTCTCTTCGGCTTGGGCATCCCCCACGTCGGCGAGACGGCTGCGGAAGCGCTTGCGTCCCGGTTCCAAACGCTCGATCGGCTCCTGCATGCCACGGAAGAGGAGATCGAGAGCATTCCCACCGTCGGACCGACCGTCGCCAAGAGCGTCGCCGACTACTTCCGCGATCCGGTCAACCGCGCGCGACTCGACCGGCTCCGGCAAGCCGGAGTGGTGACGGAGGCCGAACGCCCGCTCGCCGCGCACGGGTCCCTTCAAGGGAAGACGTTCGTGATCACGGGCACGCTCTCCGAGCCGAGGGAACGGATCGTGGAAAGGATCCGCGAGGCGGGAGGGAGGGTCACCGAAAGCGTCTCCCGAAAGACCAGCTTTCTGATTGTCGGAAGAGATCCGGGATCCAAGCTCAACCAAGCCAGGAAGCACGCAGTGCGCGTGATTTCCGAAGCAGAATTGCGCAGCCTCCTCGAGGGAGGGACGAACGAGGATGAAGCCGCCCGAGCCGGATGACCGAAAACCTCCTGCGCGTCGGCGCTGGATAGATCGGCTTCGCTTCTGCCTACTGCTTGGCCTGCTTTGCGGAGGGAAGCCTTCGACATGGGCGCAGACGCCCGAGCTCATCCGCCAACAAGAGGAAGAAGAAGCCCGCCGGAAAGTGCTCCGAGCCTCGGACATTCTCGATCAGATGGAGGGCACAGTCGAGGGGCATACCCGCGAGCTCCAGCAGCTGCAGCAGGAGCTTTCCCGGATCAAGGAGGAGCTCCGCGGCCTTCGGGAGCGTCTCGCCCAAGCATCCGCCGCGTCCTCGGAGTCCGAGAAAGCGAAGCCCAAGGGAGAGGCGCCGGCCCCCGGCCCCTCTCCGAGCCGGCCGACCTCGCGGATGGATGGCGGTCCCCAACCGAGGGTGGTGACCGGCTATTATTATCAAGTGCAGCCCGGCGACACGATCTCCGCCATCGCCGAAGCCTACCGGCAGAGCGGGGTCCCCGTGACCGCCGCGCAGATCCGCGCGGCCAACGGCCTCTCGAAGAAAGAGAAATTGCGGCCGGGGCAGAAGCTTTTCATCCCGAAGACAGGCATCAAGAAGGGCGCGACTCCGGACACAGGCACCGCACCGTCCTCCTGAGCCGAAAGCCGACCAGGGTCGTTTCCGGATTGCCGGACCGATTCCGGTAAGCAAAAGTAGGACAATGCCTTCGTTCGATATCGTTTCCGAAGTGGATGAGCAAGAGGTCGCCAATGCGCTCAACCAGGCCCGCAAGGAGATCACCAACCGGTTCGATCTCAAAGGATCCGGGGCCGAGCTCGACTACGAGCGGCCTACGCTTCATTTGCGGGCGAACGATGCGTTCAAGCTCTCCGTTATTCGGGAGATCCTCCTTGGCAAGCTGGCCCGCCGGAACGTGAGCCTCAAAAATCTCGATATCAAGGCTCCCGCGGTCTCCTCGACGGGCAGGGCTTCCCAGGAAATCGTCGTTCGACAGGGGCTCGACTCCGACGTCGCCCGGCTGGTCATTCATGCCGTCCGCGAACTGGCGCTCAAGGTTCAGGCGCAGATCCAAGGGGACCACGTCCGGGTCACGGGAAAGAACCGGGACGATCTCCAGCGGGTAATCGCGGCCCTGCGGGCCAAGGAGTTCCCTCGCGCCCTCTCGTTCCGCAACCTGCGAGATTGACCGATCGGCGTCGCCGGCAGCGGAGGATATTGGTATCTCCACTCCATGGCGCCCGTCTTGCGGGAAATGCAAGGGCCGGTAAGATTCGAAACGAGAAACGATTTGATGCTGGAATCTTACTGCGATGACAGACACGGATTTTTGCGATTCGAGGTGAGCCCGTCGGAGATCGCCTGCGAATATCTCACCGTGCCGAGGCCTCATGAATCCTGGAGAGCCGGTCCTATGCTCTGGGATCGCTTCAGGCTCGATCGCAAAACCAAAACCTTGACTTAGCCCGCCTCTCCTGCCGGCACTCTCGAAGGGGAATCGGAAGCCGCTCCCGCCTCGCCGCTAGCGGACGGCGGAGGAGATACGCGAAGCGAGCCGCCGAGCCACCGCCGGCCCAGTATCCGCAACCCCTCCAACGTGAGATGGGGACGCACGCAGGCGATTTCCGGCAGGCCGCGCGCGACCAGGGCCGCATGGCCGCCGGTCGCCACGACGGTCAATCGGCTCGCGCCGAGCTCCTCGCGGATTCCCTCCAGCAGGCCGCGGATCATGGCCCGATAGCCGCAAACCGCCCCCACCCGGATCGCCTCCACGGTGCTCCGGCCGAAACGTCGCTTCGGTTCGCGCAACCGAACTTTCGGTAGGAGCGCTGTCCGCTCGTGAAGATAGTCGGTCGTCAGGTCGAGGCCGGGAGCGATGACCCCGCCGCAGAACGCCCCGGCCGCGTTCACGATGTCGAAGTTGGTCGCGGTCCCGAAATCGATGACCACCGCGGGAGGCTTCCAGAAGTGGAGGGCCGCGGCCGCGTTGGCAAGCCGGTCGGCTCCGATTTCCGAGGGGTTAGGATAATCGATCGGAAAGCCGAGCGGGGCCCGCCCATGAACCAAAAAAAGGGAACAGGAAAAGAAAGCCGTGAAGATTCCGGTTTTTGCCGGGACCACGCTGGCCAGGACCACGGGAATGCTCCCATACCGCGCGGCAAGGGAACGGACGTAGGCAGGATCGAGATCCGCCGTGGGCTTCCGTTCCACGCCGACGAGCCTTCCCCTGCGTACGCTCGCGATCTTGGTCACGGAGTTGCTGATGTCGATGACGAGCATCGGTTCAGCCGGCATAGACCGTCAGCCTAGCTCCGGTCGGCTCCCATCCAAGACGATCAGCGTGAGCCGCTTCACCCGGGCGACCTCGAGGCCGCCTACCCTCACAATGCCCGAAAAGCAGGCCGCCCTTCCCAACACCCTTGCGACACGCAGTTCCAGCGCAAGCCGATCGCCCGGACCGGTCTTCCGAAGGAAGCGGGCGCCGTCGCTCGCGGCAAAAAGAATCTCCCCCGATCTTCCCTTCGCGCCCACGGTTCTCAGCCATAGGCAACCCGCCTGACCCAGCGACTCGAAAACGATGGCGGCGGGGGTCGTGGGATTGCCCGGATAGTGGCCGCGAAAAAAATCTTCCTCGCCCCGGAGGAGGTAGCCGGCCCGCACGCCCCGTTCTTCGACAACCGCCTCATCCAAAAACAGAAACGGCGGCTTCTGCGGCAAAAGACTCTCGATCTGGCTGCGGGAGAAGACAGAACTCGCCGGAGGGCCGTTCGCTGCCGCCCGCCCGGGGCCTTCGTCTCCCATTCCCGCAGTCTCTCCACCCCGCCTATCGTTTCACGACAACAAACCGCGTCATCCCATGAGACCAGACCTGCAGGAGGACGTCGCCCTGGCTGGCGTTCGCCGCTTCCTGCGCTTCGCGCACGTTGTGAACAGCGCGATGATTCACTTGGAGGATGACATCGCCGGGCTGCAGCTGGTTCCGCCCAGGCCGCCCCGCCGGGGAATCCTGGTCAACGTTGGTCACGACCACTCCCTGGACCTCCGACGGGATCTCCAATTGCTGCCGAGTCGCGCTGTTGAGATCTGCAATCTCGACGCCGGGAAGGAAGGCCCCCTGCTCCCCTCCAGGAGCACCCCCGCCGGCCAGCGGCTCGTTCGGACGCTCCTTGAGCACGGTCTGCACCGTCAGCTCCTTCCCGTCGCGCCAGATTTTCAAGGTGATCTTCGTGCCGGGAGGCGTCTCCGAGACGGCCAGCCGGAAGGCGCGAGGATCGACCACCTTCTGGCCGTTGAACCCGATGATGACGTCTCCGTCCTTGATGCCGGCCTGCGCCGCGGGCGCGCCCGGGGTAACCTGCTCGACCAGTGCCCCGTACGGCTCGGGCAGCTTGAAGGCCCGTGCCAGCTCCGGAGTGACCTCGGAAATGGTGACCCCGAGGAATCCGCGAATTACCCTGCCATGGGTGACGAGCTCCTGCATGACTTTTCGGGCCATGTTCGAGGGAACAGCGAAGCCGATCCCGAGATTGCCGACCCGCCCGGGGCTCACGATCGCTGTGTTGATTCCGACAAGCCGCCCCTCGACGTCGACCAGCGCCCCTCCGGAATTCCCCGGATTGATCGCCGCGTCGGTCTGAATGAAGTCCTCGTACTCCTCGATGCCGATGTCCTTCCGGCCCTTGCCGCTCACGATCCCCATCGTCACCGTCTGGCTCAGCGCGAAGGGGTTGCCGATCGCGAGCACGATGTCGCCGACCTCGACCTTGTCGCTATCCGTAAAAACCGCTGCCGGGAGATCCTTGGCGTCGATCTTTACCAGGGCGATATCGCTGTAGGGGTCTTTCCCCACCACCTTGGCGGCATACTCCTTCTTGACTTCGCCCAGCAACACCTTGATCTCTTCGGCGACCTCGACGACGTGATTATTGGTCAAGATGTATCCGTCCGGGGAAATAATAACCCCGGATCCTAACCCGCTTTGGCGGCGGGAGCGCGGAGGTTGCGAGGGAGCCTGTCTTCGGCCTCCTTGATCTTCTCCATCCGGCGGGCCGAAAAAGCGGCGGAACGGAGGCTCGTTAAAGAAAGGGAAGGGGGGGAACGGAAAGGGCCAGCCTTCCGGAGCCTTGACCCGTTGGGTCGTTGTGATCTGGACCACGCTTGGGACAACCTTCTTCACGACAGGAGCGAAGCTCGTCACAAGGCCGACGCCCTGCCGGGATAGCGAGGCGTCGTCGACCTGAATCGAGAACGAGTTCTCCTTGCTCTGCTTCGAAGGAGCCGCGAGCGTGAGCAACTGCACGGCCGCCGGCGACCGGACGGGGAAGAAGAAATGGAAAAAGGCGAAGAGAAGCAGGCTGGCGCCGGCGAGCCGAGGAGCTTTCATAGGGAATTGGATATGTAAGTGGCGGTAAGGCGGACTTCCGATTTTTTTTCGCTGAAGTTGAACGGAAACGCGCTTTGCTTTCAAGCGTGAAAGCGGGTAGCCCTAGACCAAGAAGGAGACATGCGACCTTTGTCGACAGTTGGCCCTTGACAGAGCGCAAGGATTGCGCCCACTAACGGGTATCGTGAGCAAACAGTGGAATAAGGTGGAAAAACGGCGGCGGCGCAAGGCCTATCTGAAGAGGAAGCGCGAGAAGGCCTCGGCGACGACGGCGACACCCGGAAAGAAGTGAGGGGATGAAGGCCGAATCCGCCGCCGGGAACGCTCCCGCCGGTCCGGTGCTGGTCGTCGACGGCCACAGCGTGATTTTCTCATGGAAGGATTTGCGCGATCTCCATGCGCGCGCGCCACGTCAGGCGCGCAGCCTTCTCGCGCAGCGGCTGCAGCAGCTGCACGACACGAGAGCCTGGATGGTGATCCTGGTTTTCGACGGGCGGTTCGGCTCCCATCGGGAGCGGATCGAGCCGGTGCCGGGAGAGATGGTCGTCGCCTATTCCTCGCCCGATTGCACGGCGGACGCGCTGATCGAGGCTTTCGTCGCGCAATGGAAGGATCGGCGGCAGGTGACCGTGGTCACCGCCGATCAGGCGGAGCGACGCACCGTCGAAGCCCTCGGCGCCTGGTGCTTCTCGCCCGAATGGCTCTCCACGGAACTGCACGAACGGCAAGGCGAGCTGGAGGAAGCTTTGACTCGCGTCCATCGCAGGGCGCACTGGTGAGTCCGCCGGCTCGACGCGCCCGGGCCGACGGCAACCGCCGACCCGGCGGGAATCATCGAATCGAAAAGTCCTTGCTCCGTTAAGGCGGAAACCGGCCACCCACCCATGCGCATCTTATCCGGCATCCAACCGTCGGGGTTTCTTCACTTGGGAAACTACTTCGGAATGATGCGGCGGGCCATCCAATGGCAAGAGAAGGGAGAGACCTTCCTCTTCATCGCGGATTTCCACGCGCTGACCACGGTCGGCGATCCCGAGGCCTTGCGCCGCAACGTCCGGGAAGCCGCGCTCGCGTTCCTGGCCTGCGGGCTCGATCCGAAGCGGACGGTCTTTTTCCGGCAGAGTGCGGTACCCGAAGTCCTGGAGCTTGCGTGGCTGCTTTCTTCGGTCACCCCGGTCGGCCTGCTGGAACGATGCCACAGCTACAAGGACAAGCTCGCCAAGGGGATCGTTCCGACTCATGCTCTTTTTGCCTATCCGGTTCTCATGGCCGCCGATATCCTGCTCTACCGGGCGGACGTCGTTCCGGTCGGGATCGACCAGAAGCAGCATCTGGAAGTGACTCGGGATCTGGCCGCCAAGTTCAACCAGGCCTTCGGCCCGGTCTTCGTGATGCCGAAGGAAGACATCGAAGAAAACGTGGCCTCCGTCCCGGGCATCGACGGACAAAAGATGTCGAAATCCTACGGAAACACCCTCGAGCTCTTCGGGGACCGGGAAGAGTTCCGAAGAAGGGTGATGGCGATCCGGACCGACTCGACGCCCATTGAGGAGCCCAAGCCGATCGCCGGTTCCGTCCTGGTTTCGCTCTACCGCCTCGTCAGCGAGCCGCAGGAATTCGAGGAATTCGTCGCCGCCATGCGGCGCGGCGGGGTCGGCTACGGGGCGCTGAAGAAGGAGCTTCTTGCCAAGCTCGAGCGTTTTTTGGAGCCTTTCCGCCGGCGATATGAAGAGATAAAAGGCAAACCGGGCTTCGTGGAAGAGATCTTGGAGGAAGGCGCGCGGACGGCGCGCGCGGCGGCCGCTCCTACATTGGAGTCAGCACGGAGGGCGGTCGGCCTTCTCTAGGGGGAAGAAGTTGGGATTGGCGGGGGGAGCCGGGCCGCACCGTGATGGATGTCAGGATCGATCCGAGGAAACAGGGGGCTGGCTGTGGGTGCGTTTTCCCGCCGCCGGATCCATTCCCACCAGAGATCGCCCATGGATGAGATGAGCCCATCGGAGCGGGAGATCGCCCGGCTTCGCCTCCAGATGGGCGAAATCGACGCCCGGCTTCTGGCTCTTCTCAACCGGCGCATGGAAATCGCGCGGGCTGTCGGCGATTGGAAGCGCCGGAATGGTTTCTTGATTTTCGATCCGATCCGGGAAGAAGCGGTGATCGCGGATCTGATCCGGCGCAACGCCGGCTCCCTCTCCGAGCGGGCGATCCGGGCGATCTTCCTGGAAATCTTCTCCAGCGCGCGGGCCGAGCAAGGAGTGCTGCGCATCGGGTGCGCCGGCGGGGCCGCCGGGTTGCTCGCAGCCCACAGCCGCTTCGGTGCCTCCGATCGCTTCCGTCTGGTCCGGTCCGCGGCCGAGGGCAAGAGGCTGCTGGCGGCACAGTCGATCGATGTCCTCGTTGTCCCCAAACAGGGACTGCTCGATCTTCCGACCGCGCCCCGCGAAGCTTCCCCAGCCCTGCCCCCTTGCTGGACCATCCGGGGCGAGATCGATTGCCCCTCCGCTTTCCCGCACAGCCGGGCGGCCCGCTTCGGCTTCTATATCGTGACGGCCGGCGGGGGGCAGCCGCTCCCTCCCGACGTTCCGGAGCCGCACAAGGCCGTCTTCTTCCTGGCGGGAGCATCCAGGGAATCGATGGACCGCTGGACGCGTCGCTGGGGAGGTTGCTGGATTCGGGCCGACGCCCGGAAAAGAGGCAGGGACCCGGCCCGCGAGCCGGAGTCGGCCGCCCTCTGGGAAGTGTCGGTGCCGCCTCCGCCAGATGCGGTGCAGGCCTGCTGCCGGGAGGTCTGTGGAGATTCCGCTTGGATCGTGCGCTTGGGGACTTACGCTATAGCGAGCGTCACCTGCAATGAGCAAGCCACCCGGCAATAGGGACGGAAAGCTCCAATCGGAAGACTCCGAAGCCCGGGCCGTCCGCCCCCCCCTCGCCTCCCGGAGGGGCCCGCGGGGCAATGCCCCTCCCTGGATGGCGGCAGGTCGGGGAACGCACCGCCCGCCTCGCTCCTTATCCGGCTCGAGCCCGAGCGCATCTGCAACGAAGGCCGGCGGTTCCGCGCCGGCCGCTCGCCGGCATGCCCCTTCCGATCCGTTCGCCGCTCCGGGCAGTTGGGAAGGAACGGGAGCATCCCGCCTCCGTTCGTCGACCGCCGTTTCCGACGAGGAGCTGCGCGAGGAGGTTCTCGGAAAGGGAAAGGCGGCGAAGCCCTGTGTCAGCCGCGGACTCTGGATCGCCGTTTTTGCGCGCCTCTTCTTCTACAGCGCGGTGGCCGCCACAGGGTTCGGAACCTATTATTCCCTGCGTGAAACGCAGATCGACGGTCAGGTCTTTTCCGGCAGGCTTCCCATGCCGGCCAAGGCGTATATCGTCCACGACTTCTCCGGGGACATACGCGCCTTGCGCCGCGATTGCGGAACCTCGTTAGAGCCCTATAGCCAGACCGTACACAACTGCGAGCTGGCGCTGCAGCACGTCCGCTCCGACCTTGTGGCCCAGCAGGAACGCATCCGCTTGCTGAAGGAACAGCTGCATTCGGCCGAAGAGGAGCTCAAGAACGTCGGGAAGGAGGCCCAGGAGAAAGGAAAGGAGCTTTGGGCGACGGAGGGGGCCGCGCTGGAGCGAGAGTACGATGCCGTCAGCGCGCAGATCGAGTCGAAGTTCCTCGAGCGGAGCAAGCAGATCGGCATACCGCTAGAAGAGAAAGACATCGCGATCCGCGCGCCCGAGGCATGGGCGAACGCCTACGAGCTGGCTCTCTATTCCGCGCCTCCTTCCGTAAACGTGACCGAAGAGCGGAAGTGGGCGGAAGAGGGTCTTAAGGTTTGGCACGAATTTCAAAGCAATTACGAGCGGAAGAAGCGGGAACTCAAAAAAAAGACCGAGAAACTCCAGGAGCAGGTAGCCCCGAAGGTGGCGGAGATCCGCAATCACATTTCTCTCCTGGAAGGACGCATTGCGGAGTCGGAAGAGGAGATGGTGCCTCTCCAGCAAGAGTTCACGACGAACCAAGCCGAACTGGCCGCCGCGGCGGAGCGGGCGGCGGAGGCGCGGGCGACTTTTCAGAAGCAGTTGCTCGCCCTGCCCCGACACTCGATCATCGCCACGATTCCGATCCGGGCCGACGGTCACTTCGAATGGCGCCGGCTTGATCAGAACGGGCGCTTCCAGAGCGGCCGTTATTTTCTCTGGCTCGTGACCGAGGAAGGAGGCCAGGAGTATTGGAGCCTCTTTCCTTTCACGATTTCCCCGTACAAGAAGACGGAAATCATCGTACGGGCCAGCAACTTTCTCCCGGTCCATCTACTCTGGGAAGGCTTGTAGTCGCCCGTTCGATCGAACGAGGTGGGCGGGAGGCGCCGGTCGGAGAATACGTCGATATCCCGGACCCGCCGGATCTCTGGCCGGCTTCTTGACGGTTTCCAAGGAACCACGACCACGGAGGACATCCGTCGGCAGAGGAAGCTTTCTGGGCCCGGTCACCGCCGGAGGTGACCCGACCGGGGTCGACTTCCGGCGGCTGCCGTCACCTGGATTGGGCGAGGCGTGTCAACGGCCCGATCGCTTGGTTCGCCTGGCTGGCCATCCACTTGGTCTTTTTGATCGGATTCCGCAACAAGGCAGTCGTCCTCTTGGAATGGGCCTGGGCTTACCTCGCTTACCGCCCGGGAGCCCGCATCATCCTCCGGCCGGACGATGCTCCCAGTCCCCAGGAGCGCAGCCCGAGCGCGAGCTCCGCCACCGAGGGCTGGCCGGGGGCCGCCGGCTCGTCCAGATAGCCATAGACCAGCTCGCTTCCGAGGGCGGAAAGCACCAGGCGCGAGAGTCCCGCCCACGGTCCCAATCCCATGAGAGCCCACGCTTGAGATCGCCGTTCGAGCAACACCCGCGCCAGGCAGCGGAGGTCGCCGGGTTCGCGAAGGCGAAGGGCGATTTTCCCCCAGTCCGGCATCGCACGTTCCAGGGAGGAGCAGATCTCAAGGATCTTTTCCTCGCCCGGGCTGCGCTCCAGCCAATGGACGGAGAGAATCCGCCACTTCCGCTCCGCCCGCGCCCGTTCCCACCATGCCCGCCACGGCTCGAGGGACCGGTATTCGACATCCAGGGCATCCACAACCGGGAAAAGCTCCGCGAGCAGCCTTTCTCTCTCTCCCTCCGACCAGCGCCGTCTTCCCCCTTCTTCCGGCGTTCGGAGCGTCAAGAGAGCGGGCCGGCGGCGTGCCGCCAGGGAAGCACGCACGTAGCACTCGGGAACTCCAGCTTCTCTCAGGGCGTCGAGCCGGATCTCCACCAAATGGACGGGCGACTCTTCTCGGAGAAAGGACAAGCCGGCGGCTGTGGTGACGGTGCCGACGATCCATGGAGCGGGTGGCCCTCCCTCCTCGCCGCTCCCTGGCTCCGCCATTGCTTCCATGACGCCGATCCGCCGCATTCCCCGTGCCCCCGCGATCGATACGGAATCTTCCCGATGGAGCCGCCGAGATGCCGAAAGAGGCCGAGGAAACGACGCCGCGCTTTTTTCTAGCAATCCGATCCCTTTTTTTTCAAGCTGCAATTAGACTCGTGAATATTCCTCCGCTTCTCGAATCCACACCGCCGAAGCCGGCTGGGCCTCCTTCGGAACGGGGCCACTTCGGCAGGCGGCTCTCACCGCGCCTGTGGGAATGGGCATCCTCCGCGCTCACCAACGACATCGGCATCGATCTCGGAACGGCGAACACCTTGGTCTACATTCGCGGCAAAGGCATCGTCCTGCGGGAGCCTTCGGTCGTGGCGGTGCACCCGGCAACCAAGCAGGTCGTGGCCGTCGGCGGGGAAGCCAAACGGATGCTGGGCCGCACTCCCGGGAACATCCAAGCGATCCGCCCTCTGAAGGATGGAGTCATCGCGGACTTCGACCTCGCCGGCGAGATGCTCAAGACCTTCATCCGCAAAACACAAGCAAGGTTTATGTTCCGGCGGCCGAGGGTCGTCATCGCCGTGCCCAGCGGGATCACGGAGGTCGAGCGGAGGGCGGTAGAAGAGTCGACACGGCAGGCGGGCGCTCGGGAAGTCTATCTGGTCGAGGAGCCGATGGCGGCGGCGATCGGGGTGGGGCTTCCCATCCAAGAGGCGTCCGGCAACATGATCGTCGACATCGGCGGCGGGACCACGGAGGTGGCGATCATATCCCTTTCGGGCATCGTCTACTCGCGCAGCGTGCGGGTTGCGGGCGATGAGCTCGACGAGAGCATTTCCAATTATCTCCGACGCGCCTATAATCTGATGATCGGCGAGCGGACGGCCGAAGAGATCAAGATGCGGATCGGCTCCGCCCATCCTCTGGAGACGGAAACCTCCATGGAGGTACGCGGGCGCGATCTGGTCGCCGGGCTTCCGAAGACCTTGACGATCACCTCGCAAGAGGTGCGTGAAGCCATGATGGAAACTCTTTCGGTGATCGTCGAGTCTGTCCGCATCACCTTGGAACGATGCCCTCCGGAGCTCTCCGCCGATCTTTTGGAAAGAGGCGTCGTGCTGGCGGGAGGGGGCGCTCTCCTGCGCGGGCTCGACCGCTTGCTGACCGAAGAGACCTCTCTGCCCGTGCATGTCGCCGAAGATCCGCTCAGCGCCGTCGCCGAGGGCACCGGAGCGATTTTGGAGGAATATTCGATTCTCAAAAAGGTCGCCCGGGCGGAGGGTCGTCGCTAAGATTGAGAGCATCCTTGCCGTAGGCGATCGCCGCTATCTGAGTTATCTTCGCATCATGCCGGTCGACGAAGATTCGCCGCCATCCGCTCACCGGGAGCCGGCCGTCGGGTTCCCCCGAAGAATCGGGCGAGTGCCGCTTTACCTGGGTGTCGCTTCCCTGTTCCTGGTCCTGATCGGACTGGCCCTCCCGCGCGCCTGGGAGCGGCAGCTGCACAAGATCGGGCTGGAAATGGCCTCGCCTTTCCTCTCGATCTGGGATCGTTGCGTGAAGTTCTGGGACGATTTCGAGCTGGGCACCAAGACACTGAACCAGATCCAGGGCGAACTCAAGCAGCTGCGCGTCCGAAACGCAGAGCTGGCGATGCAGAACAGCTATCTGAGCCACCTAAAGGAGGAAAATGAGCGCCTCCGGGAAATGCTTTCCTTCCGGCACAACTCATCGTTCCACCTGCTATCCTGCCGCGTCATCAGCCGGGATCCCTCGAATTGGTGGAGCAACATTTACGTCGATATCGGCTGGGGGGATGACGGGCGCCTCTCTTCGGATCTTCCGGTCGTCACTCCTCGCGGAGTCGTGGGCAAAACCGGGATCATCGCCCGTAACTTAAGTCAGATTATATTACTCACCAATGAGAATTGCAAAATCTCCGCCGTGAGCGAGGTCTCGAAGGATCAAGGGCTGGTCGTCGGCGCGGGGACCCCGGCGGACAACAAGCCGTACGCGCGCATGATCTATCTGCCGAGAAATGCCCAGGTGGCCGCCGGAGAGCGGATTTTGACGAGCGGCCTAGGCGGCGTGTTCCCCGCCGGGCTGTACGTAGGCAGCGTGACGCAAGTGCTGCCGCTAGAAGCTTCCCGATCCTTCGGGCTCTATCGCGAGGCCACGGTTGACCCGGGCGCCGATCTGGCGCAGGTTTCCGAGGTGTTCATCGTTCTGCCGGAGCGGTAGGCGAGAGGGCCCTGCCGCTGCTTTCCATTGCTATGGCCTTTTGAAGGCGCTATAGAGGAAGGCGAACGATGCGGGTAGAGGAGTCACGATGCGCTGGTTAGGCGCTGGCCTTGGCCGTAAGGCGCTCTACACGGTGCCGGCCCTTCTTTGCCTTCTACTTTTCGTTGTGGCCACGCCCGTGCAAATGGTTCTCCCGAACCTGCCTCTGCTGCGTGTGAAGCCGGATCTGCCTGCGCTCCTGATCGCCTATGCCGCCTTCCGCCTTCCCATCATCGTCTCCTTCGGCCTTGCGGCGGCCGCCGGATTCTGGCGGGATCTGCTCACGGCCGGGCCGATCGGTCCGAGTGTGTTTGCCTTTACGCTGGCCGCCATCCTGGTCTTTCTACTCCGGGAGTCGCTTTCGTGGCGCAGCCTCCCATTTTTCCCTCCGCTCGCCGGCCTGGCCACCTTCGCCGTCCTGGCATCCTCGCACGCGGTCCGGCTGCTGGAACTGCGCCACTGGGGCGGGATTGCGGCCGCGTGGGGCGAATTCGGAATCGCGTCGGCGCTGACGGCCGTGATCAGCTTTCCCGTCGGATGGGCTTTCGACTGGAGCTTCCGACTGCTGCAGGCCAAGGCGCCGGAGGAGCAGGAAGAAGATCTGGTGGAGATCGAATGGCTCTGATGGAACCGCTCGCTTCCCCTCCGCCCTACCGGCCCAAGCTGCGCATCGGCATCGTCGCCATCCTGATCACGGCGTGCCTGGGGCTCCTGGTCGCCCGCCTGTGGGTCCTGCAAGTCGTGGAAGGACAGACGTACGCCAGCCGGCTACGCAACCAGACCACGATCGCCCTCCGCCTGGACGGCGCCCGCGGCCCGATCCTGGATCGAAACGGGATCGCTCTTGCCGAGAACCGCGCCACCTACGAGATCGATCTCTACCTCGACCAGCTCGTGCGCGACTACCCGAAGCGCCATCGGGGCCGGGTGCCTCGCATCCTGGTGGAACGGAGAATGGGAGGTGCGACCTTGCTGCGCAAGGAGCCCGACATCTACCGGATCGTCATGACCGATCTGATCCCGATCGCCAACGCCTTGCACCTGGAAGTGAAGCTCGATCCGAATGAGCTTCAGCGCCACTACTTCACAAGCCCGAGCGTCCCCTATCGCTTCGCTTCGGACCTTAGCTACGTCAGCGTCGCGCGGTTTGCCGAGCAGAACTTGGGCGTTCCCGGCATCGACGTGGCAGTGCGGCCGGTGCGCCACTACAATTTCGGAGCCTTCGCTTCGCATATCCTCGGCTATGTGGGACCTCCGGCAGAGAAGGAGGACCTCGGACCCGACGGAAACGAGCTGGAAACGATCGGCCGCATCGGTGTCGAACGGCTGATGGATGGACAGCTGCAAGGGAAGCCTGGCGGGAGGATTCTCCGGGTCAACTATCGCGGCTACATCGTAGCGGAGGAGGCCTACAAGAGCCCCGGCCTCGGCTCTTCGGTCTATCTCACCCTCGACGCGCGGATGCAGGCGATCGTGCAAGAGGCTCTCCGTGACGTGGGTCGAGGGGCGGCCATCGTCATGGATCCGAACACCGGGGATATCTTGGCCATGGCCTCCGTCCCCGATTTCGACCCCAACGTGTTCATCCCCAGGATCAGCCACGAAGACTGGACGAGGCTGACCACCGATCCGACGCGCCCCCTCCTCAACCGGAGCGTCGCCGCGTACTCCCCCGGATCCACGTTCAAGGTGCTGGTCTCCCTGGCCGCCCTGAAATACGGGGCCATCACACCGAGCACCCAGATTTATTCTCCCGCCGCGATCGACATCGGCGGGCACCTCTTTCACGACTGGACCAAGACCGGACGCGGGAACATCAACCTCGTGGAGGCGCTCCAGTATTCGTGCAACACCTTCTTCTATCAGGTGGGCATCCGCACGGGGATCAAGCATCTGGACGAGATGGCCGCCCTTTGCGGCTTCGGGCAGCCGACCGGGCTTTCCTATCTCGGTGAAGCCTCCGGCATCCTGCCGGGGCCGGAATGGATGAAGATCCATCACCCGCTCGAGCGATGGACGACCGCGCATACGGCCAACCTCTCGATCGGACAGGGCTTCCTCGAAGTCACCCCTCTGCAAATGGTGCTTTTGATCAGCGCCGTCGCCAACGGGGGCACCCTTCTCTATCCCCGGCTGGTCGTCGGCGTCAGCGACGCGCAAGGCCGCCAGATCGCTTCCATCCCTCCCCGGCCGCGCGCCGATCTCGGAATGCGCAGAGAAGATCTCGACGCCGTCCGGAAGGGCTTGCTCGCCGTGGTCGAAAGCGGAACCGGCCATTCGGTGGCGATCCCCGGAGTCGCCATCGCCGGCAAGACCGGCTCCGCCCAGGCGAAGCGGAAGTGGAAGGGGAAGCTCTACAACGATACTCGGGCCTGGTTCGTCGGCTTCGTCCCGTACGATCGTCCGAGGTACGCCTTCGGCGTCCTGGTCGAAGGGGGCATCAGCGGCGGAGCCACGGCCGGACCGATCGCCCACAAGATCGTAGAAGGACTTTTGGCCTTGGAGCGCACGGGGACCGCTCCGCAGCTTGTCTACTTCACTCCGGCTAAGGGCAACTTCAACGGCCTCACAGAGATTCAACCGAAGACCGACACGGGCCAGCCGGTCCGCCCCGCCGTTCCGGTCCGCGAAGAGGAAGACAGCCAGGAGGACTCTTCATCGGATCAAGGGTAGGAAACAAGCAGCCATGGGGGAAAACGAGCACCTGAGCTTCCTGACCAAGGTGACGCGGTTCGACTGGTCGCTTCCGCTGGTGGCAGCCGCCCTGGCAGCTTTCGGAATCGTCGTCGTCTATAGCGCTACCTACTCGAGCGAAAGCCAGGATTTCCGCAACGCGGCCTTTTCGCAAGCCGCTTGGTTCCTAATCGGCATGGCGGCCTTCTTCGTCCTTTCCTTCATCGATTACCGCGTCTGGGTAAAATGGGGATGGCTTTTCTTTCTGGCCTCTCTTCCTGCGCTTGCGGTCGTGCTCATGATCGGCCAGACCGTCAACGGGGCCAAGAGCTGGCTCCACTTCGGCCCGATTAGCGTCGAACCCGCCGATTTCACCAAAATCAGCTTCGTCCTCCTGGGGGCTTGGTGGGTGGACCGGACCAACCATCGCGGGCTCCTTTTCGCGGCCCCGCTCGTGGCGGCCATGCTGGTCCCCATGATCCTTGTTCTGAAGCAGCCGGCGCTTGGGTCCGCCGGCGTATTCCTGCCTCTCTGCTTCGCCATCCTTTTCGTCGGCGGTTTGAAGATGCGTTATGTCCTTCTGGGCCTGCTCGGCCTGCTGGGGGTGCTCGCCTATGCCTACATCGGGGTCGGCAAGCTCGGCTGGGACATCCCCGGACTCAAGCCGTACCAGATGAACCGAATCCGCACGTTCTTCGATCCCACTCTCGATCCGCTCGGCGCGGGCTGGACGATCAACCAATCCCTCATCGCGATCGGTTCCGGCGGGTTCTCCGGCAAAGGCTATCTCAAAGGCACCCAGAACATGCTCGGGTTTCTGCCGAAGAACATCTCCTACACCGACTTCATCTTCTCGGTAGTGGGAGAGGAGTGGGGCTTTCTCGGGGGAGCGGCGGTCATCGCCGGCGAGTGCCTCCTGCTCCTGCTCTGCCTCCGGATCGCCTTCGGCGCTCGGGAGGCGGCGGGCCGCGCCCTCGCCGTGGGGATCGCCACGATTCTTTTTACGCATATTTTCGTGAATGTCGGGATGACGATCAAGGTGGTGCCGATCACTGGCATTCCCTTGCCGTTCATCAGCTATGGAGGAACCTTCCTCATTACCTGCCTTGCGGGATTGGGCCTGGTGGAGAGCGTATGGATCCATCGGAAAACCGAAGACAACCGACCATCGCCCGACACCTGAAGAGGCTGAGCGGCGCCCTTGTCGCGATTGCCCGCCGATTCGTCCTTCCCGAGGAGGGAGACGGAGCGGGTGATCCGCCGCCGGCCGCCCAGCCGCGCCCTCGATCCATTCTGGAGAAGACTTCAGCAAACCGCCATCGGCCGGCATGCCGCTCCACCGGCGGCTCCCGGCAGAGACGATGGCAAGAAAAGAAGGAGACCAATCATGTTTTTCGACCGAATCCGGCGTTGGGTCCGTCTGAAGCCGAACGCGAACACAAAGGAAATCGCCATCAGCTGCGAGCCGCTGGAGTACCGGGTCGCCCTCCTGGAAGATGGCCAGTTGGAAGAGTTGGCCATTGAACGGCGCGGGCAGCGCGGGATCGCCGGCAACATCTACAAGGGGCGCGTCAACAATGTGGAGCCCGCCCTCAAAGCGCTCTTCGTCGACATCGGGGTGGGGAAAAACGCATTCCTCCACTATT
Source organism: Methylacidimicrobium sp. AP8 (assembly GCF_903064525.1). Taxonomy (NCBI): domain Bacteria; kingdom Pseudomonadati; phylum Verrucomicrobiota; genus Methylacidimicrobium; species Methylacidimicrobium sp. AP8. Next base: position 1,791,053 of record NZ_LR797830.1, read on the forward strand.
GGGACGCCATTCCCGCCGCCCTCGATGCAAGCTTCGAAACGGTCGAGCGGCGCAGGCGCAAAAGCAAAGCCCGTCCTCCTCGGGCCGACGACATCCCCAAAATCTACCCGGCCGGCTCCGAGGTGGTCGTCCAGGTCACCAAAGGCCCCATCGGAACCAAAGGGGCCCGTGTCACCACCAATATAAGCCTGGCCGGCCGATATCTGGTGCTCACCCCGTTCAGCGAGCAGTTCGGCATCTCCCGAAAAATCGAGGACCCGAAGGAGCGTGCGCGGCTCCGGAAGATCCTCGACTCGCTCGACGTTCCCGAAGGAATGGGGTTGATCTTCCGCACGGTGGGGGAGGGCGCGCGAGCGCGCTATTTCGTCCGGGATCTGGCCTTGCTCCTCCAGCAATGGCAAGAGATCAACGATAAGATCCGCTCCCTGCCCGCTCCGAGCCTTGTCTACCAAGAGCCGGATCTCATCCAGCGGACGGTGCGGGATTTTCTGACCGACGACGTGGAGCGGATCCTCATCGATGACGAGGAGGAAGCCAAGCGCGTCCGCGAGATGGTAGGGCTCATTTCCTCCCGATCGCAGAAAAAGATCGTCTCCTACAAGGATCCCACCCCGCTCTTCGAACGGCTCAACATCGAAAAACAGATCGACACCGCCTTCGGCCGAAAGGTGGAGCTCGCCAGCGGCGGCTACATCGTGATCGATGAGACCGAGGCTCTCGTCGCCATCGATGTCAACACGGGGAGGGCCCGCTGCGGACGGGACCAAGGAGGAGCCATATTCCAGACCAATATGGAGGCCGCGCGGGAAATCGCGCGGCAGCTGCGCCTGCGCAACATCGGAGGCTTGATCGTGATCGATTTCATCGACATGAAGAGCCGCCGGGAAGGAGAAGCCGTCGTGCAGAGGCTAAAGGAATGCGTGCGGCGCGACAAGGCGAAGATCAACATTCTGCCTATGTCCGACTTCGGCCTCGTCCAGATGACCCGACAGCGCGTCCAGGAAAGCATCCGGCACTCCCTCTATGTTCCGTGCCCCACCTGCCAGGGACGGGGGATGGTCAAGTCTCCGGAAACCATGAGCATCGAGATTCAGCGGGCCATCGTCCGGGCCATGCGGCTCCATCCGGAGGTCAAGGAGCTTCGCGTCCTCGTCCTTCCTTCGACTCTCGAACGATTGAAAACCGAAGATGAGGAGCTTCTGCTCGACCTCGAGCGGCGGCTTCAGGGGAAGCTCTATTTCCGGACCGATACCCGCCTGGGAGCCGAGCAGTTCACGCTTCTCAACGCGATCACGGGCGAAGAAATCACCTGAGGCGATCCGGGTTGTCCCATGCTCGACATTCACTGGCTCCGTCAGAACCCCCAAGAAGCTCGCGAGCGCCTCCGGACCCGAGGCCGTGGAGACGACGAGCTGGTCGACCGGCTCCTCCAGCTCGACGAGAAGCTCCGGGCGGTCATCCACTCGGTCGAAGGGATGCGGGCCAAGCGCAAGCAGGTGAGCCGGGAAATCGGATTGCGCCGCGGAAGGGAAGAGCCGCCCGCGGAGCTCCTGATCGATATGCGAAATCTGGGGAAAGCGATCGAGGAGCTCGAAGGTAAGCGGCAGCAGCTGGAAGCTGAGGTCCGCGGTCTGCTGCTGCTTCTTCCCAACCTACCCCATCCCACCGTGCCGCTTGGAAACGACTCGGCCGCCAATCAGACGGTCCGTTCCTGGGGGAACCCGCGCTCGTTCTCCTTTCCGCCTAAACCCCATTGGGAGATCGGACAAGCACGCGGCTGGCTGGATTTCGCCGCCGCCGTCAAGCTGGCCGGCAGCGGCTTCGCACTCTACCGCGGCGAGGGAGCCCGCCTGCAGCGAACGCTTCTGCGCTTCATGCTCGACCTGCACGTGAGGGAACACGGATACACGGAAATCTGGCCGCCGTTTCTCGTCCGGGGCGAGGTCGCCGTCGGCAGCGGCCATCTCCCGAAATTCGCCGAGGAGATGTACCGCATCCCGGCCGATGACCTCTACCTCCTTCCGACCGCGGAGCTGGCGTTGGTGAACCTCCACCGGGAGGAAATCCTTCCGGAGTCGGCGCTTCCCCTCCGCTACGTCGCCTACAGCCCCTGTTTCCGCCGAGAAGCGGGAAGTGCTGGGAAGGACACCCGCGGTCTGCTGCGCCTCCATCAATTCGAAAAGGTCGAGCTGGTCCAGGTGGTGCATCCAGAACGCTCCTACGAGGCTTTGGAAGATCTCGTGCGTCACGCCGAAGAGGTCCTCCGGCGGCTCGAGATCCCCTACCGCGTCACCCTGCTCTGCTCCGGCGACATGGGGTTCGGGGCGGCCAAATGCTACGACCTGGAAGTGTGGGCGCCGGGAGTCGGTGCATGGCTGGAGGTCTCCTCCTGCAGCAACCTGGAGGATTTCCAGGCCCGCCGGATGAACCTCCGCTGCCGGCCTGATCCCGCCGGCAAGCCGCGCTACTGCCATACCCTCAACGGATCGGGCACCGCCCTGCCGCGCCTTCTGGCGGCCCTCCTGGAAAATCATCAGCAGGAGGACGGGCGGGTGTTGCTTCCCGAGGCGTTTCGCGCTTATTATGCAAAGGAATTTTTATGAGGGGTATTTTGCGTCATTTCTGGCTCTTCGTTCTGCTCCTCGCGCTGTCGCCGGCGGCCTTCGCCGACATGGACCAGACGCAATGCGGCAAGGTCGCGAAGCTCGTGGCGATCTTCCTGCAGCAAGCCCATTTCTCCCAAAAGCCGTTCGATGCCAACGTATCGCAGACGGCCCTCCGCAACTATCTCGATGCCCTCGACTTCAACCATTCGATATTTCTCCAGTCCGACATCGACGAGTTCGAGAAAAAGTACGGGACCACTCTGGGAGAATACACCCGTAGGGAGGACATTTCGCCGGCTCTGGACATCTACAATCGCTTCCTGATGCGCGCGGCGGAGCAGGAACGCGGCATCGAAACTCTCCTCGCGGAGCCGCATGACTTCTCCAAGGAGGAAACCTACCGGCCAGATCGGAGCAAGCTGCCCTGGCCGAAGGACGCCGCCGAGGCGCATGAGCTCTGGAGAAAACGAGTCAAGTTCGAGCTCCTCCAAGGCTTGCTGGCCAAGGAAAACCCGGCCCAGACCCGAAAGACCATCGCCCGCCGGTACAGCCGCTTCCTCAAGGAGATGCGGGAAGCTGACACCGAGGAGATTCTCGACTACTACCTCAACGCCCTGGCTCACGCCTACGATCCGCATTCGGATTACCAGTCCCCGAGCGAGGCGGAGAACTTTGAGATCAACAGCATCAAGCTCTCGTTGACCGGCATCGGAGCCGTGCTCAAATCGGAGGACGGGTATCCGAAAATCGTCAGCCTGGTTCCCGGCGCTCCGGCCGATCTGGACAAACGGCTCAAACCCAATGATCGGATTGTGGCCGTGCAACAGGAGCACGGAGAGCCGGTCGACGTGGTTGACATGAAGCTCAGCAAGGTCGTCGAGCAGATCCGCGGTGAACGCGGGACTAAGGTGACTCTGATCGTGATTCCGGCCGATGCCACCGACGAATCGGTGCGCCGGACAATCTGCCTCTCCCGCGACGTGGTCAAGCTCACGGAGCAGCAGGCACGGGCGCTCGTCTACGAGCGAACCGACGCTCAGGGACATCCGACCGAACGCTTCGGCGTGATCCAGCTGCCCGGGTTCTATGAGAAGTGCAGCGAAGACGTCGCACTCCTGCTCAAACGGCTGGAAAAGGAGCGGATTTCCGGCCTCATCCTCGATCTCCGCCGAAACGGCGGCGGCATGCTCGAAGAGGCGATCAACCTCACTGGCCTATTCCTGCGGGAAGGGCCGGTCCTGCAAGTAAAGGATTACCGGGGACGCATCCAATCGTTTCGCATCTCCCGGGATCACCTTTCCTATACCGGGCCAATGGTCGTCCTGGTGAGTCGATTCAGTGCTTCCGCATCGGAAATCGTAGCCGCCGCTCTCCAGGACTACGGTCGGGCCGTGGTGGTCGGCGACCAGGCCACGCATGGCAAGGGGACGGTGCAAACCCTTCTGCCGCTATCCGATTATGTTCCCTGGGATTTCCACGGGGATCCGGGCAAGCTCAAGGTGACCGTGCAGAAGTTCTATCGGGTGACGGGGCTGAGCACCCAGCAGCGGGGCGTGGCCTCGGACGTCGTCCTCCCCTCGGTGGACGATTATCTCGACCTCGGCGAATCGTCGCTTCCGAACGCCCTTCCCGCCGATGCTATCCCGCCGGTCTTCTATCAAAAGGTCGGCGAGGAGGCGCCGTTCATACCCATCTTGCAGAAGCGTTCCTCGGAACGGGTGGCGGCCAATCCCGACTTCGCTTACGTGCTGACCCAGATCGATCTCCTCAAGCGCAAGAACGAGGACAAAGCCGTTTCCCTCAATCAGGCAGTCCGCCTCAAGGAAAAGCAGGAGGCGGAAGCGAGCAAGGCGGCCCTGGAGGCTAAGCGGGCCCGTCGACCGGCTCCGAACGAAAACATCTATTTCCTGGATATCGAGTCTGCGCGGAGCCGGAAGCCCATGAAGCTTCTGCCTCCCTCGACGGCGAAGAGTTCCGCTGCGGACGGGGCCGGAGATCCATCGTCCATCCGGGAGATGGAGGAGAGGAACTGGGAAGACGGAACTCCGCAAGTCCGCAACGACTTCACCCTTGAGGAAGCGCTGAACGTATTAGGCGACTACGTCGCCCTCTTGCAGAAGCCGGGCGGTTCCTTGGCTCTGCACAAGGATCCGTGAGGAAGTTCTCCGGTTTCGCCGCCAATAATGACTACACCGAACACCATCGAAGTTGAAGGTACGATCGTCACCATCCTTCCGGGCACGATGTTCCGAGTGGAGCTGGACGAAACCCAGCATCAGGTGCTCGCGCACATTTCCGGCAAAATGAGGAAGCACTTCGTCCGCTTGACGTGCGGAGACCGCGTCAAGTTGGAGATGTCGCCCCACGATTTGACCAAGGCGCGCATTCTCTATCGCCTGGATCGTCCCTCTCCGGATGGTGCATCCGAGCGCAGGAGCCAGAGATTCCCGCGCGGGGGCCGCAGGTCCTAGCCGCGCCTAATCCAAGGCCATCCCCGCACGGTGCACAGATCCCAGCGGCCGAAGAAGGGGCGGCGGAACTTTCTGCTCGATGTCCTGTTGCCTTCGCTCTTCGCCCGCCGCGAGGGCGTACGTCACTCGCCGTCCTTCCCGAGCCTGAGCGAAGGGCAGGTCTGCCTCACTTGGGTCGGCCATGCGTCGTTTCTTGTCCAGACGCCTCGACACAACATCCTGATCGATCCGAACTGGGCCAATTGGATGCTCGTGATCCGCCGGCTCAAACGAGCCGGTATCGCCATCGAGGACCTGCCGGCCATCGACCTGGTGCTGATCACCCATGCGCATTTCGACCATCTCAACCGGCGCTCGCTCCGCGAAGTCGCCACCCGTCAACCCGCCGTAGTCCCCTCGAAGGTCGGCAGCCTCGTGCGCGGCCTCGGTTTTGACCAAGTGCGCGAGATGGCTTGGTGGGATCGCTGGGACTTCGATGGACTCTCCATCGTATTCACACCCGCCCGTCATTGGGGCGCCCGCTACCTCGCCGACAGCGATCGGGGATACGGGGGCTATGCGCTCTCCTACGGCGGCCGCACGATATACCACTGCGGCGATACCGCCTACTTCGACGGGTTTCCGGAGATCGGGCGGCGGATCCGACCGGAAATCGTCCTAATGCCGATCGGCTGCTACGATCAACCGTCGAAGCGCGTGTCCCACATCACGCCGGAAAAGGCGATACAAGCCTTTCTGGAGCTTCAGGGCAAGATACTCATACCCATGCATTTCGGAACTTATCGGATGAGCTATGAGCCGCCTCATGAACCGGCCTATCGGCTGCTCGTCGCCGCGAGCCAGGCGGGCATTCTTTCGCAAGTCCACTTTCTCCATGAAGGGCTCCCACGAGTGTTTTGATCGGGGGAGGACTCCGCGCGGAACCGATGCGCTCCCCGGACCCGCTGACGGCATCGGGCCGGCAGAGAGATTTCCATTGTCAGCCACGGGAATCGTGGAATATGGTGGCTATTCTTCCATGGGATGGAATCCCTGCGAAACGCCTTCCGCCGGGCAGGACGGATAGGCGCATCGAACAAACCAGGGAGCCATAGCTCAATTGGTTAGAGCGCTGCCCTGTCACGGCAGAGGTTGCGGGTTCGAGACCCGTTGGCTCCGGTTCGGCGGATTATGTGGCTAAGAACACGGCGCGACCAGAAGAGTTCTCTCTCCGGCCGCCGGAGGCGCCGCTTTCCCGGATTGCGGAGCTATCCAGTCCTCCTCCTGGTTGCCGCCCAAGCGGTCTTCCTATCCTTTTTCCCTTCGAGCCACGCGGAGGCGCCCGGCGTTCTCGTCCGGTGGTACGGTCATGCCTTCATCTATCTCATCGCCTCTTCCGGGATCCGCATCGCCATCGATCCGTTCGGGGATGAGACGGTCCACTACCATTTCCCGGCCGCACTCCAGGCTGATGTGGTCTTGATCAGCAATGAAGCGAACGATCGGTCGGCCGGCGAACGCATCCAGGGATCGCCTCAGGTCTTCCGCAGCGTGGCCGCCACGGGGACGAACAACGCCCGCGGCCTTCTCTTCCGAGGAATCACTACGTTTCGGGACAAATCCCAGGGAGCGATACACGGGCATAACACCGCTTTTGTCTTTGATCTCGATGGAATCCGCTTTGCGCACCTGGGGGACCTGGGACATCCTCTCACCCCGGAGTTGCAGGCGGAATTCGGCAAGGTGGACGTTCTCTTTCTTCCCGTCGGGCGGGATACCTTGTTGGTTTCCGAGCTGGACAAGATCGCGAGCGATCTTTCCGCGCGCATCATCGTCCCCATCGCCTACCGGACGGAGCTCAGCGGCGACTTAGAATTGCGGCCTCTCTCGGAATATTTGGACAGCCGCCCGAACATCCGGTGGATCGACGGTTCGGAATTTTCGCTCACCGCCTCCGAGCTCCCCTCCGCTCCGATGATCTACGCATTTCGAGGCACGCCGTGAAGGTTTTGGTTGTGGGAGGGGGTTCGCGTGAGCACGCGCTCTGCTGGTCGCTTCGCCAGGACCCCTCGGTCGAAAAGATCTACGTCGCCCCCGGCAATGCCGGAACGGCGTTGTTGGCCGACAATCTGCCGATCGCCGCCGCCGACATCGACTCGCTCGTTCGCCACGCCCGGGAGCTGCGTCCCGACTTGACGGTGGTAGGGCCCGAGGCCCCCCTCTGCGCCGGCATCGTCGACGCGTTCGGCCGCCATAACCTTCCGGTCTTCGGCCCCGCCCGCCGTGCGGCACAGCTGGAAGGAAGCAAGGTATGGATGAAGGAGATCGCGCAGCGCTACGGCATCCCGACAGCCGAAGCCCGCTCTTTCGACGACCCGCGCGAGGCGATCGCGTTCAGCCGCGGGTTCCCTTTCCCCCAGGTGATCAAGGCCGACGGACTCGCCTCCGGCAAGGGGGTCTTCATCGCAACGGATTTTACGCAATCCCGGCATGCGATCGCCGCTCTGATGGAGCGGCGCCTCTACGGATCGGCCGGCCACCGCATCCTGATCGAAGCCTTTCTGGAAGGAGTGGAGCTCTCGGCCTTCGCCCTCTTTGATGCCAAGCAGTATACGGTCCTTGGCTTTGCTCACGACTACAAGCGGATCGATGACGGAGATCGCGGACCGAACACAGGGGGCATGGGCGCCTTTCTGCCGAGCCCGTTGGTCTCTCCCTCCTTGTTGCGGCAGATCGAGCAGTCGATCTTTTCGCGGCTGCACGCCGCCTGCCTCGGGGAGAAACTCGACTATCGCGGAGTCCTCTATGCGGGGCTCATGATGACCCGGGAAGGTCCTTTCCTCCTCGAGATCAACGTCCGCTTCGGAGATCCAGAGGCACAGGTGCTCCTCCCCACCCTGGGGACCCCGCTCAGCGAAATCGCCCGCGCGGTCTGCCGGGACGACCTCGGCGATCTCCGCCTCATTCGGCATCCCCTTTCCGTGGTGGGAGTCGTCATCGCCGCTTCCGGCTATCCCGACAACCCCCGGCTAGGGGATCCAATCACCATTTCCGAATCCGCCGGATCCGGCGCGGACCGCCAGGGCACCCTCTTTCACGGAGCTACGAAACGGGACCAAGGATCTCTGCAGGTGGCCGGCGGCAGAGTGTTCACCGCCGTCGGCTGGGGCGACCATCTCGCCGAGGCTAGGCGGCAGGCCTATGCGCAGGTAGACACGGTGTCCTTCCCCGGAATGCACTTCCGCAAGGACATCGCCGCGTTCCTGGCCGGGCGTCCGGTGGGGGATCTGTCGGCCGACCCGCCCGCCTTGCTTTCCCACCGACCCTGAATATACTACAGCCCATGATCAAGCGAATTTTGCTGCTGACCCTCACCAATGTCGCGGTCCTAGTGCTGCTGACGGCCGTCATTTCGGTCTTGCATCTGGACCGGTGGCTCACCGCAGCCGGGATCAACTATCCGCTGCTGCTGGCCTTTTCGTTGGTCGTCGGCTTCCTCGGAAGCTTCGTCTCGCTGGCCATCTCGAAATGGATGGCCAAGGCGGCCTATGACATCCAGGTCATCGATTCTCCCCAGACCGAGGGCGAGGAATGGCTGGTCAACACCGTGCGGGAGCTCGCGGCCCGCGCCCGCATCGCGATGCCGGAAGTCGGCATTTACGAGAGCCCGGAAGTCAATGCCTTCGCCACAGGTCCTTCGCGATCCAATGCGCTCGTCGCGGTCAGCACCGGGCTTCTTTCCCAGATGGATCGCCGCCAGATCGCAGGGGTTCTCGGTCACGAAATCACGCACATCGCCAACGGAGACATGGTCACCATGGCCCTCCTCCAAGGAGTCGTGAATACCTTCGTGGTCTTTCTGTCGCGGATCATCGGGTTTGCGATCGATAGCTTCCTCAACCGGGGCGAAGACGAGCGCCGGGGCGTGGGTATCGGCTTCTACTTCGGCATGTTCCTATCCGAGATCGTCTTAGGCTTGCTCGCCTCCTTGATCGTCGCCTGGTATTCTCGGCAACGGGAGTTCCGGGCCGATGCGGGAAGCGCCAGGATCGCCGGCCGAGGGGCGATGCTCTCGGCCCTGCGGGGCCTCCAGGCCCTGACGGAAGGCGAACCGGTGCTCGACGAGCGCTCGGCCAGCCTGAGCGCCTTCAAGATCAATGGGAGGGCAGGCGGCTTCCTCGCGCTCTTGGCTACCCATCCTCCCCTGGAGGAGAGAATCGCCGCCCTGGAACGCCTCCCGGAGACGGCTTAGCCGTCTGCGACCGCAGCCGGGGGAACCAGGATGATCTTCCCGAAGGCTCCCGGCTCCATCACGAGCCTCTGCGCCTGCGCCGCGGCGCTCATCGGCAGGAGAGCGCGAATGACGGGCCGGAGCACCCCGTCCTGTCGCCGGGCCGCCACCCCCGCCGCGATGATGCGCCGTTCGGCGGGAGAAGCCGAGAAGAGCGACATCCCCAGGATGGAAAGATCCCGGGGAATCCATCCCCGCGGGTCGATCTCGACCAGGCCGCGGCAACCGATGACGACCGCCTTTCCCCCGGGGCCGGTAATGTCGCAATCCTTGCCGAGGTTGGCATTTGCCAACATTTCCGGCACGACATCGGCTCTTTTTCCTCCGGTGATCTCCAGGAACCGGCGGAATGCTCGGGCAAGCGGTGATCCAGGGCATAATGGGCGCCTTTCCGGGCGATAAGACCTCGCCCTTCCTCCCCGCCCGCCGCCCCGATGACGACCAGTCCGGCAGAGCCCGGGCGAGCTGAACCGCCGCCAGGCCCAAGCTTCCGCTACCACTCGGCCGGCATACGAGCCCGTTTTCTCCCGCAGGGAAAAATAGACGCGGTCTCCCGCGCGGAAGCGGCCGACTTCGTCCCCGCTTCCTCGACCCGACCGGCTCCGTCGAACCCCGGGATCAGGGGCAACGCAACGCCGTAATGCCCGCCGCAGCGAATAGCGACGTCGATCGGATTGACTCCTGCCGCGCCTCCACCGAGACAAGGATCTCGCCGGGCCTCGGACGCGCTTCCTCGCACTCCTCCCAGGACAGAACCTCCGCGCCTCCGAACCTTTTCATGTCGACGGCGTGCCTGCGCCCGATCCTGAATGCGGCCGGAGGTCGAGACAAGGCCGGTCTTACCGGAGTGGAGGGTGATTCGCCAAGCAACCCGATTTTGACTTCCCCCGCGGCAAAAAACCCCCTAAGGTGCGGTTCGTTATGCAGACCAGCGCGCGCAACTGTTTTTCCGGCAAGGTGGTGGGCATTAAAAAAGGGCCCATCCTCGCCGAGCTGGAAATCGCCGTCAGCCAACAGACCTTGGTCGTTTCGCACATCCCCTTCGCCACCCTCTCCGAGATGGGGCTGGCCGTCGGTTCCCCGGTGCGAGCCCTCATCAAGGCTTCCCAGGTGATCCTGTTCTCCGAGGACCCCGAGCTTCGTCTGAGCACGCGAAACCGGTTCTGCGGATCGGTGTCCGCCCTCCACCAGGGTGCTGTCAACACCGAGGTGATCGTCCAGATCGAAAACGACCTCTCCCTGGTTGCGATCGTCACCAACGAGTCGGCAAAGGAACTCGACCTCCAGGTCGGCGGCCGAGTAGGCACCGCGTTCACTCCGTCCAGCGTGCTGCTCGCCGCCGAGGCGTAGCCGAGCCGCGCCGGGCTAGCCTCCCGCCAAAAGGCCCTTCGGGCCGAGCATCGCCGCGACCTCGCGGCAATATCCCTCGATATCCGGAGCCTGCAGTATCGCCGAGACCATCACGACTCGATCCCCCCCGGCGTCCATCACCTCGCGCAGATTCTCCTTCCGGATTCCTCCGATGCAGAAGAACGGCTTCTTGATCCTCCGCCCCACTTCTCGGATCAGGGGCAGACCGACGGGCCGGGCTTCCGGCTTTGTCGGCGTGGGGAAGATGGGCCCCACTGCAATGTAGTCCGCCCCGTCCCGCTCCGCGGTTAATGCCTGCTCGAGCGAATGCGTCGACCTTCCGATTAGCTGGCCCTCCGCTAAAATCCGGCGCGCCTCCTCGTTCCGGAGATCCTCCTGACCGAGGTGTACGCCGTCCGCGTTGCTCCGGCGCGCCAGCTGGGGCCAGTCGTTGACGAAAAAAAGGACCCCACCCGCCTCGGCGATCCCTTGCAAAGCGACGGCGAGCCGCTCCACGGACTGCGGCGCGCAACCTTTTGCCCGCAGCTGGAGGATGTCGATCCCTCCGGCTACCATTTTCTCGGCCGCCGCCAGCGGGTCGCGCGTCCCTAGCACCCCCAGATCGATAATTCCATAAAGGCGTGCCTGCCGAAGCCGCAGCTTGCGCAGCCACCGTCTTTCTTCCGGGTTCACGGCCGCTCTCCCCTTTCCGCGCCCTTGGAAGCCAGCAGCCGCGGCAGGAACGCGGTCGAGTAGCAGCCCCGGCGGAAGTCGGGGTCTTGAAGGATGGCCTTCCCCAAGGGGACTGTCGTCTTGACCCCTTCGAGCACAAACTCGTCCAAAGCCCGCTCCAAGCGCGCCAAGGCATCTTCCCGCGTCTGGCCAGAAGCAATGATTTTTGCTAGCATCGAATCGTAGTAGGGGGGGATCGTCGCTCCGGGAAATAGATGGGAATCGACTCGGACGCCCGGGCCGCCGGGGAATTGCAGCGCTTCGATCCGCCCGGGAGACGGCCGAAAATCCTGCCAGACATCCTCGGCGTTGATGCGCATCTCGATTGCGTGCTGCACGGGTTCCCGTCCTTCCCAACTCCTGTCCAGCGGGTAGCCCGCGGCGATCTTGATCTGCTCCTTCACCAGATCGATCCCGTAGGCCTGCTCGGTTACCGGATGCTCCACCTGGATGCGGGCGTTCATCTCGATAAAGTAGAAATTCCCCGCTCCGTCTACGAGGAACTCGACCGTGCCCACGTTTTCGTAGCGGATCGACTCCGCCAAGCGTACGGCTGCCCGGCCCATTTTTTTTCGCAGCCCGGCATCCAAGATCGGCGACGGCGCCTCTTCCAAGAGCTTTTGATTCTTCCGCTGGATCGAGCAGTCTCTCTCGCCCAGATGGATGACCCGCCCCTTCTGATCCCCGACGACCTGAATCTCGACGTGGTGGGGATCCTCGATCAGCTTCTCCACGTAAAGGCTTCCATCCCCGAAGGCCTTTTCCGCTTCGATCCGCGCAGCATGAAACCCTTGCACGAGGCTCACCTCGTTGTGGGTCACCCGCATGCCCTTTCCGCCACCCCCGGCCACAGCCTTGAGCACGACCGGGAAACCGATCCGTCGCGCGGCCTTCAACGCTTCCTGTTCGCTTTCGACGATCCCTTCGCTCCCGGCGGGAACAGGAACGCCGATCTTCCGGGCATGGAAGCGGGCCTGCACCTTGTTGCCGACCTTCGCGATCGCGGACGCCGACGGCCCGATGAACCGGATGTTGCAGCTGGCGCAGATCTCGGCGAAGTTGGCGTTTTCCGCAAGAAATCCATATCCCGGATGAATGGCATCCACATCCCCGATCTCTGCGGCGCTGATGATCCGATCGACACGGAGGTAGCTCGACGCCGCCGGGCCGGGTCCGATGCAGATGGCCTCGTCCGCCCAACGTACCGCCAAGGAATCCCGATCCGCATCCGAATAGACGACCAAGGTCCTCACCCCGAGCTCGCGACAGGCCCGGATGATCCGGACGGCGATCTCCCCTCGGTTCGCAATGAGGACCTTGCTAAACATGCCTATGGCTCGTCCCTGCCTTGGCCGTCGCTTCCGGGCGGAAACAGGCCTGCCGACGCTTCGGATACCGGGGAGAACTGGCTTCCTCTCTTTGCGACCGGAATGCAGTCATCTTTCGGGGAAGCTCCCCCGGATCTCTCCGCAATCAGGACAAAGGCTCGCCTAGTTGGTAGCGGACAAACCGCCGAACGACGATATTTTCCCCGATCTGGCCAATCTTCGCCGCCAGCACGTCGCGCACCGTCGCGTTCTGATCCTTGATGAAGGCCTGCTCCAGGAGGCAGTGCGTCGCAAAATACTTTTCCAGCCTTCCGGTCACGATCTTCTCCAAGATCGCGGCAGGCTTTCCGGCGTTCTCGGCGGCAATTTCCCGGCGCACCCGCTCGATTTCCGCTTCGGGCACCTGGTCCCGGCTCACATAGCGGGGATTCGCGGCGGCGATTTGGAGGGTGATATCCTTGACCAGATCGCGGAAAGCGGAGTTCCGGGCCACGAAGTCGGTCTCACAGTTCACCTCCACAAGAACGCCTACCTTCTCCCCGACATGAATGTAGGAAGCGATGACCCCTTCCGGGGTTTCGCGCGCGGACTTTTTCTGCGCCTTGGCGATCCCCTGCTTCCAGAGCCACTTCTCGGCAGCCTCCAACTCCCCGCCGGACTTCTCGATCGCCCGCTTGCAGTCCATGATGCCCGCTCCGGTTTTCTCCCGAAGCTCTTTGATGAGTTCGACCCCGATCGGTTCTTTCATGTTCCTTTCACTCGTATTCCGCCCGCATCTGCGGTGCGCCGCACGCGGAGAAGCCCTTGGCAGCCGCACCGGTGGAGCGCCTATGCCGCGGTGGCGTCCGCTACGGGCCTCGGAGAAGTTTGCCCGCCAGCGCCGGTCTCCCCGGCGGGGCCGGACGGAGTCCATCCCAGCCGGGTCTTCCCTTCGATGATCGATTGATTGAGCTCCTGAAGAATGAGCCGGATCGAACGGACCGAGTCGTCGTTGGCCGGAATCGGAAAGTCGATACCGTCCGGGTCGGCGTTCGTATCGACGATCGCCACGATAGGGATGCGCAGCTTCCTGGCCTCGGAGACCGCGATCGCTTCGCGCACGACGTCCACCACGATCAACGCCTCCGGAATTCTTTCCATTCCGCGGATGCCCCAGAGATGCCGACGCAGCTTGGTGTTCTCCCGGCGGAGAACCGCCACTTCTTTCTTGGGCATCCGATCCATCAAGCCCTTTTCCTCGAGATGATCGATCCACCGCATCCGCTCGACCGATTTACGGATCGTCACGAGGTTCGTCAGGGTTCCGCCGAGCCAACGGTGGTTCACGTAGAAGGAATCGCTGCTTTCGGCGCACTCCTGGACGACCGCCTGCGCCTGCCTCTTGCATCCGACGAAAAGCACCTTGCCGCCCTCCTCGGACAGCTTCTCCAGGAACCGTGCTGCGTTTGCCAGCTCCTCCCGGGTCCGCTCCGGATCGATCCAATGGATGCCGCCCCGCGACCCAGCGAGATACCGCTTCATCCGCGGATGCCACTTGTCCGTTCGATGGCCGAAGTGCACCCCGGCCTCGACCAATGTCTTTACGTCCACCATTTCCTATCCGTCCGTTGCTGCGCGCATCTATTCCCTAGGAGCCTCCGCGCCTTTCTTTGGCCCGTTCCGCCGGCCGGAGGCGATTCGCAAGCCCTCTTTTCCCGCGCACCGCTTCGGAGCTTGTCCGCTTCCGCATTCGCTGCGAAGTTCCTAGGCTAAGCGACGAATCGAGCCCTTGCCAAGCCAAAATCGCGGCGGCGCGCCCTCTTCCGATCCGCCACCCGCCGAAAAAAGAAAAAAGGCAGGGAAATGAGTTTGACAGCGCGGGCGCCAGGAGCTAGCAGAAAATGAACTTTTATGCGGATGGCACCCCGATCGCCTCTCAGCCATCGCAGGGAAAGTGTTCTCCTATGGCTCTGGGGGCTCGTCTTAATGCTCCTCCCGGGCCCCTATGCGAAAGCCGCTTCGGATTATGCGAAAGGCGCATCGGAGAAAGGAGCCTACCCTTGGCATAAGAACATTGTGACGACGGTCTTTTGGATTGGCCAGGGCCGAACTCCGATCAGCGCCGCCACGAATGTAGCCAGCGCTTGGGATGTCCACTGGACACGCAACTACGGCGGACTCGACGACCCGAACCGCCGTGTCGGCTTCCTTCCGCGGCGTTTCGCGGTCACCCTCAATCCCTTTTACGTGGCGCTACCGTTCAATGACGTCGCCTACCCCGATCTCGCCCGCCGATGGGTGCCTTGGTATCGGGAGCCCTCCCGCGCCAATCGCTACGTCTCGCAATGCAAGGGCCACTGGGTGCAGATCCGGCACAAAGGGAGGGTCGCCTACGCCCAATGGGAGGACGTCGGACCGCTTCGCGCCGACTTTCCCTCCTACGTCTTCGGAACGGACCGCCCCCGGGGGTACAACGGGGCCGGCCTCGACGTCTCGCCTGCGGTCCGGGACTACCTGGGCTTGCACGGGCTTGATCTGACCGATTGGCGCTTCGTCTCCGAAGAGGACGTCCCGCCGGGGCCGTGGATGAAGTATGGGGAGCAGGCGATTCTGCTGCGCGCCATCCTCAACGAAGAGCGGAGAGCCGCCGCGCAAGCCTCCTCGATGTTGGCCCCGGCCTTGTTCCCCGGCCGACGGTAGCGCCCGGCCCTCCCGCTTCCCGCCCTTCGCCTTCGCCCCCAATCGACTTGTCCTCGGTGCAGGCGGAATGCTACGGTTGCCGCAGGCCGCACGCCTGAGCGGTGCGCCTTCCCCGGCACGAGGAAAGCCCCGGCTTGCGGGGAGACCGGAGCGCTCGCCGACGTGGGCTATGGGACAGGGCAGGCCATGCGCAACGTCGTCTACTTTGACCTCGAGACCCAGAAAGGAGCCAATGAAGTCGGCGGGTGGCGCAACAAGGGCGCGATGCGGATGTCCCTGGGAGTGACCTACGGCACGGCTCGGCAAAGCTACCGGATCTACGCCGAGCCGGACATCGAAGAGCTTCTCCGGGACCTCCGGAGCGCGGACTTGGTAGTCGGATTCAATATTGTCGGATTTGATTTCCCCGTTCTCGAAGCGTACACCGTATTTGATCTTCAAGATCTGCCGACGCTGGATCTTCTTCGGGACGTCGAAGCCCGGACCGGACGGCGGATGAGCCTGGAGAACCTGGCCCGAGCGACCTTAGGCCTCGGGAAGACGGCGGAAGGGGTTCAGGCGCTGCGGTGGTGGAAAGAAGGCAAGCTCTTCCAAATCGCGGAATACTGCTGCTATGATGTGAAGATCACCCGCTTGCTGCATGAGCACGGCGCCCGCCATGGACAAATCTACTACTTTAACGAGCAGACGCAGCGGAAAGAAGTTATCCCGGTCTGCTGGAACCCTTCCTGAAGAGACGAAAGGAGCGTCCATGGGACGGACCACGCAGCAGAAGCTCGCGATCGCGGCGGTTCTCGAGGACGCGGAAAGCCCGCTGACCCCCCCGGAAATCCTCGCCCGGGCTTCCAAAGCGGTGCCGCGCCTGGGCGTGGCCACGGTCTACCGGGCCCTCCGCTCCTTGCGGAAGGAGAAGAAGATCGTCATCGTGGAGATTCCCGGCGAGCCCCCCCGGTACGAGACCGCCGACCGCGGCCATCATCACCACTTCTTTTGCCATGGCTGCCGGCGCGTCTTCGAGGTTCCCGAATGCTCCGCGAAATTGGCTGAGCTCGCCCCGCCTCGCTTCGAGGTCCTGGATCACGAAATCATCCTCTACGGAAACTGCCCCGATTGCCGGCCGGCTTAATCGCGCGGAGTCTCTGCCACGGCCAGTCTCCGAAGATCGGTCAAGCGCAGCCCGAGAGCCTCCGCCGCCTCTCTCTCCCCACCCCCTTGCCGGGTGGCGATTCGCTCGACCAAGCGGCTTAGCAGCTTGGGGACCAGATCGGTGGGGCGGTTCTGCAGCACCAGATCGGTCAAGACCTGCACCGCCTGATCCAGCCCGCGCTCTTCCGCGGAGCGCCGCTCATCAGGAGTCGGAGAGAGTTCCGCCTGAATCTCTTCCGGGAGATTGCCTACCTCGATCGTCGTGCTCGCGGCCAGCACCATGGCGCGCTGAATGACGTTCTCCAGCTCCCGGATGTTTCCCGGCCACCCGTAGGATTGCAAGGCCCGCATCGCGTCGGGAGCGATCCGCGTCGCCGCCTGCGGCAGGTATCGCCGGTGCTTTTGCAGAAAGTGCGCCGCGAGGGCGGGAATGTCTTCGGCACGGTCGCGCAGCGGAGGCAAGGAGATACGGACGACGTTGAGGCGATAGAAGAGGTCGGGCCGGAATTCCCGGCGCTGCACCGCGACCCCCAGATCCTTGTTCGTCGCGGCGATGACGCGCACATCGATGCGAATCGACTCGTTGCTCCCCAACCGGGACACTTCGCCCTCCTGCAGAACTCGCAGGATCTTGCTCTGCGTCGTCAACGGCATCTCGCCGATCTCATCCAAAAAAATCGTCCCGCCGTCGGCCTGCTCGAACTTGCCGATCCGCTGCGCCATCGCCCCCGTAAACGATCCGCGCTCGTGTCCGAAAAGCTCGCTCTCCAGCAGATTCTCGGGAATGGCCGCACAGTTGATGGCGATGAACGGTTTGTTCGAGCGCATGCTATGCTGATAGATGGCCCGGGCGATCAATTCCTTGCCCGTGCCGCTCTCGCCCGTGATCAGCACGGTCGCATTGGTCTTCGCAACCTGCCCGACCAGCTTGTAGACCTTCTGCATGGGCGCGCTGTCTCCGACGAGCGAAAGCCCCTGCCGATCGGCGATCGTCGCCGACGTCTGACCTTCTTCCCGGGCGAGGCGTGCGGCCACGACGGAACGCTCGATGAGGCGGCGCAGCTCGGGGACGTCGAACGGCTTCAGGATGTAATCGTAGGCTCCGAGCTTCATGGCCTCGATCGCCGTATGCGAGGTGCCGTACGCGGTCATCATAAGCACGACCGCCTTCGGCAGAAGACGCTTCACCTCCCGGAGCGTCTCCAAGCCGTTCTTGCCGCCCATCCGAATATCCATGATCACGACGTCCGCCGGCTCCTTGCGCAGGAGCTCGATGGCGGCTTCGCCCGATGGGGCGGCCCGGATATCGACCGGCAGGTCTTCCAGCAATCTCTGGAAGGAATAGTGGACGTCGCTCTCGTCATCCACGACGAGGATAGACGGCCGGCGGGCCGGATTTTCTTCCGCATTCCCCGGAGGCCGACTCTCTTTGCGAGTGCTCACGGCAAACAAAAATGAAGCCCTTCGCGGGTGGAGCCAAGAGGAAAAAAATTTCTCCTGGATCCCCGCTCCGAGGAACGGCCGCTACATTTGCCAAACAGGCGGACCACATGTATCTTGCTTGAATGGACTTATCGCAGGCCCGTTGGCGGCGGAGCCGGCTGTCGGCGCTGCTCGCCGGTTGTTTTCTTCTCCTGTTCGTATCGGCAAGCGCTCCGGCGGAGACGGCGCATTGGCTGACCGATTTCTCCGCCGCGCTCAAGGAAGCCAAGGCCCAAAACAAGCTGGTTCTGATCAACTTCACCGGATCCGACTGGTGCCCATGGTGCCAAAAGCTGGACAAGGAGGTGTTTACCACTCCCGATTTTCAGAAGTATGCCAAGGAGCACCTCGTATTGGTCGAAGCCGATTTTCCGCAACGCAAGCCGCAGTCCGAGGCCTTGAAGCGGCAGAACCAAGAGCTGGCCGATCGCTACCAAGTCGAAAGCTTTCCGACGATCGTGCTGCTCGACCCGGAAGGGCAGCCGTTAGCGTCCCTCGGATACATGCCCGGGGGACCGCGACCTTTTCTCGACAAGCTCGAGCAGTACCGCCGGAAATCCGCAGTCGGCGGTTGACGGGGTGCCCGCCGCTTCTTCCCGCCCGCTGCAAAAAGTGCTTCCTCCCAACGGGCTTTTTCGTCTAGGATCTGTTCGTCTCAATTGCCCATAACCGATTCATCATGAAACTCCCATTGACCCTTGGGGCGAAGTCCCTGTCGGTGAGCGCCCTGGCGCTCGTTCTCGCCTCTCCGCTGCGTGCAGAGGATATTTCCGGATCCTCCGAACCGGCGCCCAAGCCGCACTCTTCCCATTATCACCGGCTGCACAGACAGGCGCGGGAAAACCACGAAAAGATGCGCCGCCTCATGGAACGACAGGATGCTGAGCTCCAACGCCTGACTGAAGAGATGAACCAGGCTCCTGCCGACAAAAAGCTCGATCGGGCCGTCGCCGTTATCAACAAGCTCGTCGAACAGCGGCGGGAGATGCATGCCGAAATGGAGGGGATGCATCAGAAGATGATGCGCCAGATGGAGGAAGGAAAGTAGCCTCCCTGCGGCGCACCGGGGCGCCTCCCGGCCCGCGCAGCAGGAACCCGCCGGACCGTTCCGAATAGCCGGTCGCATGTTCCGATCCCCGATCGATTTCCGATCCCGATCCGTTGGGCGCGTCGGCTACCGGCGGGCCGACCCGTCTTTGACGAATCGATCGGGCATTCTCTTCTCTTGATCCTTTCCCCCATGCGACATCGCTCCGCCGTCAGCGACGGCCGCCTGAGGCCTTGCCGGCGGCTCGTGTTCGGGGTCGCCGCGCCGGTTCTCGCCGCCGTCCTCTCCCTCTCCTCTGGAACCGCGCAGCCGGTTGCGCCACCCTCCGGCCCTCGTCCGCCGACTCCGAAGCAGCGCCGGCAGATCGAGCAGATGCAGGAGCACCTGCGGCAGACGGTTCGCGAGCAGGACGAGGAGCTGGAGCGCCTCCTCTCCGAGCTCCACGGCGCGCCCCGCGACAAGAAGATCGACCTACTGACCCGGATCGTCACTCGCCTGATCGAGCAGAGAAAGGCGTATCACCAGGAGGCCGAGTCGATCCGCCTGCGGATTCTCGATATGCAGAACCCACCGGCCCCCCTGCCGCGGACCGACGTTTCGCCCCTGCCGGCGCCCGCCGCCGGGAGCCGTCCTCCGGCTCGCCGAGCGAGGCCGCGCCGCCCGTCGGCGGTCAAGGATACGTGCCCCAGCAGGAGCCGCAGTAGGGCAGCCCCGGGCGCTGGCCGAGCGGACGGAGCGGCAAGCCGCGGAGAGCGACCCGGAGCGCCGCAGGGCTACCGCCCACCCTCGTCGAGCTCCGCATCCACTTCCTCGATCGGGTCCGGATCGAGAAACTCCGCGTAGGCCGGCGGCGGCTGCTTCTCCCGTTTGCGGAGGCGGTATCCCCCCCACGCGAATGCCATCGATACGGCCAATCCGAGCGCCGGTAGAAAAAGCGCGGCGACCAGACCGCCGTCGGACCGGCCTTCCGTCGAGGCGAAGATCGCGGGGCAGCCGAGAAGCACGAGCCACTTCATTTTTCCCGAGTCCCGAACCGGCCTCCATGCCCCGCCCACGGGGCGTCGCCTTGCGGCTTCCGGGCCGAGGACACCGACCCGCGGCTACACGCGAGCCGCCTCGGCCGGTGCCTTTCCTTGAGCCTCCGGTTCCCACTGCGGAAGAAAATCCCGCTTCGCGCTGGGGGCGCTGTACTCGTAGGGGCCGCGATAGACGCTCACAGCCGCCGGGAAATTGCCATGGGCCAGCGGCGGAGTCGGAGCCGCCCATTCGAGCGTCGTCGCTTGCCATGGGTTATCGGACTCCACCCTGGCTCCGTGTCGTGCGCTCCAAAAGAAGTTAATGACGAAGGGAATCTGCGCAAGGGCCAGCAGCCAGGCCGAAATCGTCATCACCTGGTTGAGCCAGAGAACGTTCTGCGCAAACTGCCATCCGGCCCCACCGTCGTACCAGCGCCGGTGGACGCCATTGAATCCCTGGATCAACATCGGGAAGAAGACCCCGTTGAAGAAGAGGAGCGTCGGCCAGAAATGGAGCTTTCCGAGGAATTCGTTCATCATGCGTCCGGTCACCTTCGGGTACCAGTAGTAGATCCCGGCGAAGAGCGCCATCAGCGAGGTCGGCCCCATCATGTAATGGAAATGCCCGACCACGTAGTAGGTATCGTGAAGGACGAGATCCGACGAGCTCCAGCCGTTCGGGAGCCCGGTCAGTCCGCCGATGGCGAAGAGGGGCAGCCAAGACAAGGCGAAGAGCATCGGCAGGTTGATGCGGATCGACGCCCCCCACAGGGAAAGGAGGAATACGGTCCCGATCAGGACCGAGGGGATCGAGATGATCGTGGTGAAGAGCTGGAAGAAGGTCGTCACCCCCTGGCCCATGCCGGTCATGTACATGTGGTGCGCCCAGACGATCATCCCGACGAAGCCGATGGCGATCTCGGAGTAGACGACCGCGCGGTAGCTCCAGAGCGGACGGCGCGTGTTGTTGGTCCAGATTTCTGCAATGATCCCCATGGTCGGAAGGATCTGGACGTACACCTCGGGATGACCGATAAACCAGAAAAGATGCTGCCAGAGAAGGGGGGCGCCCCCTCCGCTGACCGCCACGCGCTGGCCTCCGACGACCAGGCCGTCGGGGGAGAAGAAGCTCGTTCCCGCCAGCCGGTCCATCAGTTGCATGACGGCGGCGGCCTCGAGCGGCGGAAAGGCCAGGAGCATGAGAAAGGCGGCAACGAGCTCGGACCAGACATAGATCGGCAGGCGCATCCAGGAAAGGCCCGGGGCGCGGAGCTGGAAGATCGTCGTGATCATGTTGATCACCCCCAGCAGGGAGCCGGTGATGTTGAAGGCCATCCCGAGGAGCCAGAGGGTCTGCCCGTTGAGCACGGGATGAAACCCGGGACCGGAATCGGCAAGATCGGCGAGCGGCGGGTAGGAGGTCCAGCCCGACTTCGCCGCTCCCCCGGGGACGAAGAAGCTCCCCACCATGATGACGACTCCTGCGAAGAAGCACCAGAAGCTCGCCATGTTGAGCCGGGGGAAGGCCATGTCGGGCGCTCCGAGCTTCAAGGGGACGATGTAGTTTCCGAACCCGGAGAAGAGCGCGGGCACCAGCGCCATGAAGATCATGACCGTCCCATGGATCGCTCCGAAGGAATTGTACAACTGCGGGGTCATGACCCCGCCGGGCGCCATGTTCGGGCCCGCGAGCTGCTGCAGGAGGCCGGCGAAGAAGGGAACGGGCTTCCCGGGATAGGAGAGCTGCCAGCGCATCAGGATCATGAGCCCGAAACCGAAGGCGGCCATCAGCAAAGAGGTGATCATGTACTGGATGCCGATCACCTTGTGATCGGTGGAGAAGACCCACCGCCTCCACCAAGGCAGATGCGCCCCATGCCCCTGCTCCGCCGGTTGCACCGGGTTTTGCGCCGTATTCCCGTCCATCCCTCTTGCTCCTCCCCTTTCTCGACGTTCGCCGGGCCGCTTCGGGATCCGCACGCCGGACCCATCGGACTGAACCTCCCGTCTCGGGCAATACGGTAGGCGATCACGGCGGCGCGGGGTATCCTGGTGATCTCCTCTTCTTCCACCCCGGAAAAGACCGAAGGCGGGGGACCGAACTGCCCCGTTCGCCTATCAGGGTTTTGATACCGAGGAAACCGGGACCGAACCCCGTAATAGGGCCAACGGATGCGGCGATGCCCTACTGGCGGGAGAGGGCGCCGGGAGAGCGTTCCGCGACAGCCGGCGGAGGCTGCTTGCCGAACTGGCGCTCGTAGAGCTTGGCATAGCGGACGAAGGTCGCCAACGCGGTGACTGCAGCGATGTAGAAGCCCGGAAACCCGTCGAGGAAGCCGAGCCGAAGGAGATAGCCGCGCACAAAGCGCCAGAGAGGCCGCAGGAGCAGATCCGACCAGCGGAATCCGGTCCCCCTTTCCCGCCGCTCGTCGGCGAAGGCCGCGACGAAAGTGGGAATCTTCCGCACGTTGTCCTCGACCGCCGGAAACGAATAGTGGAGGAGCTCCGCCCGCTCCTTCTTGACCCGGCCGTCGAGAATCAGCTTGTCATGCTCCCGATTCCCTCCCCAGCGCCCGCGCTCCCGGCGGAAGAGGCGCAAGTTATAGTCGGGATACCAGTCTCCGTGGGTGATCCACCGGTTGAGAAACCAGGTCTTGCGCCGGAAAGCCACACCGTCGAACCTCCGGTCGGCTCCGGAGAAAAACTCTTCGATCGCCCGCCGCATTTCGGGCGAAACTTCCTCGTCGGCGTCGAGCCCGAGGACCCAGGGCCGGGTCGCCAGCGCGAGCGCAGCGTTCTTCTGGTCGCGACGGCATGTCCAGGCGCGCTCCTCGACCCGGGCTCCGAACTCGCGTGCGATCTGGGCCGTGGCATCGGTGCAATCGTTGACCACGACGATGATCTCCTCGACCCAACCGGCGACGCTTCCGAGGCTTCTCGGGAGGTTCCGCTCCTCGTTGCAGGCGATCATCGTCACTGAGATCGGCAGCTTCCTCATCCCCTCGGATTGCCTCTCTCCTCCGACAGCGCTTTCATCCGGGCATGAGCCCGAAGAGGGTCCGCAGCGTGCGCGGCGGACGGCAAGCCATGATGCGCCGGAGGAGGAACGGGTCGGTGCCCGGGCCGTTGATCCCCCGCTCCACCGTGCAGGCGGTCCGATACCCCGCTTCCTCTACCAGGTCCCGAATCCGCGCGTTCCAATCCCCGTAGGGATAGGCGAAATGTTCGATCCGCCGGCCGAACCGATCTTCGAGCTTTTTCTTCCCATCGAGGATCTCTCGCCGCGCCTCGTCCGGCGCCAGCCGCGGAAGGGACGGATGGGTAAGAGTATGGCCTCCGATCTCATTTCCGGCTTCGATCCACTCCCGGATCTGCACCTCGTCCATCAGGGCCGCCGGCTTCTCCCCGATCGCCGTGTCCCACTCATTGGAACCTCCGACCCGGTCCGCCACCAGGAAGACGATCGCTCGGAATCCCTGTTCGCGCAAGAGCGGCAAAGCCTCTTGATGCACGCTGGCGTACCCGTCGTCGAAGGTCAGGCAGACCCGTCTCCGCAGGGGTTCGCGCGGATCGATGAACTCTTCGAGGCCCACGGCCACCCATCCGTTCTCCTTCCATTCGCACAGCTGCCGCGCCAGGAGCCAAGTAGGAAGGTAGAGGCCGCGGAAGCGGGCGTCGGGGGGAGGTGAGCCGATCTTGTGATACATCAGGATCGGAGCCGCTTCCGCAAAGCGCTTCCGGTAAGCCCACAGGCTGGTATACGGGGGAAGGGCGTCCGGCGAAGCGATAGCGGAAAAAGAGGCCATGTCCCCGGCTACTCTAGATGAAGAGGGATCTGGTTCGCAAACCTCCTCTGCATTTTGCCAAGATTGCGGCGTGCAAGAGGAGCAAAGCCGGAAGCGGGCGAGCCCGAAGGCGATCTTGCCGGCCGGCGCCGGCGGCGAGAAGGAAAGCCGGGAACCGCTGCTTTCGGTGATCATCGTCACCCGGAACACTCGTGACCTTGTTTGCGCGGCGATCCGCTCCGTCGAAGAGAGCGATGTCCCGTTCGCCGTAGAGACGATCGTCGTCGACAACGGCTCGACCGACGGCACGGCCGAGGAGATCCCCCGCGCTTTCCCGAAGGCCGCCTATCTCCGCTTTCCCCGCAACCTCGGCTTCGCCGCCGCGGTCGACCGTGCGGCCGAGCGGAGCCGGGGGAAGTACCTGCTGCTGCTCAACAGCGATGCCCGGCTCGAGCCGGACGCGCTGGCGCGCGCGCTGCGGTGGATGGAAGCGCATCCCGGATGCGGCGTCGCCGGAGCCCGGTTGCTGAACGAGGACGGCACCCCGCAGAACTCGATCGCCAACTTCCCGAGCCTCTGGACTGAGCTGGGGAACAAGGCGCTCCTCCGGCGATTGCTCCCCCGTCTCTATCCCGGGAAGGAACGGCCGCCGACGGTGCCGACCCCCGTCGACTCCGTCATCGGCGCCTTCTTCCTCACGCGCGCCGATCTCTGGCGGCGACTCCACGGCATGGACGAAGGCTTCTTTTTCTTCCTCGAGGAGACCGATTTCTGCTACCGGGCACGGCAAGCGGGCTTCTCGGTCTACCACCTTCCCGACGTCCGCGTCCGGCACGGCCAGGGACGAAGCGCAGCCGCCCTCCCCGCGGCCGCCCGGATCGAATATTGGCGATCCCGCTATCGCTACTTTTCCCTGCACGCGCCACGGTCGCACCAGATTCTCCTGCGCATCGCCCTGCCTCTGCGCCTCGTCGCGGAATTGGCCGGCGACCTACTGCTCTTCCCGTTTTGCGGAACCCGTACCCGCTTCCGGCAAAAAATGGGCGTGCGTTGGGCCCTCCTCCTCTGGCACTTAGCGGGCAGGCCGGATCGCATGGGGCTGCCTCGTGACTGAATTTCCCTCCGTCCTCCAAGTCGACTCCCTGCTAAGCGGAGGCGGCACCGACGCTCAGGCGATTCTTTTGGCTTTCGGGCTTCAGCGATCGGGCTGCCCGGTCGCCTTGGCCGGGCCCCCCTCTGGTGCTTTGGCCTCCGAGGTGACGCGCCGGGGCATCCGGCTCCTTCCGACCGGGCGGGGTAAGGCGGGTCTGGTCCTCTCCCTGGCGCGCTGGATCCGCGAGGGCGGCTTCTCGATCGTCCACGCACATCACGGCCGGGACTACTGGCCGACCATCCTGGCCGCGCGCCTGGCCGGAGGAGCCCTCGTGCTGCTGACCCGCCACATGGCCAAAAGCCCGAGCTCCTGGCCCAGCCGGAAATTTCTTCTGAACGCGTCGGACGGCATGATCGCGGTTTCGCAATTCGTCCGCCACGTGCTGACGGAGGGCGATTATGAGCCGAAATCGACCGATCGGGAGCGGCGCTCCCGCCCGCCGATGGCAGGAGACTTTTCTAAGATCCACACGATCCTTCCCGGAATCGATGTCGAACAGTTCCACCCCGCTGACGGGGCCGCGGAGCGGGCTGCGTGGGGCTTCGACTCCGGCCACCGGGTCTTCGCTCTCGTGGGGGGCTGCTCCTTCCCGTACGGCAAAGGGCAGGAGGTCTTCCTGGAAGCCGCTGCCGCCGTCCGAGCCCGCCTCCCGCAAGCCCGTTTCCTCCTGCTGGGCAGCGGCAACATGCAGGGCTACCTCGCCGAAAAGGCGCGCGCCCTTGGGCTCGCGGGCAAAGCCATTTTCCTGGAACGTTGTAACCGGATGTCGGCGTTCCTCAATTCGATCGACTGCCTCGTGCGGCCTGGCATCGGGACCGAGGCTCTAGGCTTGGTGATTCTCGAAGCCTTGGCCTGCGGGAAGCCCGTCATCGCCGGAGCGATCGACGGCATCCCGGAGGCCTTCGTTTCGGAGCGGGCCGGTTGCCTCCTCGATCAGTCGACGCCACAGGCCCTAGCTTCCGCCATGACGGCGATGGCC
This sequence comes from Methylacidimicrobium sp. AP8, assembly GCF_903064525.1. Taxonomy (NCBI): domain Bacteria; kingdom Pseudomonadati; phylum Verrucomicrobiota; genus Methylacidimicrobium; species Methylacidimicrobium sp. AP8. The sequence goes on from NZ_LR797830.1 coordinate 1,817,098, forward strand.
GAGCGCGAGCCGCTCACCTCCGCAGAGAGATGGGCGCTCCACCGAGAGGTGGCCGCCCGCTTCTCCACCGAGATCCTTGCCGAAAGGACCCTGGCGCTCTACCGCCGGCTCGCCGCCGGATCGGGCCGACGGCGGACCGCGGCCCGGCCGGCTACTGGGTGATTAGCTCGTCGGCCAAGAGCCATAGGGTAATCGTTTGGTTGTGGTGGCCGATCGTCCCGGCGACCGTCGTGCCGGTCTCCCCGTAGGTCGAGGCGCCGACCACCGCCACGTGGTCCCCCAGCTCTTCGCGGATCGCGCGCACCTCGCCGGCGCCGGATCCCAGGCGGAGCGCCTGCTGGTGGCAGAGGATGCAATTGAATGCGACCACCGCCGCCACCCGCTTCGGGTTGCCGGCATCGGCCAGCGCCCGCCGGACCGCGATCCGAACGGATTCGACGCGGCTCTCCACATCCGATTCCAGGAGAGTCAGCCCGCTCCCCTTCGGAATCGCCGAAAAGAAGACGATCGAGCCATCCTCCCGGATCGCCGCCGGGCTCCGCACCTGCCAGTAGTTCGCCGTGACCTCGATAATCCCCATCGGATGGCTGTTGAAATGCTCCTGCGCTTCCTGCCAACTGGAGGCTCCGACCAGCTCCGCATAGACGTCGGCGGCCGGCCGATGGTTGAGCGTCTTCACCACCCTCCCTTCGCTCTCGGTGACAAAAGCTCCCTTGGCGCCTACCGGCCGGAAGGCGTTGGCCATGCCGACCCCGTTTTTCAGGGTGGTAGCGATCGCCAAGAGGGAAAGGGAGCCTTTGGCGCTCGCTCCGTCCCCATGGGCGAATGTCTCGGTGACCCGTTCGAGATAGAGCCGGTCCGCCGCGGTTCCTCCCACCACCCGGGCGCCTCGGCCGACGGCACGGGAGATCCCCCGCAGGACGGCCTCCTCGGTGCCGACGCTCGAATGGCCCACCAGCAGGGTGAACGGATTGGTCTGCAGCAGCCGGGAAGGGCTCTTGCCCGTGAAGGCCACGTAGAGGAGCTCCGGGCTGAAAAGTACGCCGTCGAAGGCCTGCCGAGTCAGTTCCGCGGCCCTTTCCTCCTCCGCCCCGTGGAGCTCGCCCATCACGACCGACGGGGCAAGTACCTCTCCGTGCTGCTCGATGGCCAGCAAGAGGATCCCCTCGGTTGAAAGATCGCCCACCGCCCCGTTGAAGTGGCCGGCGCACGAAAAGCCCCACGAATGGCCCTCTAGGTTGGAACGGATCTCCCGGCCGATCCACTCCTGGTCGAGCGAGCTCGAGGCGAAGAGGATCGTCAGCGTCGGATTCCTGATTCCCTGCCGCCGCACGCTTTCCAAGACCTCGTAGACGTCCGTTCCGTACGCCACGGCGGTCCGAACGAAATTTCCCGAATCCTTTGGCTCATCCATGCTCCGGTTCCTTTACTCTGTTCGTTAGCACATGTAGAACAAGCCGACTTCGCTATCGATCTCTTTTTCCCTACCGGCCGAACGCATAGCCGAGCCCGACGACCACGTTGTTGCTGAGCATGTGGCCCGCGACCAGCTCCCCGGAGGGATAGGTATAGGTAACTGTCCCCGTCCATCCGAAGAAGGACTCAAAGCGCAACGACCAGCGGGCGTCGAAATGATAGCGTACCCCCAAGTCGACGAGAAGCACCGGCACCACGGCGGTCGACGACGATTGCCCTTGGCTCTCCGAGGTGAAAAAGCCGGCGCCGGCCCCGAAGCCGATAATCGGCTCCCAGGCGTCCATCCGGTAGCCCACCGTGCCGAAAAGAACGGTGAAGCCCCCTCTTTCGGCTTGGGCTCCGCCCCGGCCCCCGATCTGGGTCGAGCTCCCCAGGGCGTTGTAGGCGCCCGTCAGCTCCAGCGTGAAGCTGAAGTGGCCGGTCTTCCGGGGATCGTACCAGTAGTAGCCGCCGGTAGGCGAAAGAATCGTCGTGCCCTCCTCGTGGGAGTGGACCGGGGCGCCCGTGGCGGGCACCAATCCGGAAGGGAAGCGATTCCACTGGGTTCCGACGAATCCGGCGATAAACCATGAGTTTTTTTGGTCTCCTTCCGGCGCCGGATTCGCCGATTGCGGGTTGAGGATCACTCCTTCCCCTCCGTCCCCGCTCCAGCCGAAGGCTCCACGGGCCGACGCGGCCAGGAGGACAAACGCCAGGAGCCCGGCTCTACCGACTCCTGCCGTCCAACCCAGGAGCGGGCCGCTCCGGACGGCGCGGCGGATGGAACCTTTCACCGTCCCCTGCCGGAGCAATCTCCGGGCCATCCGCAGCTCCTCGAGGCTGTCGTCGGCTCCTCCCGGGCACGCCTCGGGCCTCCGTACGAAAGGCAGACATCCGCAGTCCGGAAAGAGGACGCAGAATCAGCCCGGGACCACCGGCGCGTTCCGCCGGACTTCCGCGAGGTATTCCCTGGCTGCCGCGTGGATCGCACGGGCCAGATCGGCCTTGGGCTGCACGAAGTTCGGGCGGAACCAGGGGAAGAGGCCGACCAGGTCGTGAAAGACCAGGATTTGGCCGTCGCACCCCTCCCCCGAGCCGATCCCGATCGTCGGAATCCGGAGGCTGCGGGTGATCTCGGCCGCCAGCCTGGCGTCAACGGCCTCGACGACCACGCTGAACGCCCCCGCCTCCTCGACCGCCCGCGCGTCCGCGAGGAGCTTCTCCCGCTCCTCCGGGCCCCGCCCCACCTTGCGGAACCGCCTGCCGGCCAGCTGGGGAAGGAGCCCGATATGGGCCATCACCGGGATCCGGGCTTCGGTCAGCCTCCGGATGGTTCGGCTTTGCTCGACCCCCCCTTCCAATTTCACTGCTTCGGCTCCCGCCGCAATCAGGGCCTTCCCGGTCTGCCGGGCGTCATCGGGGGTCGAGTAGGTTCCGGCCGGGCAATCGGCCACGACGAGTGCTTTGGGCTTGGCCCGCGCGACGGCGGAGACGTGCGGGAGCATCTCGTCTAGCCGAAGAGAGGTGGTATCCGGGTAGCCCAGGACCACCATCGCCAGGGAGTCCCCCACGAGGAGCACCGGGATCCCCGCCTCGTCGAGCAGCCGGGCCGTGGGATAATCGTAGGCGGTCAGCGCCGCGATCTTCTCCCCGGTCTCCTTCCGGCTACGCACCCACTCGGGGGTGATTTTCGCTGAGTCGCTCATAAAGCTCCCGGACGGTCAAGGAAAAGCCCGGCAGGCGAAGCTCCGGCGCGATTTCGGCCAACGGCCCGAGCACAAAGCTCCGGCGGGCCAGGCGAGGGTGGGGCAAGGTCAGCTCCGCGGTCTTCCTCACCAAGTTTCCGCAGTAGAGCAGGTCAAGATCGATCGGCCGGGGAGCGTTGCGCGGCCTCGTTTCCGCCGGGGGTCGGCCCGCCCTGCGCTCGAAGGCGAGCAGGGCGGCGAGGAGCTCCTCGGGGGAACCCTCCCAATCGATCTCGACGACGGCGTTCAGGAATTCCGGGGACCCCGGGGGGCAATCGACCGGTTCGGTTCGCCATAGGGAAGAACGGAGGAAATGGGCGCTGCACGAGAGCGTGCGGAGGAAGGCCGACGCTTCTTCCATCCGCACCGCGCTCTCTCCGAGATTCGACCCCAAGGCGATGCCCGCCCGCATCCTTCCTCCTCGGCTAGGCTTGCGAATTTTTCCGTCTCAGGCAAGCATGCTCGCCATGCCCGTGCTGCTTTTCTCCTATAGCAGAAGCTCGTGCCCGAAGCGAAGGAAATGGGCGGGGGGGCGAGGACCGGTGTCCTGATGTCCAAGGAGATCGCGTCCCTAGTCCGCGCCGGCGCCGAGGAGCTGGCGGCGACCCTACGCCTGGCGCAGGAGAGCTTCCCGATCCTCGAAAGGGCGGCCGCCTTGTGCGTCGACTGCCTCCGGCAGGGAGGGACCGTGTTCACGGCGGGCAACGGCGGCAGTGCCGCCGATGCGCTCCACCTGGCCGAGGAGCTTCTGGGGCGCTACCGCGCTGATCGCCGCCCCTTGCCCGCGATTTCACTCGCGGCCGATCCGACGACCCTGACCTGCATCGCGAACGATTTCGGCTTTGCGGAGGTCTTCTCCCGCCAGCTGGCCGCGTTGGCCCGACCGGGAGATCTCTTCCTCTGCTTTTCGACGAGCGGGGCCTCCCTCAACATCCTCTCGGCTCTCCGCATGGCCAGGCAGCGTTCGATCTGCTCCATCGCTTTTCTCGGCAAGGACGGGGGTCCGGCCGCCGCCGAAGCCGAGGTCGCCTGGATCGTTCCGAGCCGGTCCACAGCACGCATCCAGGAGCTGCACACCTGGGGGCTGCACGTAATCCTCGAGTGCGTGGAAGCGGCGCTGGGCCCGCGCGGATAAGAACACACGATGCCCGCCCCGCGCTTGGCGCGCGGCCCGCTTTGTTGGTGGCTGGGGTCGGAATCGAACCGACGACACGCGGATTTTCAGTCCGCTGCTCTACCGACTGAGCTACCCAGCCCTCTCTGCTCGCCTACGCAGGCAAGACGGCATTCTCCCGCGAAAACCGGCGCTGTCAACGCCGGGCTTTATGCCGGCTGCGGGCTTCCCAGGAAGCCCGAGATCGTCGTGAAGGCGAATCCCCGTTCGAGAAGGCCGTCCAAGATGCTGGGGAGCACCTCGGCGGTCTGGAGGTGGAGGTCGTGCATGAGGACGATCGACCCTGGCCGCGTCTGCGTTAGGACGGTCTCCCGTATCCGCTCCGCCCCCGGCCGTGCCCAGTCGCGCGTGTCGACGCTCCAGAGCACGACCCCCAGGCCTTCCTGTGCCGCCAGCAGGGCCTGCGCCGGCCGGAAGGAGCCGTAGGGAGGCCGCATCCAGCGGGGTCGGAAGCCGGTGGCCTGCTCGATGGCCGCCTGCGTCCTCTCCAGCTGAGCCAGCACTTGCGGAGCGGGCAGGCGCCCGAGCTGCGGATGCGTATACGAGTGGTTCCCGATCTCGTGCCCCTCTTCCCGGACGCGATGTGCCAGGGACGGTGCCGCCGAGACCCGCTCTCCGATCATGAAGAACGTCGCCGAAAGGCCCCGTTCGCGCAGGGCGGCCAACACCTTCTCGGTCACGCCGGGCGTCGGCCCGTCATCGAAGGTGACCGCGATCCGCCGGCCCAGCCCCGGTCCATGATTCACGAAACGGACGCCGGGGGAGCCGGAGGCTGCGGCCGGGGCCGCCCGACGGGCGATCCCGCTGCCCGTCGGCGCCGCCGGCACGGCCCAAGCGACCGCCGGGGCGGCGAGGCCCGCGCCCAGCACCGCCAGCTTCTGCAGAAAATCGCGTCGAGAGAGTTCCATGGTTGAATTCGAAAACCATGCCCAGGATAATGGCCGTAGCCCCTCGTTGGCAATCCTGCTCTGCCGCCTCCGTGGACCGCACTGGCGCCTTGCCCGGGATTGCGGGCCTTGCTAGGGTGCACGGCACGATCCGGCGGGAAGGCGGCGCGGAGGCGGCCGCTTACCGCGGGTCGACGGAGAACACGATGAGCGATACGGCGAGTGCGCAGAAGGCCGTAAGCGGGTTGGAAGGGATCGCCGCGGGAGAGACGGCCCTGAGCACTGTCGGCAAGGAGGGACTCGACCTCACCTATCGGGGCTATTCGATTCGGGACCTGGCGGAGCAAGCCTCCTTCGAGGAAGTGATCTACCTCCTGCTCTACGGGAAGCTGCCCGCACGGGCCGACTTGGACCGCTACCGGAGCCTGCTGATCAGCTTGCGGGACCTTCCCACCCCGCTCCGAGTGATCCTGGAGCAGCTCCCTCCTACGGCCAACCCGGTGGACGTCCTGCGGACGGGCTGCTCCGCCCTGGGTACCCTAGAGCCGGAAGAAGACGGTCGCGACGCTCATGCGATCGCCAACCGGCTCTGCGCCTCCTTTCCTTCGATGCTCCTCTACTGGTTTCACTTCCACCGCAACGGCCGGCGGATCGAGACGCGGGCGGAAGCACATCCGACCGTTGCCGAACAGTTTCTCTACCTGCTCCACGGCGTCCCCCCTTCGGCGCTGCACGCGCGGGCCCTCGATACCGCTTTCATCCTCCACGCCGAGCACGAGTTCAACGCGTCGACCTTCACCTGCCGGGTGATCATTTCGACTCTTTCGGACTCCTACTCGGCCATCACCGGCGGAATCGGGGCGCTACGCGGACCCTTGCACGGAGGAGCCGACGAGGGCGCGATGAAGCTCCTGGAACGGTTTTCCTCGCCCGACGAGGCGGAGGTGGGCATCCGGAAGATGCTCGCGAAAAAGGAGAAGATCCTGGGCTTCGGCCATCGGGTCTACAAGCACGGCGACCCTCGCGCTCCGATCATCAAAGGGTTGGCGAAGCAGCTGGCCGAGGAAGCAGGCGATCGTCGGCTCTTTCCCATCGCCGAGCGGATCGAAAAGCTGCTCTATTCGGAGAAGGGTCTCTATCCCAACATCGATTTTTACAGCGCGCTGGCTTATCACTTCCTCGGCATTCCGACCTTCCTCTTTACCCCACTCTTCGTGATCGCCCGGACGTCCGGCTGGTCCGCCCACATTCTCGAGCAGCGGGCCCACAACCGGCTTATCCGGCCGGTGGCCGTCTACACCGGCCCGGCGCCGCGGCCGTTCCCGGCCATCGACCAGCGATCCTGACCGTTTTCCCTGGTAGAGACCCCCTCCCCGTAGATCGAAAGTGCCCCCCTCTCGGTCGACCGCCTCCGCCGCCCCCTTCGCAGCTGAGGCCGTCATCCCCATGCAGACCAATCCGTACTGGCCGGCGATCACCGTCGACCCGCGCAAGCTCGACGCCGCCTGGCGGCCGCTTTTCGATGACGCGCTGGCGCGAGTGTCAGCCGAGTTCGCCGCGCGCTTCCCGGAGCCGGAAGGCGGGTGGCCGCCGGGCAGCACTCGGCTTCGGGGCCGACCCGCGCTTTTTCTGGGCGCTCCGGCCGGAGGAGCCGGGATGACCACCTTCCTCGGAACCCTGTTCCGGAAGCTGGAGGGCAAGGCCCTGCCGATCTACGTCCGCCCCTTCCGCAACCCACTCGGCCCCTGGAAGGCGCTGCTCGAGGCGATCGGCCGGGAGATGAGGCTCCCCGACCGCCCGGGCGCTATCCGTCCTTGGCCCGAGGAGCCGACCCGGATCCAGGTTTTCGCCAACGACATTCTCGGCTCGCTCGCCTCCCGGCTCGTCAGCCAAGGCCTGATCCGCGATTCCCGCCTCCGCTCCGCGGTCCGCTTCCTGCGCCGCCATTCCGCCAAGGTCTTGCTCGAAGGCCTGGTTCCGGAGTGGGTGCAATGGCTCCGCCTCAACTTCGCGCGGATCGTTCCGGCTGCCGAGGAGCTGCTTTCGGAGCTTGGACCGTGGGCAAGCCCGCCGCAGAATTGGCTTTGGGCGATCCACGGGCTGGCGGTGCGGACCGAAGACCGCGTCGTTCAAGATGCCTGCCGCCGGTGGGCTTTCGGCGAGCCCATCGATTGGGCTCAGGCCGTTCGTGCTAACCTCGCCGTCGCCCCGAGCGAAGGAGCGGGGGAGCGCCTCGGGGAGGACGAGAGCCGTTGCCGGGGCCGCGTCGAGGATCTGCTGCGGCTGAGCCTCTTCTCGAAGCCTTTCCTGCTCGCCTTCGACAATGCGGACGCTTGGGGGACCGAGCCGGCGCTCGCCATGGCCGCGGGCCGCCTTTTCGAGGAGTTGCAGGAGGCTCCGCCGGCCTTCGTCCTGATAGGGGCCCATAGCGGCCGATGGGTCCGCTCGGTTCTCCCGCACTGGTCCCCAAGGCAGCGAAGCCGCCTTTCCCCCCTTCCGCCGCTTCGCGAGGTCGCAATGCCGGAAGCCGCGGACCTCTTGGCGGAGAGAAGCCTGTCGTCGGCGGGGCGCCCCGCGCGCGCCGTCCCCGAATGGATCGGGGCGGCCTACCGGGACCGGGAGTCCTTGCCCGTCCGGTGTCTGCTTCTCGCCTGTGCCCTCCGTTGGGACGAAGAGCACGGGCTTGGCCAGGCGGCGCCTTCCCCCGCCGTCCGGTGGTTCCGCGACTGCCGGCTGCAGTGGGAGATCGCCGGCCTCGATCTCCCCTACCGGTGGATCGCCGAATGGGCGCTCCTTCCCCCGGAGCCGCCGGCCGATTTTTTGTGGCGGCGGGAGGAAACCGGCCCCCTCGGTCTCCTTTGCGCGCGCCGGACGCTGCCGGAAACCGATCTCTTGCTCTTCCCCCAGCCGGAGATCCCCGGAACCGGCATCCAAGCTTTGCAGGCCTTCCTCGAGAACGCGGCCGCCGCCGCCGAAGGCCGTTCCCTTGCCGCCTTCGGCCTGCTCCCTGCGCGGGCCGACCCCTCCCGCCGGGGCGCCTCCGGGGAAGGGAGGTCCGGCTTGCCGCTCTTGCACGTTCCCGCCGAGCCGTTCCTCGATCTGGCCGCCGCCGTCTCCCTCGCGATCGCCTTCCGCCGGGAGGAGGGCGCCACGCCGGCCGAGGAAGAGGCTCGCGCCCGGGCCGAGGAGATCCTCGCTTCCTGGCGCGCCCAGCTGCCGGCGCCTGCTCCCCCCGCTGCCGGCAGCCGCCGGGCCGAGGAACTCACGCTACCGCTCCTCGAGGCGATCCGCGACGCGGTGCGCGCCCGGCAGGCCCTCCCCTTGAGCGAGCTCCAGGATCGCATGCCCCGGCGGATCGGCCGCGCGCAGGCGCTCTCCTCCGTCGCCGTCCTTTCCGAGGTTCAAGTGCGGACGGGGGCAACGCCCGAGCCCATCTTTTGCTGGCAGCCGGCCTAGGCCGCGGCCGCTAGCGGCCATTTCTCACCAGTGCGAGCTTTCGCGGGAGAGAGGTGCCGGTTGAGTCGCTTGCGAGCAGTTCCGGCCGCGCAGAGCTCTTCATGAGGCAGGATCGAGCAAGATTTTCATTCGATTTGCCTTAACGCGAGCGCTGCAAAGCGCAAAAAGCCGGTTGTGGAGCAAGGCTCCGCCCGATCGTAGGCTTTGCGGAAGGAGAAGAGGTGGGGTTTTGATACCTGCTCAACAACGCAGCACTCGGAAGACGTGAGTAAAGAGGCTCTTCCAAGGATAGGCGCTACTCATCGAGAGGAAGACGCGGCGGACGCTGACTCGGACCAGCGTGCCGATCTTAAAGAGCTTGAGCCGTAGGGTGTCGACCTGGGCCTCGGCCCAGTCCGTTCCTCGCAGAGCCAGCCGTCGCAGCGCTTCGACCAGGGTGTAAGCGAGAGCCGAGAAGTAGAGGCGAAGTTGGTTGCTGGCCATTTGCGCGGTCGAGAGCCGGTCGGCAAAGAGGTAGAGTTGTTCCTTAATCCGATTCTCCATGTCGCCACGAGCACAGTAGAGCTTCTCGTAAAGGTTTTGGGCGGGCCACTCCTCGGTGGAGAGAGAGGTCACGACAAAGCGCGGATTCTCCCCTCTTTCCAGGTACTCGGCTTTGGCGACCACCCGGCGCTCCCTCGACCAGCTGCTCAAGGTGCGGTAGGCAAACTCGGTAAAGAAGCGGGCCGGCTTGCCACTCGACTCGTGCAGACGACGGGCTTGCTCCATCGACCCCTGAATGGTCCGGCACAAGCGCTCGTTGCGGGCCAAGCCGAAGAGGTAGTCGACTTGATTGGCTTCGCACCAAGCCATGATCTCTTCCCGGCAGAAGCCCGAATCGGCCCGGACCACGATCCGGACTCCGGGCCAACGGGTACGGAGTTGTTCCACGATCCGGCTCACCTCCGTAAGGGAGCCCGCCGACGCATCCTGGTTCGATGGCCGAAGCCGGACGCCAAGGAGTTGACGTGGATGCGGAAGGGAGTGCCTTGGTGCTTTCGGCTCGGGTGAGTGTGTGCGCCAACGATGCCGGCGAGTTGGAAGCCGACGTGCGGGCCATTCCTACGGAAGCCGGTCGGGTCCGTGCGGTGCTGGTAGACACGGGGTATACCAATGGCGAACAGGTCGAGGCTCTGCAGGCGGAGGGAATCGAAGTCTACTGTCCGATGAGGGCTGAAGCTCTGGAATGCCGCCGGCGATACGAGTTCCGGCCCACCGATCGTCGACGGGAGAAGCCCGTGGAATATACCGCCCCGTGGAGACGCAAGATGGTTGAGAAGCTCGCCAGTCCGGAAGGCCGCCGCCTCTATGCTCGACGCAAGCAGACGGTCGAACCGGTCTTTGGCATCATCAAATCGGTAATGGGCTTCCGGGCGTTTCGGCTCCGCGGGCAAGCCAAAGTCCAGGGCGAATGGTCGTTGGTCTGCTTGGCGTACAACTTCAAGCGACTTTGGAAGCTTGGGGGAGCCCGCAAGCCCGGTTCCCTTCCGATTGGATCCCTATGGTCGCTCTCCGCCGGAAAAACGGTCGTCGCATTGTCTTGGTTTTTAGGATTCCCGAGACAATCGCTCCCCATGCCGCATCGGACCGTCGCCGCATCGCGGCAAACTCTCGTACTAAGGCCGACAGGCTGCTAGGAGCCTTCCTCGAAGAGGAAGTGATCCCGGCGGAGCCGGTTGACCGTCTCGTGGAACTCCTCCCGGGTAGGCCCGCCCAGCTTCTCCATCTTGCGGTAGATGCTCACCGCCCCCCGCCAATCCTGGGCTTTCTCCTTGAGGGCGGCCGCTTGGATCCCTGCTTCGATCCGCCAGCGGATCTCGGGCGCGCTCCGCTTCTCCGGCCTCTCCTTGGTCGACTCCAAGCGGCCGTCGAGAACGTCGAGGAAGACCGCCAGGGCGTCCTCCTCCCGGCCCTGCTTTTCCAAGCAGACCCCTTGCTTGAACCCCGCCTCGTCGCGCTCTGACGGATCCGCCCCTTTTTCCTTGAGGACTGCGGCGTACACCTTCGCCGCCTCCCCGAAGAGCTTCGCGTCCGCCGCCCCCTGCGCAAAGAGGCAGTCCCCTTTGCGCAGCAGGGCTTCGGTCCGGATCGGCCCGGAGTCGCTCTCCTCCAACGCCGCGTCGAAAAGGAGGATCGCGTTGGCGTATTCGCCGAGATCCTGATCGATCTTCCCTTGCAGGAGCCTCGCCTCCGCCTTCCAAGAGGAGCTCTCGGGGATACGATCCAAGAGATGGAGAGCCTCCACCAGGTCATGCCGGCCGATCGCGGCCTTGGCCGCCCAGTAATACGCCGAGTCGGCCAAAGCGTTCTGGGGGTAGTCCTGCGCCAGGCGTTCGAAGCTCGCCTGCGCGTCCGCGTAGTCCTGGGCATTGTAGTAGAATTGCGCCGCCCCGAAGAGTGCCTTCGGAGCCAGGGAGCCGGCCGCCTTGTCGGATGCCAGATCGGCCAACCGCTGCCTCGCCTCCGCCTCGCTCAGCTTTCCGCACCGGTAGCCGGCGAAGGCTCCCCGGTAGATCGCCTCGGGCACAAGCGGATCCCCCGGGTAGTTCCGAACCAGCCGCTCGTATTCCGCAAACGCTCTGGCCTCCTCTCCGGATTCCTCGTGGAGGGTGGCCAGCTGCATCAGGAACCGGGGATGGGAGGAGCGGAGCGCCGGCTCCCGGAGCCCTTCTTCCAGCGCTTCCTCCGCCTCTTTCCCCCGCCCGAGCTCCTGCAAGAGCGCCGCTTCGAGCAGCAGCAGCCGTCCCCGCAAGGGGCTCCCGGGGAAACGTTCGACGAAGGCCTTCCTCGCCTTCCGGAACTCCTCGAGCCTCTTTTCGCGGGCCAGCGCGATCAGCCGGTTGAAGAAGCTCTCCTGCGCGAAGACGCCGGCCGCTTCCGCGGCCCGGAACTTTTCCTCGGCAGTGGCGGCGTCGCCCCGGGCCAGCGCGATCTCCCCCAGGCGGTAGGCCGAATAGGGAGCCAGCTCTCCGCCGCCCTTCTCGACCTGGCGGAAGGCGCGGGCGGCGGCCTCCCATGCCCCGTCCTCCTGGTAAAGTCGTCCGAGCGTATAACAGATGCTCCCCTCAGGCTTGGGTCCGAGCTTCCGTCTGCCGGCCTCCTCCAGGAGGGCCTTGGCCCCCTCCCTGTCGCCGCTTTCCGCCCGCGCCTGCGCCGTCACAAAGAGCAGCCGCCCCTCCTCTGCGGGATCCCGCCCCTCCCCGGCAGCTCCGCGAGCTTCTTTTCGGCTTCCGGAAGGCGTTGGAGCGACGCTGCGCTCTGCAAGTAGCGCTCGCCGGCCCGCAGCCGGAGAATCGGCTCCTTCTCGAGCGCCAGCGCCCGCTCGAAGGCGTTCATCGCCTTGCCGGTCTCGCCCAGCTTCTCATAGGTCTCTCCCAAGCCGAACCAGGCCAGGGCGAGCAGTTCCTGCGGAGCCCGTCCCGCCCGCACCACCGCCTCGTAGAGCGCAACGGCGCGGGAGGGGTCCTCCTCCCGCCGCAGCTCGGCCAGCCAGAAGCGCGCCTCGCAGAAGGCCTCGTCCATCCGGTCGTCTTCCCGCACCATCTGCGCCAAGAGGGACTCTGCGTCTTCGCGGCGCCCGAGGGAGAGGGCCATCCGGGCGAGCAGCAGAAGCGCATGCGTCCGCGGGCCGCCGGCCGAACCCCGCGCCAGCGCTTGCCAGACCGCTTCCGCTTCCCGCACCTTCCCCGCCCGCCACAGGCACCAGCCGAGAGCCAGCCGCGCCCGCTGGGCGAGGGAGGCGGGGAGCGGCCCGGCGAGGGCGGCCCGATAGTTGGGGATGGCCTCGGACCACCGTTCTAAGGCGCAAAGGCATTCGGCCCGCCAGAAGAAGGCTTCCTCCGCCGCGGCCTTCGGCAGCCGGTTCGACCCGACCGGAGCGAGCAATTCCTCCGCCGCCCGGTACCTCCCGAGGAAATAGAGCGCTTTGGCCTCGAGCAGCGCGGCACTCGCCGAAAGGGGGCTGCCGGGAAACCGCTTCCGAAAACGCTCGACCTCCTGGACGCAGCGATCGAAGAGCCCGTCCTCGAACGCGGTGAGCGCCGGCGTGAGGACCTCCTCCTGCGCCCCGGCCCGGCCCAGGACGCCCGCCCAGCCAAGCAATGTCAGGGCGACGCCGAAGAGGACCCGCCCGAAGCCGACCCTCAGGAACCTTCGTCTCTGTTTCATGCTCCCCCGGCCCGCGCCGCCTCTCTCTGCTCGCGGAGGAACCGGCCCGTCCAGCTCGCGGAAACTGCGGCCACCTGGGCGGGACTACCTTGGGCGACGATCCGCCCGCCCCCCTCGCCCCCTTCCGGGCCCAGGTCGATCAGGTAGTCGACCCGCTGCAGCACGCGCAGGTTGTGCTCGATCAGAATGATCGTGTTGCCCGCGTCCCGCAACTCGATTAGGACCTCCATCAGCGTTTCGATGTCGGCCAGGTGGAGTCCGGTCGTCGGCTCGTCCAGGATGTAGAGCGTTTTGGCCGATGCCGGCCGGCCCAGCTCGGCTGCCAGCTTCAGCCGCTGGGCCTCCCCGCCGGAGAGGCTCGTCGCCGATTGGCCGAGCCGGAGATAGCCGAGCCCGACCCGCGCGAGCATCTCCAGCTTCCCCGCAACGGCGGGAACCGCGCGAAAAAAATCGCGCCCCTCGTCGACCGTCATCTCGAGTACCTCTGCGATGCTTTTCCCCCGATAGGTGACTTCCAGGGTCTCCCGGTTGAACCGTTTCCCCCCGCACGACTGGCACGGAACGTAGACCGGGGGCAGGAAGCTCATCTCGACCTCGATCACCCCCTGACCCTGGCAGCGCTCGCACCGCCCGCCGGGGACGTTGCAGCTGAACCGCTCCGGCCCGTAGCCCCGCACCCGGGCGGCGGGGAGCCGGGAGAAGAGCATTCGGATCTCCTGAAAGGCTCCCGAGAAGGTCAAGGGATTCGAGCGCGGCGAGCGCCCGATCGGCGTCTGATCGATGACGACCAGCCGGTCCAGCGCCTCGGCGCCCTCGATCCGGTCGTGGGCCCCCGGCTCGGTGTGCGCGCCGTGCAGCCGCCGCTGCAAGGCCCGGCAGAGCACGTCGTTGACGAGGGTGCTCTTGCCCGAGCCGCTCACTCCGGACACCGCTGTCAGACATCCGAGCGGGAAGGCCACCGTGATGTTCTGGAGGTTGTTGGCCCGGGCCCCGACCACGCGCAGCCATCCCGCCCCGGGCGGCCGCCGGCTCCCTCGGGCGGGACCGCCGGCTTGCGCAGGCAGCTCCCCGTGATCGAATGCGGCCGGCTCAAGACCTCCTGGGGGGCCGCCCCCCGGATCCGCCCTCCCAGCGGCCCCGCGCCCGGCCCCAGCTCGACCAGGTAGTCGGCCCCCAGGATCGTCTCCTCGTCGTGCTCCACCACCACCACCGTGTTCCCCAGGTCGCGGAGCTCCGCCAAGAGGCCCAGGAGCCTCCGGTGGTCACGCGGGTGGAGGCCGACGCTCGGCTCGTCGAGCACGTAGAGGACCCCGCTGAGGCGTGCGCCCAGCTGCGTCGCCAGCCGGATCCGCTGGGCCTCTCCCCCCGAGAGAGTCCGCGTCTCCCGGTCGAGGGTGAGATAGCCGAGCCCGGCCCTCCCCAGGAACTCGAGCCGCTGCCCGAGCTCGCGGAAGATGTCGGCAGCGACCGCCTGCTTCTCCGGAGGCACCGGGACGGCCCGGAGCCAGCGCTCCGCCTCTTCGACCGAAAACCCGGTCACCTCATGAATGTTCCGCGGCGGCCAGCCGCGCGCGCGGATCGTCACCGCGAGGACCTCCGGCCGAAGGCGGGCGCCCCGGCAGGAACGGCAGACCCCGGCGGAGAGAAACGGGCGGAGCTTGGCGCGCAGCGCCGAGGATCGCGCATCCCGGTACAGGCGCTCGAGGCCGGGAAGCACCCCTTCGAAGGAGATCGCCGGCTCCCCACCCTTTCCTGCCGGGCTCCCTCGGCCGGCTGTCCCCTGCAAGACGGCCTGCCGGAACGTTTCCCCGCACTGCTCCCACGGCCGGGCGATGTCCTCGCCGAACGCCTCGGCCAGCTTCTCGAGCTCCTTCCGGTAGAACGCCTGGAGGGCCTTGCCCAGCTTCCGCCACGGAGCGATCGGCATCTCCGCGAGCGGGAGCGACGGGTCGGGAACGACCGCCTTCGCGTCGAAGGCGAGCTCGGTGCCAAGCCCGTGGCAGGCTGGGCAGGCGCCCAGCGGATTGTTAAACGAGAAGTGGCGAGGGGAATATTCCGGGAAGCGGAAGCCGGTTTCCGGATCGAAGTGGCGATCGCTGAAGAGCCGCTCCCCGCTTTCCCCCGCCGGGGTCCGGTAGAAGACGACGACCACGCCTTCTCCAACCTGGAGCGCCAGCTCCAGCGAATCGTGCAGCCGGCTCCGGGCTCCCGGATCGCAGGAGAGGCGGTCGACGAGGACCTCGAGCGTGTAGGGCCCCTTCCCGCGGCCGTCCACCTCCTCCTCGAGATCGACCAGCTCCCCGTTGAGCCGGGCCCGGATAAAGCCCAGGCGCCGGGTCCGCTCGAGCGATCGGCGGAGGTCCTTCCGGCTCCCACCGCGCAGCACGGGGGCCAGCAGCTGGATCGACGTCGCGGACGGGAGCCCGAGGATCTCCTCGATCATCTCCGGGACGGTGTAGCGCCGCAGCGGCTTCCCGGTCTCCGGATGGTGGGGCGTGCCGAAATGCGCGAAGAGAAGCCGGAGGAACTCCGCGATGTCGGTGGCCGTGGCGACCGTCGACCGCGGGCTGCCTCCCGAGGTCCGCTGCTCGATCGCGATGGCGGGGGAGAGCCCCTCGATCCGGTCGACCTCTGGCTTTTCCCAGGTTCCGAGGACCTGCCTGGCGTACGCCGAGAGGCTTTCGACGTAGCGGCGCTGTCCCTCGGCGTAGAGCGTGTCGAAGGCCAGCGACGATTTCCCCGAGCCGCTAACCCCCGTGATCACCACGAGCCGGTTGCGCGGGAGATCGACGTCGACGTTCTGCAGGTTGTGCTCCCGCGCCCCGCGTATCTGGATCCACTGATCTCCCATGACGGCCGGGCGGCGGCCTCGCGCGTCCGGAACAGGGGACAACTTATCACTCCGCCCCAGGGGGTCAACCTTCTAGCCGCCGGCCGGCTCCCGGCGCGATCCGCCGCCTCACGCGGGAGTCTCGGCGGCTTTCCGGCGCAAGGCCCAAAGAAACTCCTGGTTCCCGGAGCCGCCCAAGACGGGCGAGGGGATCGCCCCCCGATCCTCGAGCCCGGGGAAGCCGCGCAGCCAACCCCGCAGTCCGGCCACGACGCGGTCGCGCACTTCCGGATCCCGGACGATCCCGCCCTTCCCGACGTCGGCCCGCCCGGCCTCGAACTGGGGCTTGATCAGGGCGAGGATCCAGCCCTCCGGCCGGAGGAGGGGGAAGAGGGCAGGAAGCACCAGCCGCAGCGAGATGAAGGAGACGTCGACCGTGGCAAGGTCGACATTCTCTCCGAGGTCCTCCGGGCGGAGGAACCGGGCGTTGATCCTCTCCCGCACGACAACGCGCGGGTCCGCCCGCAGCTTCCAGTGGAGCTGTCCATGTCCGACGTCGAGCGCGATCACCCGGCGGGCCCCGTGCTGGAGGAGGCAGTCGGTGAACCCGCCGGTCGAGGCTCCGACATCCAGGCAGGTCCAGCCTGCCGGGTCGAGCGCGAAGTGGCGGAGCCCGGCCTCGAGCTTGCGGCCGCCGCGGCCGACATAGCGGTCGAGCGGCTCGAGCCGCAGCAGCGCCTCAGGACCCACCCGGCGGCTCGGCTTGTCCGCGCGGGCCTCCCCGATCCGGACCCGCCCGGCCAGGATTGCCCGCTGCGCCGCGTCCCGGCTCTCGCAGAGCCCTCGCTCGACAAGGGCGAGGTCGAGCCGGAGCTTCCGGCCGGCCCCGTCTTGCCTCCCCCTCGCGGCGCCGGCCTCCTGCTTGTCCTCCGCTCCGCTCTTCTTTCCTTCCGCGCGCATCGATTTTGCTCTAAATATACAGCCTAGGCGTTGCTCGGGGAACAACCGGGCGCCGGCCGGGCGCCCGGAAGCGATCGCCGGCGGAAGGACAGAGGGTCAGGTGAACGAACACGGCTCGGTCTGGATGTCCCGGCGGCATTCCGCCGAGGCGGTCGTCGCTCCCCTCGCTCGCCCGCCGCTGCTGGAACCGCCCGGGACGCTCGCCTCGGTCACCCGGGGCGTCTGCCAATTCCTGGAGCGGCCGGCGCCGCGCTGGTGGGGGCCGGCCACTCTCGTCACGGGCCTGATGGCCACCCTCGTTCTGGGGGCCAACGCCTACCTGGTGGGCACAGGGATCGGCGTCTGGGGGGTCCAGATGCCCGTCGTCTGGGGCTTCGCCATCATCAACTTCGTGTTCTGGATCGGCATCGGCCATGCCGGAACGCTGATCTCGGCGATCCTCCTGCTCACCCGCCAACGGTGGCGGAACTCCCTCAACCGGGCCGCAGAGGCCTCCGCCATCTTCGCCGTCGCCTGCGGAGCGGTCTTCCCGCTAATCCACATCGGCCGCCAATGGATGGCCTGGTACCTTTTCCCGATCCAGGAGAACATCGCAATCTGGCCCAACTTCCGGGCGCCGCTCCTCTGGGACGTGTTCGCAGTCCTCACCTACCTCACCGTCTCGGTGCTCTACTGGTACCTGGGCATGATCCCCGACTTCGCGACGCTGCGCGAACGGGAGAAACATCCCTGGCGGCGGAAGCTCTTCGCCGTCCTCTCGATGGGCTGGTCGGGCTCGGCCCGGGAGTGGAACCATTACGAGATGGGCTACCTCTGCCTGGCAGGCCTCCTGGCCCCCCTGGTCCTTTCGGTCCACTCCTTCGTCTCGTGCGACTTCGCGGCCACGATCCTGCCCGGCTGGCATGCGACCATCTTCCCCCCCTACTTCGGCGCGGGTGCGATCTTCGGCGGCTTCGCCGTCATCCTCGTCCTCCTCATCCCCCTGCGGGAGCTCCTGCCTGAACTCAAGAAGTTCATCCTTCCGGTCCACATCGAGCAGATGGCCAAATGGCTCCTGGCGACCGGCTCCCTGGTCGGCTACGTCTACCTCACCGAGCTCTTTATCGCCTGGTACGGTGCGAACCCCTTCGAGCGCTACGCGTTCTGGAACCGCATCACCGGCCCCTACGCGCCCGAGTTTTGGGGCATGCTCGCCTGCAACGCCCTTGCGCCGCAGATCCTCTGGTTCCGGGCTGTCCGCCGCCGGCCCTGGGCGGTCTTCGGGGTCGCCATCCTCGCCAACGTCGGCATGTGGCTCGAGCGCTTCGTGATCATCGTGATCTCCCTCCACCGGGATTTCCTGCCCTCCTCTTGGAGCCTCTACCACCCCACTTGGGTCGACATCGGGCTCCTGGTCGGCTCGGTGGGCCTCTTCCTCTTCCTCTTCCTCCTCTTCCTCCGCTTCTTGCCCGTCATCGCCATGTTCGAGGTGAAGGCGCTCTGCCCGCCCGCCGAGGAGGACGCCCCGGCCGCCCCTCGGGACGCGGCGGGCTCCACCCTCGACCTGAGCCGGGCGACCTTCGGGCTGGGGGCCCGCTTCCCCTCGGCGGCCGCACTCTGCCGCGCCGGCCGCCGGTTGCGGGCGCTCGGCTTCCGCCGGATCGAGCTCTATTCCCCCTATCCTTTCCACGGGCTGGCGGAGGCGGCCGGCCACCGAAAGAGCTGGGTCTCGGCCTGCGTGCTCGGAGGAGGCCTGTTCGGCTTCTGCCTTGGAGCCTCCCTCGAGCTCCTCACCTCAATGCCCCGCCCCGCCTTCCTGCGCAGCGTGCTCGCCAGCCACCTGCTCGACCTCTTCTACCCGCTGGTCGTCCAGGGAAAGCCCTACATCAGCCTTCCGGCGTTCTTCGCGGTGGTCTTTGAAACGACCGCCCTCTTCTCCGCCTTCGGGGCGGTGGTGGGCATCCTGCTGGCCAGCTCGCTTCCGCGCTTCTACCGGCCGATCTTCCACTGGGAGCTTTTCAGCCGCCGGAGCCAGGACGACGGCTTCTTCCTGGTCGTCGAACGGCGGGATCCCCGATTTTCGGCCGATCTCCCCGGGATTCTGGCCGGAATCGGAGCCCTGGAGATCAGCCCGATTCCGGAATGAGCGGGCGGAAGCCGGCTCCCCCGGTCTCGGGAGCCGGGGACACGATCGGGAGCGGCCGCTCTCCGACCTTCTCGTTGTTCACCAGAATGACGACCGAGTAGACCGCCGCCTGCGGCACCAGAAAGGGAGGCATCGGGATCGGCAGGTCGAGAACCGCCTGCTCGTCGAACGGCGGGGCCTCCGCCGGGAACTGGATCTGCCCCGAGGCGCTGGCCAGGACGTGGCCCGACTTCGGGTCTTCTATCCGGGCCGCGATGTCCAGCTGCCCCACACGGCCCCGCAAATGGGTCAGCCAGACCGTGATGAAGAAAAGAGGGGTGGGAAACGGAAACTTGGGAAGCCGGAGCTGCCCGAAGGTGTTCACCAGCGTGAGCTTATCGGTCGCCTTCTCCCGGACCACCAGGTCGGAGAGCAGGATCGCCGGACAGAGGACGGGCTCCTGGTCCACGGCCCCCACCTTAGGGAGGGCCGCCGCAAGAAGCAAGCGCCTCCCGCCCCGCCGTTTACTATCCCTCTTGGGAAGCGAACTCCGCCCGGAGATCCTTTTCCATCTTTTCCCGCAGCGCCTTCCGCTCTCCCTCGGTCTCCTGCCAGAGGCGGCGGGCGATCTCCTCCCGGCGCTGCCAATACCGCCGCTCGAAGGCCGCCTTCCGATCGCCGGAGAGCTTCAGGCCGAGCCGCTCCGCTTCCCGCTCGGCCTCCCGGTGTCGCTCCACCCGCATCCGGGCGATCCGCTCCAGCAGCTTCCCCTTGCGGTCGAGGTCCATCTGCTGGAACCGCGGCCACTTCTCGAGCTCGGCCAGCAGCCGGTCGTCGGGCAGCTCCAGGAGCTGCCCGATCTTCTGCCGCAGCTCCCACCGGCTCTCCTCCGGCGCCGGGCCGTTCGGCTCGGGCCGCTCGCCTGCCCATAAGGACCTTCCTCCGACCACGACCGCCGCACCCAAGCAGGCGGCTAAAACGAGTCTGGTTCTTCCCATAGAATGCTTTCTCCCGGTTCTCCCGGCTCCGCCGAGAGCTGTTCCTGAAGCCATCGGGCGTCGTCCACTCCCGGATGGGCCTCGATCGAGGCGAAGGCGACGCGCGTCCAGCCCGCCCCCTGCCTCTGCTCGTGGTGGACGAGCCATGCCGCGCACCCGCCTCCCCGGCCGCGAGCAGGAGGGAGAGGGCGCAGAGCCTCGCCAACTGGCGCCGGCGCCGGCGCCGGCTCTTCTCGACCACCAGGCGCGCCAGCGTCCGGGCGGCGAGCGATCCCTCGGGGGCGGCGGGAGGCGCCTGCCGGAGGAGATCCCAAAGCGGGTCCGGTTCGTCCATTCCTTCCGATCCAACCCGGCCTCGGCCGGCTTGTCGCGGGATTTTTCGCCCCCGCCCGCCAAAAATCATGATCCGCTGCCCGCGAGGAGCTCCTGGAAGCGGGCGGCGTTGCGCACCCCGTAGTCCCGGTAGCAGTTGTTGAAGAGCACGTGGACCTGCGTCGCGCGCAGCGACCGGACCTTGCGCACCAGCTGGCGCAGCTCCTCCTCGCCGTAGAGATACCGGAAGCGCTCGGCGGCCGAGGGGAGATTCCGGGCCGTCCAGGTCTCCCGGTTCCGCCCGTGGAGCCGGACCACGGCGATTTCGCAGGGCGGAACCTCCCAGATCGCCGGAACGCTCGCGCGCGTCCCCTGCGGCTCGTCGACGACCACCGGAATCCACCCCTGCTCGGCCTCCCACCGGAGTGTCTCCTCGGCCCGCCCGCCGGCAAACCAGCTCGCGTGGCGGAACTCGACGGCGATCCGGAACCCCTCGAGCCTCCGCGAGCACTCGAGCAGGTGCTCGACATTCTCCGGCCGGCGGGTGAACCAGGGAGGAAACTGGAGGAGAACCACCCCCAGCTTCCCGGCCGCCTGGAGCGGGCCGAGGCCCTCGCGGAACCGCCGCCAGAGCTCCTCCCGGGCCTCCGCGGGCAAATCTCGGTAGTAGACCGGCTCCTCGGACCGGCCGGCCGCCCGCGGCCGCAGGTCGGGGGGGAGGGCATCCGCCGGTGTGAGATGGCGGGTGAAGAGGCGGAAGACCTTGCAGTCGAAAACGAAGCCGGCCGGCGTCCTCTCCGCCCACCGCCGGGCGTTTTCCGGCCGAGGCAGCGCGTAGTAGGTCGCGTCGATCTCGACCAGCGGAAAGTGGGCGGCGTAGTAGCGCAGCCGCGAGGCCGCATCCCGGGCTTCCGCCGGATACCAGCCCGAGCGGAGCAGGGTGGGATCGGTCCACGAAGCGGTTCCGACCAGAATCAACACCATCTCCCGGTCTCCCGCCCGCTTACGCGTCCGGGAGGTGCGCCGCGACCTCCCGGTACCAGGCGACGAACCTCTCGATCCCTACGGCGAGCGGCGTGCGGGGGGTGAACCCCGCCTCCTGCTCGAGCTCGGTCGTGTCCGCGGCCGTCGCGGCCACGTCGCCCGGCGGCGGCGGGGCAAAGCGGAGTACCGCCCGCCGGCCGGAGGCCCGCTCGATCGCCGCCACCAGCTCGCGGACGGAGAGCGGGGTCCGGTTGCCCACGTTGAAAAGCCGGTAGGGTGCGGAGCTCCGCGAAGGGTCCGGACGGGCCGGATCCCAGCCGGGGTCGGGGGAAGCCGGCCGGGGGAGGAGCCGCGCCACCGCCTCGACCACATCGTCGACGTAGGTGAAGTCCCGCCGCAGCTCCCCTTGTCCGAAGACCGTGATCGGCTCCCCGCGCAGGATCGCCCGCGTGAAGGAGAAGTAGGCCATGTCGGGCCGGCCCCACGGGCCGTAGACCGTGAAGAAGCGGAGGCCGGTCGCGGGCAGCCGGTAGAGGTGGCTGTAGGAGTGCGCGAGCAGCTCGGCCGCCCGCTTGGTAGCCGCGTAGACGCTGGCGGGATGGGAGGCGGGGTCCCGGACGGTGAAGGGGAGGGCCCCGCTCAGCCCGTAGACCGAGCTCGAGCTCGCATAGAGAAAGTGCGGCAGGGGGGAGAGCCGCCGGGCCGCCTCGAGCAGGTGTACGCTGCCCAGGACGTTGTCCGCCACGTAGGCAGTCGGCTCGCGGAGGCTGTAGCGGACCCCGGCCTGGGCCGCGAAGTGGACGACCGCCTCCGGCCGCTCCCGGGCCAGCAGCGCGCCGATCGGTTCCGGCTCGCGCAGGTCGAGCCGCTCGAAGCGGAACGAGGCGGCTTCCGCCAGCAGCCGCACCCGCGCCTCCTTGAGGGCCACCGAATAATAGGGGTTGAGGTTGTCGACGCCGATCACCTCCTCGCCCAGCGACAGGAGCCGGCGGGCGAGCGAGAACCCGAGGAAGCCCGCGCAGCCGGTGATCAGGACCTTCATGGCCGGGCCGCCCGCTCCTTCCGGGGGAACCGGGCGTAAATCTCCCGGCGGAGATCTTCGGGCAGCGCCGCCTCTTCCGGCCAGGGCCGCGGATAGCCCTCGGCGGGCAGCTTCCGCGTCGCGTCGATCCCCACATGGCTGCCGACGTTCGGAGTCGCCTGCGCGTGGTCGAGGCTGTCGCAGGGCCCGCGGGTGAAGAGAAAGTCCCGCTCCGGATCGACGTTGGCGCAGAGATGGAAGAGCACGTCCGAGGTGTCGTGGACGTTCACCTCCGCGTCGACCACGACTAGGATCTTGGTGAACATCATCTGCCCCATCCCCCAGAGGCCGTGCATCACCTTGTAGGCCTGGTAGGGATACTGCTTGCGGATGCTCACGAAGGCGAGGTTGTGGAAGACCCCTTCCGGGGGCAGCGCCAAGTCAACGATCTCGGGGAAGGTCGCCTGCAGCACCGGGAAGAGGAGGCGGACGCTCGCCGTTCCCAGGTAGAAATCCTCCATCGGAGGCTTCCCCACAATTGTCGCCGGATAGATGGCGTCCTTCCGGTGGCTGAGGCAGGTCAGGTGGAAGACCGGGTAGGAATCGACCGGCGTATAGAACCCGGTGTGATCCCCGAACGGCCCCTCGGGGCGGAGCTCCGGAGGCTGCACGTAGCCTTCGAGCACGAAGTCGGCCGTGGCGGGGACCTCGAGGTCGACCGTCTCGCAGCGGACCAGCGGGATCCCCTTCCTCCGCAGGAAGCCGGCGAAGAGCAGCTCGTCGACCCCGTCGGGAAGGGGGGCGGTAGCCGCGAAGGTCAGGATCGGGTCGCCGCCCAGGCAGACGGCGACCGGCATCCGCTCCCCCCGCGCCCAGTAGCCTTTTCCGTGCCGGGCCCCCACCTTGTGGATCTGCCAGTGCATCCCGGTGGTCGTGCCGTCAAAGACCTGCATCCGGTACATGCCGACGTTGCGCTTCCCCGTCTCCGGGTCCCGCGTAAAGACCTGCGGCAGCGTGATGAAGGGGCCTCCGTCCTTCGGCCAGGAGCGGAGCACTGGAAGGCGGAGCAGGTCGATCTCGGCCGAGGGCCCCATCCGCACGACCCGCTCCCGGCAGGGCCCGTTCTCGACACGGACCGGACGGCTCTGCGCGAGCGCAAGCCCTTTTTGCAGGAGCTGCCACCCCTCCCGGAACGAGCGGGGCGGCTCCACCTGGAGCAGCGCGCGGATCTCCCCGACGATCTCCTCCACGGGCCTTCCCAGGACGAGCGCCATCCGGCGCTCGGAGCCGAACGCGTTGATCAGCACCGGAAAGGGCGAAACCGACCCGTCCGGGAGCACCGGCTTTTCCACCAGGAGGGCGTACCCTCCCCCCGGCGACTTCATCTCCCGGTCGGCCAGCGCCGTGATTTCCAGATCGGTCTTGACCGGCTCCGCGATCCGGACCAGCTCCCCTTCCTTTTCCAAAAGCCTGACGAACTCGGCAGACGATTCACACGCCATCGATGACCTCTCTCCCCGCGCAAGGCCAAGGAGTGAGTCAGGATACCCTGCAGGCGGGGAAAAAAAAGCAGAAGGAATCGCCGGCCCCCTACGTCGCCGTGGCCGGCCCCGGCCGGGAGTGGAGGCCGCACTCCCGCTTCCACCCGAAGAAGCGCGTTTCCTCCGGCAGCATCCCCTCTTCCCACCGGCGGCTGGTCGGAACGTCGCCCACCGTGACGTATCCCTGCGCGGCCAGCGGATGGCGCGGAATCCCCCACCGGTCGAGATAGGCTTCGACCTCCTGGTCGCTCCAATCGACGATCGGGTGGAGCTTGGCCAGCTTCCCCCGCCACTCGAGCACCGGCAGGTCCGCCCGCGTCCTCGCCTGCGCGCGGCGGACACCGGAGAGCCAGCACCGGGCCCCGAGCTCCTCCAGCGCCCGGCGCATCGGCTCGAGCTTCCGGAGCTCGTGATACCGGTCGAGGCCCTCCACCCCCTGCTCCCAGAGGCGTCCGTAGCGCGCCTCGAACCAGGCGGCCGACAGGGGCGCCTGGGCCACGTGGAGCCGGAGGCCCAGACGCTCGACAAGCAGATCCGCGTACCGGTAGGTTTCGGGGAAAAGATAGCCCGTGTCGACGAAGATCACCGGAACCTCGGGCCGCAGCCGCGTGGCCAGATGGAGCAGCACACCGGCCTGGATGCCGAAGCTCGAGCTGACGACCACCCGGTCGCCGAACCGGGCAAACGCCCATCGGATCCGTTCCTCGGCGCTCTGCGCCTCGAGGAGCGGCTCCCCGGGCTCGCCGCTGCTTTCTTCCCGCGCCCGCCCTCCGTCCGGATCCGGAGAAACCGACCCTTCGCTCCTTGCTGCGAATTCGTTTGGCTTTGCCATATCTCCTGTTAGTCTATAGACTCATGAACCATTTGAGCAAGCTCGAATCCCAGAGCATCTTCCTCCTCCGGGAGGCCTACCGGAACTTCCCCCGCATCGGCATGCCCTGGTCGATGGGCAAGGACTCGAACGTGCTTCTCTGGCTGGCGCAAAAAGCCTTCTGCGGCCGGATCCCCTTCCCGGTCCTCCACATCGACACCACGTACGAATTCCCCGAGATGATCGAGTTCCGCTCCTGGGCGCAGCGCCACTACGGCTTCAAGCTGATCGTGAAGGTCAACGAAGAGGCGATCGCCCGCGGCATCGGCTACGCCACCCATGATCCGGTCACGGTGACCCACGAGCTCAAGACCGTCGCTCTCCAGCAGGCCCTGGCCGAGCATAAGTGGGACGCGCTGATCACCGGCATCCGCCGCGACGAGGACCCGACACGGGCCAAGGAGCGGTACTTCTCGCCGCGCTCCTCGGAGGGGGAGTGGAACTACAAGGACCAGCCCCCCGAGTTCTGGAACCAGTTCGCGCTTCCCGCCAAGGGCGCGGGCGGGCACGTGCGCGTCCAGCCGCTGCTCGACTGGACCGAATACGACATCTGGCTCTACATCCGGCGGGAGAAGATCCCGATCCCGCCCCTCTACTTCGCCCGCAACGGCCTGCGCTTCCGCTCGATCGGCTGCTGGCCGATTACCCACCCGGTGCCGAGCACGGCGGCGACGGTCGACGAGATCATCGCCGAGCTCTACGCGACGCGCGTCCCCGAGCGGGCCGGAAGAGCCCAGGACCACCACGAGCGGAACGCGATGCAAAAGCTTCGCGCTAAGGGATTCCTATAAAGAGGGAAAATCCGCCATGCATTTTTCCGAAGAAGTCCTGCCGATCGTCGTGATCGGCCACGTCGACCACGGAAAATCGACCCTCATCGGCCGCCTGCTCTTCGACACGGGCTCGGTTTCCGAGGGCAAGGCCGAGGAGCTGGCCCGAGCCGCTGCCGCCGAGGGGGTGCCCTTCGAGTACGCCTTCCTGCTCGATTCGCTCCTCGAGGAGCAGGCTCAGAACATCACGATCGACACCACCGAGATCCGCTTCCGGACACAGAAGCGCCGCTACGCGATCATCGACGCCCCCGGCCACAAGGAGTTCCTTAAGAACATGCTCTCCGGGGCGGCCCGCGCCCAGGCCGCGATCCTCGTGGTCGACGCCCGGGAAGGGGTCCGCGAGCAGACCCGCCGCCACGCGATGCTGCTGCCGATCCTCGGGATCCGCCACATCCTCGTGGCCGTCAACAAGATGGACCTGGTCGACTTCTCCGAAGGCCGCTATCGGGAGATCGCCGCGGCCTTAAGCTCCCTCTTTGCGGAGCTGGGACTCCCGGAGCCGACCTCCCTCCCCCTCTCCGCCAAGCAGGGGGAGAACGTTGTCGCTCCGAGCGCTCGGATGCCGTGGCACCCGGGACCGGCACTCCTCGAAGCGCTCGATGCGGTCCCCTCCCCATCCCTCGAAACGCTCCCGCTCCGCTTCGTGGTTCAGGACGTCTACCGCCGCGGGGAGGAGCGGCTGATCGCCGGCCGGGTGGAGACCGGCCGCCTCCGCGTCGGCGAAGAGCTCTTCTTCTGGCCCGGCCGCAAGCGGGCGCGCCTCCGCGCCTTCGCCGAGTGGCCTCCGGAATCGACGCCGCAGGAGGCCTCCGCGGGCCGGTCGACGGCCCTGATCCTCGACGAGGAGATCTTCGTCGAGCGGGGCATGATCGCCAGCTCCCGCGAAAAGCCCCCGATCGAGGCGACCGAGTTCCCCGCCAAGATCTTCTGGATCGGAACCGATCCCCTCCGCATCGGCGAGCCCTACGAGCTGCGGCTGGCGACCCAGTCGGCGGGAGCCCGCGTCACGGAGGTCGACCGGGTCCTCGACGCAGAGACCCTCTGCGTCCAGGATTCCGCGAAGCCCGGAGTCGAGGCCAACGAGATCGCCGAAGTGCTCGTCCGGACCCAGCGGCCGCTCGCGCTGGACAATGCTTCCGAAATCCCCCAGACCGGCCGGTTCATCCTCGCCCGCGACGGGCGCATCCTCGGGGGAGGCATCGTCCTGGGCGCCCGCTATCCCAAAACTTCCCTACCCCCGGCCCACCGGAGCAGCCCCCTCTTCTGGACCGAGGGCGAGATCGACCGGAACGAGCGGGCCCGCACCCTCGGCCACCGCGGGGCCGTTCTCTGGTTGACCGGACTCTCCGGAGCCGGCAAATCGACCCTGGCGGTCCGGCTGGAAAGGGCACTCTTCCGCCGGGGGATCTGGGCCTACGTCCTCGACGGAGACAA
This sequence comes from Methylacidimicrobium sp. AP8, assembly GCF_903064525.1. NCBI lineage: Bacteria > Pseudomonadati > Verrucomicrobiota > Methylacidimicrobium > Methylacidimicrobium sp. AP8. The sequence continues at coordinate 1,843,909 of NZ_LR797830.1, forward strand.
CCTGCGCCACGGCCTCTCCAGCGACCTCGGCTTCAGCGCCGAGGACCGGAGAGAGAACATCCGGCGGGCGGCCGAGGCGGCCCGCCTCCTCGCCGACGCAGGTGCGGTCGCGATCGTCGCCTTGATCTCCCCCTTCCGGGCCGACCGCCGGAAGGCCCGCGAGATTGCCGAAGCGGCTGGTCTGCCCTTCCGGGAGGTCTTCGTCCACGCCCCGCTCGAAGTCTGCCGCTCCCGGGATCCCAAGTCGCTCTATGCCCGGGCCGAACGCGGGGAGATCCCCGAGTTCACGGGCCTCGATTCCCCCTACGAGGTCCCCGAAGCACCCGACCTCGAGCTCCCCACCCACCAGCTTTCGCCCGCCGAGTGCGTCGAGCGCCTGGCCAAGCTCGCCCTCGAGGCGATTGCCCTCCCGAACCGGCCTTCCCTGCGCGAGGACCCGGCCGCGAACATTTAGCCCGGCGCCACCGAAGCCTCCACTCCCTATACGCCGCAAGCCACTCCAGGCAAGCGGCCGCGCGGGCCTTTTGCCTCGCGCCGCGTCCGTGCGGTCTCCTGCAGGCGATGAAGCGCCGCCGGCCTGATCGCGCCGCGCCGGGTTGCGTCGGAAGGGGCGTCGCCAGGGAATCGGAACATAGCGGCCATTTCTCACAAATTTCGTAGCCGAGGCGCCGCAAATGGGCTTGGGTGCGAGGCGGGCGCAGGTTTTCCACCGGAGCTGTATGAAGACATACTGCGAGGATGGAAAACCAAGCGGGACCGAAGCAGACGAGCCCGTTTTGCAAGCCGTAGGAGAAAGCTTGTGAGAAATGGCCGATAGGTCGCCCAGCCGGCATCCGGCGGCGTAGCTGTGGGCGTTGCTTGCTTCTACCCGCAGCCGCCCTCAGCGGCGTTCTCCTGGGGGAGAGGCCGCCGGGAGGCGGGACGGGACCGGGGCCTTCCAGATCGGGACGTCGGCCTTGAGCTTCTGGATCAGCTCTTCGGCGATCCGGAAGGCGGCCCCCCGCCTTTCGGCGGCGACGCGGAGGTAGAGGGAGGGCTCTCCGACGGGCACGATCCCCACCCGGTGGATGAGGACAAGGTCGTGGCAGCCCTCGCGGCGGGCCGTTTCCGCCGCGATCCGCTCGAGCTCCTTCCGGGCCATCGCCCGGTAGGCCTCGTAGTCGAGTGCGGCGATCGCTTTGCCCGCTTCCCGGCCGCGGACGACTCCGAAAAATTCGACCACGGCACCCGAGGAGCCGTCCAAGGGGAAGAGGAGCGAGGGACGGGCGATTGGACGGTCGACCAGAGAAATCGAGATACCCATCCTTCACCCTCCGCTCACCGGCGGCAGCACGGCCAGCTCTTCGGCCTCCCCGATCGGAGCATCCCAAGAGCTGTACTCGAGATCGAGGCTCACCCGGGCCCCGGGGATCTTCTCGAAGAAGCCGGGGGCGATCCGCTCGAGAAGCTGGCGCGGGGTCTCCTCGGGACGGACCGGGACCGCGCGTTCCCGGAAGCCGAGTAGTTCCCGGGCCTGCGAGAAGAGCAGGAGGCGGACGGTCCGTTCTGCCATCGGCCTACCCTCCCAAGGCCGTCATCGCCCGCGCGGGCTCGTAGTAGTCGCGGAAGGAGTGCTCCAGCGGCTTGCGCCGCAGGGTCTCGAGAAAGGCCGCCCGCAGCCCTGCCCGATCGATCGCCGGGCGGAGAAAGGGGCGGAGGTTGACCTCCATCTGGTTGCCCAGGCAGGGGCGGAGCTTCCCGTCGGCCGTCAGACGCATCTTGTTGCAGTGCTCGCAGAAGTGGAGGTCGCTCAGCGCGCCGATGAATCCGACAACGACCCCCCGCTTCTCCATCCGGAAATAGCGGGCGGGGCCGAAGCCGAGAGCCTGCCCGACCGGCTCGAGCCGGTCTTGGGCTTCGAGCCTTCGCCGAATCTCGTTGACCGAAAGGAAGTTCTCCGGGCGGAGCACCTCGCGGGAGGTTACCGGCATCAGCTCGATGAACCGGAGGATCAGCTTCCGCTCGGCGGCGAAGTCGAGCAGAGGCTCGATCTGGTCCTCGTTGCGGCGGCGCAGCAGGACCGCGTTGAGCTTGACCGAGGGGAGGCCGCAGCGGAGGGCCGCCTCGATGCCTTCGAGCACCGGGGCCAGATGACCCCCGGTGATCTCGTAGTAGCGCTTGGGGTCGAGCGCATCCAGGCTGATGTTGACGCCTGCAAGCCCCGCCTCCCGGAGCGGGGCGGCCAGGCCCGCCAAGCGGGTGCCGTTGGTCGAAAGCTTGACGCTGCGCACTCCCGGGATGGCTGCGATCCCGCGGACCAGGTCGGGGACTCCTGGGCGGACCAGGGGCTCGCCGCCGGTGATCCGGAAGTCGGTGAATCCGAGATCCGCGGCGACCGAGACGATCGCGCGGATCTCCTCGTAGGCAAGAAGGTCCCCCTGTCCGTTCCATCCGGAGAAATCCCGCGGAAAACAGTAGAGGCACCGCTCGTTGCAGCGGTCCGTCACCGAAATCCGCAGGTAGTGGACGGATCGCCGGAAGCTATCCTGGCAAGACATCTCCCCCTTTCCGTTCGCGAAGGGTCGCCGATCCCGCGGCGTTCATCCGTAGCTCTTGAAAAACTTCCTCTTCTCGTCCCCGGCCGGGGCCGCCGGCGGGGAGGGGCGGATCCGCAGGGGCCGGCGGAGGAGGGGAGGAGGAGTCGCCGCTTTCCCCCGGCTCGCCTCCACGTAGGCCAGACGGAGTTCGGTGAGAGCACTCGATAAAAACGCCTTCTCGCCCGGCTGGAGGTTGCCGCGGGTCTTGACCTCGAGGGCCTCGAGCTGGTCGATCAGCTCCCGCGCCTCGGCCAGCCGGGGCTCCATCGGCTGCCCGCCCGGAAGCGGAATGCGCCCCAGCAGCACGAGAACGTGCTCGATCTGCATCTGGAGAAGCCGGCTGAAACGGGCCTCTACTTCGGCCTCCGAGAGAATGACATCCATAGGCATCTCAACATTCCCTCTTTTCGGGCGTCGCTCAACTGCTTTCCGCGGATTTAGGGCCGAACCACCCCGACAACGTATCCCGGGCCTTGCAAATAGGTCCGGAGAACCCGGTTGACCTCGTCTAGCCCCATCGCCTGGAGGCGGAGGAGTCGCCGCTCGTCATAGTCCCACCCCAAGCCGAGGAGCTCGTGGAGCGCCGAGCCGCTCACCACCGCAGCGGGGTTCTGCCAGGACATCTTCTCCTCGCTGACGAGCTTAGCCCGGGCGCGGACGAACTCCTCCTGGGATAGGCCTTCCTGGGCGAGCCGGGCCGCCTCTTCCAGCAGAATCCGCTCCACCTCTCCCTCCTTGCCCGGCGCGGTTCCCGCGTAGAAGTAGAAATATCCGGCCTGCCGGCCGAGGAAGCGTGCGGCGCTCACGAAGTAGGCCAGCCCCCGCTCGTCGCGGACGCGGACGAAGAGCCGGGTTCCCAGGTCCGAAAGCGACTCGGCGGCGACGGCCAGGGGCAGCTGGTCGGGATGGGCGAGCTCGGGGATCGGGAAGGCGATCTCGACGATCGCCTGCTCCTTGCCGGGAATCCGCTCCTCGGCCCGCACGGGCCCGGAAGGCATCGGGGGGAGCGGCGGGAAGGAGGGCGACTCGGCCGCCCCGAGCCGGGGAGCGAGCTCCCGGGCGACGACCGGCTGCCAGGCTCCCGGTTCGACCGGCCCCGCCCCCGCCACGATCAGCCGGTGGGCTTGGAGGACCTTTCGGAGGAAATCCTCCACGTCGGCGACGCCGAGGGAGGCCAGGCTCTCCTCAGTCCCCAGCACGTTGCCCCCGTAGGGGTGGGCGCCGTAGAGGGTCCGGCGGACCAGGTTGCGGGCGACGGCCAGCGGGTCGTCCCGCTCGGCCTGGAGGAGGGAGAGCTGCTTGCGCTTTTCGATCGCGAGCTCCTCCGGGCGGCAGGCGGGCTCGCAGAGCATCTCGACGAAGAGGTCGAGCGCCGGGGCCCACTGGTCGCTCAACACCTCGAGCGAGAGGCCCGCCGAGTTGTTCCCCGCTTCGGCCGCCATCGACCCGCCGAGCTGCTCCACCGCACGGGCGATCTCGGCCGCGGTCCTCCTCCGGGTCCCCTTGAGCAGGAGCTGGGTCGCCAGGAAGGAGACCCCTTCCTTCCCTTCCGGCTCACAGAGGAGGCCGCCGTCGAAAGTCGCCCGGAAAAACTGGAGAGGGAGGCCGCCGGCCAGGGAAAGCATCCGGAAGCCGCCGCCGACCTTGGTCAGCGCGGGGCGCGCGCGCCCGCCCGCCGCCGCAGCCGCTCCTCCCTGTGGGCCGGGGAGAGGGCCCGAAGGGACGAGGTCGACCCGGTTCTCGGCATCGGGCACAAGGTAGCGCCGGGCTACTCGCTGCACCTCTTCGGCGCGCACCGCGAGCAGCCGGCGCAGGAACCGCTCCTTCCAGCCCGGGTCCCGGGCCAGGAGCCAGCCGGAGCCGACCGCCTCCGCCTTGCCCGCCATGGTCTTGAGGTCGGAGATCGCCCGCGCCAGAGTCAACCGGCGCGCCAAGGTGAGGTCCGCCTCCGCCGGCGGTCGCTCCCCGAGGGCGGCAATCTCCTCGCGGATCCGCGCGGCCAGCGCGGGCAGCCGCCCGGGCGCGCAACGGGCCTCGATGCAGAAGGCCCCTAGATCGGCTCCCGCCAGCGCGAAGGCCTCCACCTCCTCGGCCAAGCCCTCTTTTTCGACCAGGTTCTGGTGGAGGATCGAGCTACGGGCGTCACCCAGCAGCAGAGCGAGCAGCCGGAGCGCGGCCGCATCCGGGTCGCCGAACCCGGGCACCGGATAGAGGAAGAACACCCGGGCCAGCTCGCTGGGGAAGGTCTTCCGGAGGTAGCGGGGCCCGGCCTGTCGGGGCTCGGCCGGAAGGACGACGTCGGGGAGGAAGCGGCGCGGCTCGGTCCCTAGGCACTCCTCCGCGGCCGCGAAGATCTCCTCGGGATCGACCGCACCGGCGACCACCAGGAAAAGGTTCTGGGGGGCATACCGCTCCCGGTGGTAGGCGAGGACGTCTTCGCGGGTCAGCGCCCCGAAGAGGTCCAGCTGCCCGATCACGGGATAGCGGACCGGATGCCGGAGGAAGGCGGTCTCGAAGGCGGCCTGGAAGAGCTGGGTCTCAGGATCGTCCTCGACCATCGCGAACTCCCGCCGGATCACCTCCTTTTCCCGAGCGAACTCCCCCGGATCGATCTTAGGATGGAGCACGGCATCGGCGAGAATGGGCAGGGCCCGCCGCCAGGATTCCGCGGGGAGGTCGACATGGTAGACCGTCCGCTCATAGGTCGTGTAGGCGTTGAAGTGGCCGCCAAGGTCCTGGATCTCCTGGACCATCTGGATACCGCTGCGCGTCGGCGTCCCCTTGAAGAGCAGGTGCTCGAGGAGGTGGGAGATCCCCGAGCCGAGCCACCGGCCCTCGTGGATGCTGCCGGTGGCGCACCAGCACTGGAGCGAGGCCACCGGAGCCCGCTCGTCCCGGTTGACGAGCACCGCCAAGCCGTTCCCCAGGGTCTTCTGCTCCACGGCCAACGAAGGGAGCGGGAAGTGGGCGGAGGAGGGGACGGGGGTGCTCATGGCGGCGGGAGCCGGGGAGACCGCCTGGCGGAACCCGGCGGCCGCGGCCCGATCTCAGTCAGGCGGCCTGGGCCTTCTTCTGGGCCCGCCCGGGCTTTTCGGCCTTCGCCTCCTTCTGCTTGCGTGCCGGCCGCACCGTCCGCGCCGGACGGAACGGCTTAACGAACGCCGAGGTGAAGCTGAAGCCCTTCTTGAAATCCTTCCGGGTCCCCGCGCTCGTCCGGCCCAACACCCCGTAAGAAGCCAGGGAGAGGATCACGTCCCCCAGGTCCCGGCAATTCCGGATGCCCCATTCGCTCAGCACCAGCTTGCTCATGGGGCCGAACTCGCGCAACGCGTGCGTGCGCAGCACTTCCAGGATCTCCTTGCCCGACGCGTCGGGGGCGATCCTCCGCTTCCCCTTGCGCTTCCCGCCCTTCCCGGGGGAAAGCAGGGCCTCGCGGACGAAGTAGTACGCCTCGTCGTCATACCGCCCGTCCCGCTGGCAAATCTCCTCGACGATGCTGGCAAAGTTCCGCTTGCGCATGTTGTCCCCTGTTAATTCCGTGCTCCAAAACTGGCGTCCGTCGCCGAAGCCGCTCCGCGCGCGGCCGGGTCGAGATCCGGGCCGCCGAGAGATTCCCGCAGGAGCTTGACGATGCCTCCCAACGTCAGCAAGACGAGCAGGAAGAGCACCAGCCCCTGCTCCCGGCGGGTCAACCAGGCGTCCCGATTCCCCCACCAAGCACGCAGACCGGCCACCGTGTTCATATCTCTCCCGAACGCCGCCGCATTTCAAGCAGTTTTCCCGAAACCGCCGGGCCGCCTTCCCGGGGAGCCGTTCCGCTTTTTTCTTGCTTTTGCCTCCCCCCGCACCGATAGGCGATGCAATGCCCCAGTTCCGCATCCTCTCTCCCGCCCGGCTCCTCCCCCCCTGGCTCCTCGATACGCTGCGCTCCTCGGTAGGCGCCGAAATCGCGGTGCAAACCTACGCAGGGGAAGAAGAGAGCCGGAGCCTGCTCGCCGGGCACGCCTTCGAGCTGGCGGCGCTGCCCGACACGGCGATCCTTCCCTCGCTCCGGGAGAACCTCCTCCTCCCGCTCGCCGGAGCCGTTTCGGATCCGCTGCCGGGCGAGCCTGAGTTCCTCCACCACTATTTTGATCCGGCGAACCGGTTCGCCTGGCCCTTCGGCTTCACGCTGCTGGCCATCGGCGGCCCGGGGACCCCGGCCGAAGTGCCCGGCCACTGGAAGGATTTGGCGTCGGGCCGGATCCCCTTTCGCCCGCCCGACTCCCGGATCGTTTCCCGCTGCTTGCGCGCCGCGCTCGCCACCGGGTTCCCCCCCTCCCCCGCGGCCGTCGCCCAGGCCGGCCCGGAAAGCGGTCCGGCACCGGGAGACGCCCGCATCGAGGTCGATTTCGTCCAGCAGCTGGAGATCCGGAGACGGGCCGGCGGCTGGACCGTCCGCGTCCCGAGCGAGGGGTCATGGATCCGGCTCTTTCACTGGACCCTCCCCCGGGGGTGCGCCGACGCCAAGGCGGCCGGCGCGGTTCTCCAAGCGCTCTACCGGCCGGATAACCTAGGCCGGGCCACCGCGGAGGCGATGCTGGCGGTTACGGCGCGAGAAGCCCGGCAAGCCGTTCCTGCCGAGCTCCTCCGCAACCCCGAGATCTATCCGCCCCAGTCTCTTCTCGACCTCTGCGTCTTTGCTCGGGTAGACTGGCTGGCTCCTCTGGCCGGCGCCGCGTAGCCGGGGCGGATCTTGCGGAACCGGTTCCGGCCCCAGGGAACGGGCGGAAAGGCAAGGAAAAGGAGATCGGTCGCGCATGCCTCGGTGGACGGATCGCTTCGAACGCTTCGCCGTCGACGTCATCCTGGAGCGGCGCGACGGGAAGCGGGCGGCCGTCCTCCGGTGGCTCCTCTTCCTCCTCTCGCTGCTCTACGGCCGGCTAGTTCGGTGGCGGCTCTGGCTCTACAACCGGAATCTCGCCCATGCGCATTCCCTGGGCTGCCTGGTGATCAGCGTGGGCAACCTCACGGTCGGCGGCACAGGGAAGACGCCGGTGGTGGAGAAGCTCGCCCGGGAGCTCACCCGCGCGGGCCGGCGGGTTGCCATCCTCAGCCGCGGCTACAAGAGCGCCTCCGGGGGGATCCTGGGCCGGTGGCGGAGGGCCGCCTCCCCGGGGGAAGCGGTCCGGCCGGGCCCGCGGGTCGTATCCGACGGGAAGCGCGCCCTCCTGGGCCCGCTGTTGGCGGGCGACGAGCCCTACATGCTCGCCTCTAACCTGCAGGGGGTGATGATCCTGACCGGAAAGGACCGGGTCCGCTCCGGCTTGGCCGCCATCCGGCAGTGGGGGGTCGACACCCTCCTTCTCGACGACGGCTTCCAGTATCTCCCGCTCAAGGAGCGGCTCGACATCGTCCTGGTCGACCGGGAATCTCCCTTCGGCAACCGGTTCCTGCTGCCGCGGGGCACCCTCCGGGAGCCGATCAGCCACATCCGCCGCGCAGACATTCTCCTGGTCACCAAATGCGACGGCTCTCCGCTCGCCGCGCTCAAGTCGGAGCTGCGGCGGCTCAACCGTCACGCACCTATCGTCGAATGCGCCCACTTCCCCCGCTACCTCGTCCAGGTCAACACGGGCCAGAAGCGCCCCCTCCACTTCCTCGACGGGCTTCGCGTCGTCGCGCTTTCGGGGATCGCCCGTCCGGAAAGCTTCGAAAACGGGCTGCGGAAGCTCGGGGCGGAAATCGTCTACGCCCGGCGGTTCGCCGACCATCACCGATTCGCCGAGGCGGAGGTGCTCCGTGTGCTCCAGAGGGCCCAGGCCCGCGCCGCCGCTGCCGTCATCACGACCGAAAAGGACGCGGTCCGGCTCCCTTTCCTGAGGACCCCCCCTCCGGTCCCGATCTATTTCCTCCGCGTGGAAATCGAGTTCCTCCACGGCGCGGAGGCGCTCTGGAGCCGCATTCGGGAGAAGATGCGCCCGGAGCCCCCCCCCGCTCTTCCCCACTCCGGCCGAATCTCCTCCTTGGCCGAGGAGCCGGCCGCCAACGGAGCCGCCTCCGCCGTCCTGTGATCCCCTCCTCCCTCCTGGTCCGCTCCCCCAACTGGCTCGGGGACGCCGTCTTGAGCCTGCCCGCGGTCGCCAGCCTCAAGGCTTGGCTCGGGTCCAGGCCTCTGGGAGTCGCCGCGCCCCAAAAGCTGAGCGCCCTCTGGCGCCTCTGCCCCTTCGTCGACCGGGTCATCGAGATCGACCGGCCGAAGAGCCTGCTGCGCACGGTGCAGCACCTTCGCCGGAGCGGATTCGCGGCGGCCCTGCTGCTCCCCAACTCGCTGCGGTCGGCTCTCGAAGCCCGGCTGGCGGGCATCCCCGCCGTGTGGGGCAAGGCGGGGCGGCCCCGTGCCGCGCTCTTGAGCCGCCCCCTCCGGGGCGAACCCGGGGATCGGTTCCCCCGGCAGGCGGCCGCCTACCTGGCGCTGGCGGAGGAGCTCGGCGCCTCGGGCTCCCTCACTCTTCCCGAGCTGCGGATCCCCTCCGCCCGGCGGCCGCCCCCGGAGCCCTTCCTGGCGTTCTGCCCTGGGGCGGAGTTCGGTCCGGCCAAGCGGTGGCCCGAGGAATTCTACATCGAGTTAGCGCGCCGCTTGATCGCGGCCACCGGCTTCCCGGTCCGCCTCTACGGAGCCGCCGGCGACCGCGAGGTCTGCGGCCGGATCGCCTCGGCCGTTCCGGGAGCCGAGAGCCTTGCCGGCCAAACCTCCCTCGAAGAGTTCATCGCCTCGCTCGCCTGCGCCCGGCTGGTCGTCTGCAACGATAGCGGCGCCATGCACCTGGCGGCGCTGCTGCGGGTGCCCGGGGTGGCCCTCTTCGGCTCGACCGACCCGCTCCGGACCGGGCCGCTGGGGAGCTCGATCCGCGTCCTCTCCCGCCCGGTGGCCTGCGGGCCCTGCTTCCGCCGCCGCTGCCCTCTCGATCTGGCCTGCCTGCGCCGGATCGAGCCCGAGGAGGTCTTCGGCGCCTGCTGGGAACAGCTCCGCCTTTCCACCGCCCTCTCTTCGTGAGCGCTCCGAACGATCCCCACGGCCCGCCGCCAGCGGCCGCCCCCGCGCGCGGCTCCGGGGAAAGCAACGCGGCCGCCCACCGGGCGGCCGGGGTCGTCAGCCTCGCCGTCATGGGCTCCCGGATCTTCGGGCTGGTCCGCGAGCTGGTCTTCGCCGCCCTCTTCGGGGCGGGCAAGCTGCTCGACGCCTACTTGGCCGCCTTCCAGATCCCGAACCTCCTGCGGGATCTCTTCGCCGAGGGGGCCCTCTCCACCGCGTTCACGACCGTCTTCGCCAAGACCTGGGAGGAGCAGGGGAAGGCCAGGGCTTTCTCGCTCGCCAACCATCTGCTGGCCGTCCTCTTCCTCTTCCTTTCCGCGGTCTGCCTGGCCGGCATCGCCCTCGCCCCGCTCCTCATCGAGGTAACCAGCTTCGGGTTTCACGCGGTCCCCGGGAAGTTCGAGCTCACCGTCCGGCTCACCCGCATCCTCTTCCCCTTCATCCTTTTCGTCGCCCTGGCCGCGGTCGCGATGGGGATCCTGAACGCGGGCCGGATCTTCGGGCTGCCGGCCTCGGCGTCGACCGCCTTCAACATCGTCTCGGTGGTGCTCGGCGTCTTCTTCGCCTACACCGTGGACCCGCAGCGGGATCCCCTCCACCCCTCCTTCGGCGAAGCCGCCGTCTACGGGGTCTGCTTCGGAGTCCTGCTCGGCGGCCTCGCCCAGCTCTTGATCCAGGTGCCGGCCTTCGGCCGGATCGGCTACCGCTGGCGGTGGGAGCTCGACCCGAAGGATCCGAAGCTGCGGGAAATCTGGCGCTTGATGGTCCCGAGCATGATCGCCGGGGCGGCCGTCCAGGTGAACGTGCTGGTCAACGGGATGTTCGCCTCGGAGATCAACGGCGGCCGCTCCTGGCTCAACTGCGCTTTTCGGCTCATGCAGTTTCCGATCGGGGTCTTCGGGGTCGCCATCGCCACGGTGACCCTCCCCACCGTCTCCCGGCAACACGCCCGCGCCGACCTCGACTCCTTCCGGCGGACGCTCCGCCACTCCCTCCGGCTCGGCCTCTTCTACACGGTGCCGGCCGCCGTCGGCCTCGCGGTCCTCTCCGAGCCGCTGATCCGCCTCATCTACCAGCACGGCCGCTTCAGCAGCTGGGACACCCACCAGACGGCCGCGGCTCTCGAAGCCTACACGCTCGGCCTGGCGGGCTACGCCGGGATCAAGATCCTGGCCCCCTGCTTCTACGCGCTCGATGCGCCGGCGATCCCGCTCCGCGTCAGCCTTTTCGGGATCGGGCTCAACCTCCTGCTCAACCTCTTCCTGGTCAAGGTCCTCGCCTTCGGCCACGTCGGACTGGCGCTCACCACCTCGCTGGTCGCCCTCCTCAACGCCGCGCAGCTCTTCTTTTCCCTCGACCGGCGGGTCTTCCCCGGGGGAGCCGGGAGCTGGCTCTCCTTCCTCTGGCGGCTGGCGCTCGCCTCCGCCGCCTGCGGCCTGGCTGCGGCCGGGCTCGTCCGGGCCGCCGAGCGGTCGTCCCTGCCGGGCCTCCCCCTGGGCGACGCCCTCCTGGTCGCCGGGGCGGTCGCCGCCGGGGCGCTCGCCTTCTTTGCCGCCGCCCGTGCGCTCGGCCTCGAGGAGTGCCGCGAGGCGATCGACCTCCTCCGCCGGATCGTCTTCCGGCGGCGGAATGGGCGCGGAAGAGGCTAATCGCTTGTTCCGAAGCGCGCTCTCCGCAAAGATTCGGTCGTGGCCCGATTCGTGGAGCTGCCCCTGACCGCCGGCGGACCCAAGCTCTTGATCGGGCTTGTGCATCTTAAGCCGCTGCCGGGAGCCCCCCGGTACGACGGCCGGTTCGACCGGGTGGTCGAGGCCGCGCTGGCCGACGCGCACGCCTGGCAGGCGGGAGGGGCGGACGCGCTCTGCCTCGAGAACTACGGCGACGTCCCGTTCTGGAAGTCTTCGGTCCCGGCGGAGACGATCGCCGCGATGGCCGCCGTCGGCGCCGAAATCCGGAGGGAGGTCGGACTCCCGCTCGGCTTCAACGTGCTCCGCAACGATCCGCGGGCCGCGCTCGCGCTCTGCGCGGCTTGCGGGGGGAGCTTTCTGCGGGTCAACGTCCTGGCGTCGGCCCTCCTCACCGATCAGGGTCTCCTCGAAGGGGAGGCGGCTGGCCTCCTGCGCGAGCGGGCCCGGCTGGAGGCGCGGGTCCGGATCCTGGCGGATCTGCGCGTCAAGCACGCCGCGCCTCTCGCCGCCCGCCCGCTCGAGGAGGAGGCGATGGACCTAGTCGAGCGGTCCTTGGCCGATGCCCTCATCCTCACCGGGCCCCGAACCGGCTCCGAGGCCTCGCCGGAGGAGATCGAGCGGGTCCGGAGCGCTCTCCCCTGCACGCCGGTCCTGGTCGGAAGCGGGATCTCCGAGGGGAACCTGGCGCGCTACCTTCCGGCGGCCGACGGTTTCCTGGTGGGGAGCTCCGTGAAGGAGGGCGGCATCGAATCTCCGGTCGACAGGGAGAAGGTCCGCCGGCTCGCCCTCCTCTTCCACCGCACGGGATGAGGCTCCCTCCATGGCTGCCGTCCGCCGGCCCGCTCCGCCGGACGGCCTTCGCGGCGCTCCTCCTCGGGATCGTGATCGGAGGCGTCTGGCTCTGGCGATCGCTCCTCCTCTGGCCGTTTCGCCTCGAGCAGCGCGTAATCGTACTGGTTCCCGAGGCCGCATCCTGGCAAGGCCGGCTTTCCCGCTGGCAGCGGACTCTTCCCGGCGGCCGGTGGCAGCAGAAGGGAGAGGCGATCCCTGTACTCCTCGGCCGCAACGGAGTCGCCTGGGGCATCGGCTTGCATCCACCGCAGCCCGGCCTCCAGAAGGAGGAGGGGGACGGCCGGACCCCGGCGGGCCGCTTCCGGATCGGGCTGGTCCTGGGAACCGCTCCCTCTTTGCCCGCGGGGGCCAAGTGGAAGCTCTACCACCGGAAATCGGAACGGGATGCTTGGATCGAGAACCCCGAGCTTCCCCACTACAACCACCTGGTCACCGTTCCCGCCGCAGAGGATCCGCCGGAGTGGTTTGCGCAGGAGAGGCTCCGGATCGAGGACCCGGTGCTCGAATGGATGATCGCCGTCGAGCACAACTACCCGGATAGTCGGCCCGGCGCCGGCAGCGCGATCTTCCTCCACGGACGATACGGCGAGCGGGTCCCTACGTCCGGATGCCTGGCGCTACGGAAAGAGGAGATCGTCGAGCTGCTCCGCTGGCTCGATCCCCGCGGGAGGCCGGAGCTGGTGGTCCTGACCCGGGAGGATTACCTGCGCCTCTGGTCCGCCTGGCGGTTGCCCCGGCCGGAGCGGGTCGGAGCCGCGGACCGGCGATGATCCGGCCGCCGGTCAGACCGCGCCGCCGAAGACGGCAATCAGGACGGCCACGACCACGATGTTGGCCATCGAGATCGGCAGCAGGATCTTCCAGCCGAGCGCCATCACCTGGTCGTAGCGGAAGCGCGGCAAGGTCCAGCGGATCCACATGAAGAAGAAGACGAGCAGGCAGACCTTGACCAGGAAGACGAGCGCCTGGAGGAGAAAGGTGCCGACCGAGGAGGCCGTTCCCAGCCAGCCGAAGGGGAGGCTCCAGCCTCCCAGGAAAAGGGTGACGAAGAGCCCGCTGGCGGAGATGAGCGCCGCATATTCGCCCAGGAAGAACATCCCGAAGCGCATGCCGCCGTACTCGGTGTTGTACCCGCCCACGAGCTCCTGCTCGCTCTCCGGGAGGTCGAACGGAGCTCGGTTGGTCTCCGCGAAGAGGGTGACCAGGAAGATCAATGAGGAGAGGAGCAGAAACGGCCAGAAGAGAAGGAGGTGCCAATCCAGGTGCTTCCCCGCAAAAGGCAGGAGGAACCAGCCGCGCTCGATCTGAAACTCGACGATCTTGGGCAGGCTCAAGGCCCCGGAAATCAGGAAGACGGGGACCGCGGAGAAGCCGAGGGCGACTTCATAGGAGATCATCTGGGCGCTTGAGCGGATCCCCCCGAGGAACGCGTACTTTGAGTTGGACGACCAGCCCGCGAGCACGATCCCGTAGACCGCCAGCGAGGTGACCGCAAAGAGGAAAAGGGCGCCGATCCCGACGTTGGCGATCACCCCGGGCTGGGGGATCTCGACGGAGAGGCCGGGAAAGCGGATCGGATCGACTCCGGCGAACGGGATCACGCAGACCGTCAGTAGGGCCGGAAGGAACGAGAGGATCGGGGCCAGATTGTAGTAGAAGCTCCGCACGTGTCCCGGAACGAACTGCTCCTTGAGCATGAGCTTGAAGGCATCGGCCAGCGGCTGCCCGAGCCCCGCCAGGCGCGCCTGAAGGAAGGGAAGTCCTACCCGGTTCGGCCCGATCCGGTCCTGAATGGCCGCGCTTACCTTTCTTTCCGCCAGGACGGCGTAGGCGACCAACCCCAGGAGGACGGCGACCACCAGGAAGATCTTGACCAGCGTGCTGACGAGAAAGACGGCGAGCGTGGCTTCCATGGCCAATTCCTAGCGCGCGTCTCCGGGGAGCGGATGTCCCTGGTCTCCCAGACCCGCCCAGCTCAGGCCGCCGAAGGCGGGCACCGCCGCAGCCATCTTCGCGAAGATCTCGGCACTGCTCGCGCCGGGATCCTCCCCCCCCAAGGCGAGGAGGAGCGACCGGAGGATCCAGAGGTCTTCCCGGGCGCGCCCCGGTGGCGGGATCGCCCGCCCGAGCCGCTGGACGCGGCCGGCCCGGTTCACCATCGAGCCGCTCTTTTCGGCGAAGGAGGCGCCCGGGAGGACCCAGTGGGCCTTTTCGTAGGTCTTGTCCGCAAGCAGGCCTTGCCAGAGGAGGACGGAGAGCTTCTCCAGGCCCTCTTCGGGCAAACCGGCGGCGACCGCATCCTCGTGGAGGCAGAAGAGCCCCTTGACCGTTCCTTCCTCGATGCGCCGGCGTAGCTCCGGGAGCCGTTCGCCGCCGCTCCCGATCTCGAGGAGCCGCGCGCCCCGGCTGTTCGGGTTGAGGTCGTCGCTGCGCAGCAGGCCGTCGGCCTGCCCCTTCCGCGGAACGACCTCGGTGAGCACCGCCGGACCGCCGAGGAGGTCGCGCAGGCACCGGACCAGGAAGAGCTCCTCGTTGGTCAGCCGGGCGGAGGCTAAAATCGCGAGCGTGCCGGGCTCCAGCCTGCGCAGGGCTTCGGCCGCCTGCGCCAGGAGAAACGACCACTCGCCCGGAAAGAGCTGGTTCTCCTCCCGCCGGGCCGGCTCGAGGACCCGCTGCTTGCTATGGATGTAATGGAAGCCCAGACGCCCCTGGTCGCACATCCAGTGGGAGTTGACCGCTTCGTTGACCCGCGGGGTCAAGCGGTAGACGATCCCTTCCCGGCTGCCGATCGTCACGTTGCAGCCGGTGGCGCAGTCGACGCAGATGCTCTTGGTCTCCTTCAGGAACCAGACGCGCATCCGGAACCGGAAATCTTTGGAGGTGAGGGCTCCGACCGGGCAGATGTCCACCGTGTTGAGCGAGTAGTCGCTCGTAAACCGCTTCTGCGGGTGGATCGCGAGCCGGCTGACCCCGCCGCGCTCGGTGATCCCCAGGCAGTCATCACCCGCGATCTCCCGGGCGAAACGGATGCAGCGCGTGCAGAGGATGCACCGCTCGTCGTCGAGGACGATCCGGGGGCCGATGTCGACCCGCTTCGGCTTCCGGACCTTGTCCTCCACGAACCGGCTCCGGCCCTTGCCGTAATCGAAGGCAAACTCCTGGAGCTTGCACTCGCCCGCCTGGTCGCAGATCGGGCAATCGAGCGGATGGTTCGCCAGCAGGAACTCCATCACTCCTTTCTGGCAGGACTCGACCAGCGGGGAGCTCGTCCGGATCCCGAGTCCGGGAAAGGCGGTAGTCGCGCAAGCGATCTGCGGCCGCGGCATCCACTGGAGCACCGGCCGCCCCTCGCCGTCGAGGACCGGCTTCCGGTCGGGGCCGAGCTTGGGCGTGCCCATCTCGAAGAGGCACATCCGGCAGTTACCCGCGATGGAAAGCTTGGGGTGGTAGCAGTAGTGGGGGATCAGCTTGCCGAAGCGGCGGGCCACCTCGATCACGTTGAGCCCGGCGGGGACCTCCACCCACTGGCCGTCGAGCTGAACGGGCACCGGCCGGGCGTCGGCCGGCGGCAAATCGTGATCGAACGGATTTTTGATCAAGGCCATGGTTCTTCTCGGTGGCGGAGCCGGGTCAATGGACGGCCTCCAGGCGGCCGATCTCCTCGCCGGCTGCCGCCTTGCTTTCGAACTCTTCCCGGAACTTGCTCACGAAGCTCTCCACCGGCCAGGAGCACGCCTCCCCGAACGCGCAAATGGTGCGTCCGGCGATCTGGCCGGCCAGGTCGAGCAAAAGCTGCGGGTCCTCGGGCCTCCCCTTGCCTTCGGCCATCCGGTCGAGGACCTTGCGCATCCAGAGGGCCCCTTCCCGGCACGGCGTGCACTGCCCGCACGACTCGTGGGCGTAGAAAGCGGAAAGGTTCCGAAGGCACTCCACGACGTCGCGGGTATGGTCCATCACGATGATCCCACCCGAGCCCGACATCGACCCCGCCGCCGCGATCGTATCGAAGTCGAGGGGGAGATCCTCGAGCCGCATCTCGACCTCCTCGGTCTCTCCCGCGGCGTTCTTGCGGCGGATCCGGTAGACCTCGCCCGCGCGCAGCACCTTGGCCGAGGAGCCGCCGGGAATCAACGCCTTGAGGCGGTTGCCGTCGCGGATGCCGCCGCAGACGTCGTAGAGCAGCTCGCCCATCGTGATCGCTCCGCAGTCGTACTCGAAGTAGCCGGGCCGGCGGACGTCGCCGCTCACACACCAGATCCGGGTGCCCGTGTTGTTCGGAGTGCCGATCTTGGCGTACTCCGCGCCGCCCATCTCCACGATATGCTTCACGTGGCAGAGGGTCTCGACGTTGTTGACGATCGTCGGACAGAGATAGAGGCCCAACGCGGCCGGGAAATACGGCGGCTTGATCCGCGGATACGCCCGCTTCCCCTCAAGCGATTCGATCAAGCCCGTCTCCTCGCCGCAGATGTAGGCGCCGGCACCCCGGAAGACGAAGATCTCGAGATCGTACCCGCTGCCGAGAATGTTGGCTCCCAGGAAGTTCCTCTCGCGGGCCTCCGCCAGCGCCCGCTCCAGGATCTTGGCCCCCCGCGCCATCTCGCCGCGGATGTAGATGTAGCCCAGGTGGGCGCGATTGGCATAGCAGGAGATGATCATCCCCTCGATCAGCTGGTGGGGATCCTTATAGATGATCTGGCGGTCCTTGAAGGTTCCGGGCTCGGATTCGTCCGCGTTGCAGAGCAGGTAGACCGGCTTCCGGTTCTTCGTGTGGTCGATGAAGCCCCACTTGGTGCCCGTCGGGAACCCGGCGCCACCCCTTCCCCGCAGGCCGGACGCCTTGACCTCCCCTACGATCGCCGCCGGGTCCATGGAGAGGGCCTTGCGAAGCTGCGCGTAGCCGCCGTGCCGGAGGTAGCAGTCGATGTCGGTCGTGTATCCGGGCTGATCGACGTAGCGGAGGATCATCCGATGCTCCCGCGTCGGGTTGGCCGTTGTCGCTCCGTCTTGAGGCTGAGGCATGGGAACCTTTCTTAACCTTTCTCAGCGCCTTGGGCCGCGCCGTTTTGCGCCCTCCGCCGCCGCAGGATCTCCTCCACGGTATCGATCGTCGCCCGCTCGAACTCTTCCTCATCCACCATCATGGCCGGGGCGGACCCGCAGGCGGCCAGGCACTCGACGAACTCGACGGAGCAGGACCGGTCGGGGCTCAGGTAGAGGCCGTGGCCCGCGGGGACGGTCGCCCCGCACAGCTCCCGGATCCGCGCGAAGAGCTCGTAGCTGCCCGCCAAGGCGCAGGAAAGCGTGCGGCAAACCCGGAAATGGGTCTTCCCCACCGGCCGCCGGTGCAGCATGGGGTAGAAGGTCACCAGCTCCAGGATGTGGATCGGCTTGATCCCGAGCTTCGCCGCGATCCACTCGACGGCCCGCTCGCTGATGAAGCCGAACTCCTCCTGCCAGAGGTGAAGCAGGGGTAGCGAGGCGCTGCGCCGGGAGACGGGGTACTGGGCAATGATCTCGTCGGCCTTCCGCTCGAATTCGGCGCTCGGCACTTCGTCGCCGGGCAGCAGGGGCTGTTCAGGTTCTACCATGCCGGATCGTCCTCCCGCGCTAGCGATCGCACTCCCCCATGACGAAATCGAGGCTTCCGAGGATCGCCACCACGTCCGCCATCAGGTGGCCCGGGAGAAGCTTGGGGAGTATGCTCAGGTTCATGAAGCTCGGAGCCCGGATCTTCAGCCGGTGGGGAACCCCGCCGCCCTTGCTGACGATGTAGAACCCGAGCTCTCCCTTCGGGTTCTCCGCCCCGAAGTAGACCTCTCCGGGGGGCGCCGAGATCCCCTCGGTGACGATCATAAAGTGCTGGATCAGCTCTTCCATCTTCGTGAGAACCGCCGACTTCGGCGGGAGGTAGCTGCGCACCTCGTCGACGCAGATCGGGCCGTCCGGGATCCGGGAGAGCGCCTGCTGCAGGATCCTCCGGCTCTGGCGCATCTCCTCCAACCGCACCACGAACCGATCGTAGCAATCGCCGGCGCTCCCGACGACCGCCTCGAAGTCGTACTGCTCGTACCCGAGGTAGGGGAGCTTCTTGCGCAGATCGAGATCGACTCCGGAGGCCCGGAGGTTTGGGCCGGTAAGTCCGTAGTCGAGCGCATCGGCCGCGGAGATCACGCCCACGTCCTTGGTCCGGTCGACGAAAATCCGGTTGCGGCAAAGCAGCTTGTCGATCTCATCGACGCGGGCGCCGAACTGATCGACAAACGCCTGCGCCCGCCCGACCCAGCCGTCGGGCAGGTCGCGGGCCAGACCCCCGATCCGCGTATAGGTGGTCGTGAACCGGGCGCCGGTCAGCTCCTCGATCAGCGAGTAGATCTTTTCCCGCTCGGTGAAGGTGTAGAGGAAGACCGAAACCGCCCCGCAGTCCATGGCGAAGGCGCCCAAGCCGAGCAGGTGGGAGGAGATGCGGGCCAGCTCGCAACAGATCACCCGGATTACCTGGCAGCGCGGCGGCACGGTCCATCCCATCAGCTTTTCGACGGCGCAGGCGTAGGCGACGTTGTTCGCCAGCGGCGCCAGGTAGTCGAGGCGATCGGTGTAGGGGATGAACTGGTTGTAGTGCATGTTCTCGGCGATCTTCTCATCCCCCCGGTGGAGGTAGCCGATCACCGGGTCTGCCTTGACCACGGTCTCCCCGTCGAGCTCGACCAGGATCTGGAGCACGCCGTGGGTGCTCGGATGGGACGGCCCCACATTGACGATGAGCCGCTCGCCGGCCGGAGCATCCGAAAGATCCTCGCCAAGCGGAATTCTCTCCGTAACCAGACTCGCCTGACCCGTCATCCCTGCACCTCCTCCAGTTCATCCGCAGGATGGGCCCGCGGCTCTCGTTTTTCGCTCTCCTTGGCCGGAAGCGTGACAAAAGGACCTCCGTCCATCGGGGCCGGCTCGCTAAAGGCGACCGCGCCGGCGTCGCTCGCCTTCCCTTCCAACGGGAAATCCTTGCGCAGCGGATGGAACGGATATCCCTCCCACATCAGGATCCGCCGGAGGTCGGGATGGCCGGCGAATCGGATCCCCATCATGTCGAAAGCCTCGCGCTCCTGCCAATCCGCGGTGGCGTAGACCCCCGTGAGCGACGGCACGGTCGGCTCCTCGCCTCCCACCCTCCCCTTGAGCCGCAGGTGCTCGCCGGTCGCGTCCGAGAAGAAATGGTAGACCATCTCGAACCGGGGCTCTTCCCCCAGGTGGTCGACGGCCGTCATGTCGAGTAACATCCGGTAGCCTATCTGCTTGAGAAGCCGCGCCGCATCCACGATCCCCGAAAGGTCCAGCCGGACCGTCGTCTCGCCCCGGAACTCATCCACCCCGAGGATCTTGGCCCCCAGGTTCGAACGAAGGTTCTCGACCGCTTCCCGTTTCGTCATTGTCTAAATCCGCCCGGCAATAGGGATCCCTGCACGCTCGGGCCCGATCGATCGCCGTCTCCGGTCAGGCGACCTGCTTGAGGCGACGGAGCGCGGGCTCGCCGTCGATCTTGGCTTGGATCCGCAGAAGCCCGTCGAGCAGCGCCTCCGGCCGGGGAGGGCAGCCGGAGATGTACACGTCGACGGGAATGAGCCGGTCGATGCCCTGAAGGACCGCGTAGCTCCGGTACATGCCCCCGCTCGAAGCGCAAGCTCCCATCGCGATCACCCACTTCGGTTCCGGCATCTGGTCGTAGATCCGCTTCACTGCGTAGGCCATCTTGTAGGTCACGGTCCCGGCCACGATCATCAGGTCCGCTTGCCGGGGGGAAAACCGCATCACCTCGGCGCCGAAGCGAGCGATGTCGAAACGCGCGCACGAAGCCGCCATGAGCTCGATGGCGCAGCAGGCCAGCCCCATCGGCATCGGCCAGAGGGAGTTTTTCCGCATCCAGTTGATCGCGGAATCCACGGTCGTCAGGACGACGTCCCCCTCGACCTTGGAGTTGTAACCGAGCTCTTGCGTCTGGGCCATGTACGACCAATCTAATGAGGAAGCATCTGGCGGCAAGCAAAAAGGTCCGGGAAGAATGAAGGCCCATAGCGGCCATTTCTCACAAATTTCGTAGCCGAGGCGCCGCAAATGGGCTTGGGTGCGAGGCGGGCGCAGGTTTCCCACCGGAGCTGTTGGAATACATACTGCGAGGATGGAAAACCAAGCGGGAGCGAAGCAGACGAGCCTGTTTTGCAAGCCGTAGGAGAAAGCTTGTGAGAAATGGCCTCTAGCTCTAGGTTTCCACGGGAGTCGGCCGTCCCGCGCCCGCCCCCGTTCCGCCCTCTCCTCCGCCGCTGCTTCCCGGAAACGGAGCCGGGGAAGCCGATGCCCGCGTGCCGAACGGCTTGCCTGAGGGTTAATAAACCTTTAGCCTGGAGGAGATCCGCACCGAACCGTGACTACCCTCGAAGACCTCGTCAACCCGGGAATCCGTGCGCTGACCCCTTACGAACCGGGCAAGCCGATCGAAGAGCTGGCCCGCGAGCAGGGCTTCGCGCCGGAGGAGATCTGCAAGCTCGCCTCGAACGAAAACCCGCTGGGTCCTTCCCCGCTGGCTCTGGAGGCGATCCGGCAGGCGTTGCCGCGGGTCCATCTCTACCCCGACGGGGCCGGACGGCTCCTGCGGGAGGCGATCGCCCGCCATCACGACCTCTCGATCGAGAACGTCGTCCTGGGCAACGGCTCCAACGAGATCATCGAGCTGCTCTTCCACGTCTTCGTGTCGCCGCGGGCGCACGAGGTCCTCTGCTCCCGGCACGCCTTCGCGGTCTATCGCCTGATGGCCCAGCTCTTCGAGACTCCGTGCCGGGAGACGCCCGACCCCGGGTTCCGTCATGACTTGGGGGCGATGCGGAAGGCGATCGGGCCGAACACCCGGCTGATTTTCCTGACGAGCCCGAACAACCCCACCGGGACGCGCATCCCCAACGGGGAGCTCGCGGAGTTCGTCCGGACGATCCCCCGACACGTGGTGCTCGCCCTCGACGAGGCCTACGTCGATTTCCTGGACGACCCGCCGCCGAGCGTCTCCTGGGTGCGGGAGGGGAAGAACATCGTGCTGCTGCGGACCTTTTCCAAAATGCACGGCTTGGCCGGCCTCCGCATCGGCTACGGCCTTGCCCCGGCTCCGATCGCCTCCTGGCTGCAGCGGGCTCGCCAACCCTTCAACGCCAATCTGCTGGCGCAGGCCGCAGCCATCGCCGCGCTCGAGGACCGCGAGCATACGGAAGCCACCCGGCGCGTCGTCCGGGAAGGACGCCTGCGCCTGGAGGAATCCTTCGGCCGGCTGGGCCTCGAGTACGTCCCCTCGGCAGGCAACTTCGTCATGGTGCGGGTCGGCGACGGCGAGGCGCTTTTCGCCAGCCTGCTGCGCCGCGGGTGGATCGTCCGCCCCTTGCGCAGCTACGGGCTGCCCGAGTGGATCCGTGTGAGCGTCGGCACACCCCGGCAAGTAACGAATTTTCTGGCGATCCTTCCCGCCGCCCTGCACGACACCAGAGGAAGGGCGGCCCGCACAGCAGAATGAACGGTCCCTTCCCGCTCGCCCGCTTGGCCGTGATCGGCACCGGCCTCATCGGCGGATCGGTCGCCCGCGCAGCGCGCCAGTTCCGGCTCTGCCGGGAGCTGGCGCTCTTCAGCGTCGGCCCGGAAAGGGAGGCGGTGCAAGCGGCGCAGATCGCCGAGTTGGTATCCGACGATGCCGCAGAAGTGGTCCGGGGCGCGCAGCTCGTCGTCGTCGCCCTCCCCATCGCCGCCATGGCCACGATCCTCCGCGGCATCCGGGAGGCCGTCGATCCGCAAGCGGTAGTGACCGACACGGCCAGCGTCAAGGTGCCCGCCATGAAGCTCCTCCAGGAGCACCTCGAGGGGCGAACCCGCTGGGTGGGCAGCCACCCGATGAGCGGGAGCGAGCGGTCCGGATTCGGCTACTCCCGGCCGGACCTCTTCGCGGGAGCGATCTCCATCCTCACCCCTCCGGAAGATCCCTCAGAGGAGGCGGTCGCCCTCGTCGAAGCGTTCTGGCTCGCGCTGGGCGCCCGCACCCTCCGCCTCTCGGCTCCGGAGCACGACCGGCGGGTCGCCGCGGTCAGCCATTTGCCGCACCTCCTGGCGGCCGTCCTGGTCCGGTCGGTGGACAGCGGGGCGCTGGAGGTCGCCGGCCCCGGATTCCGTGACGTGACCCGGATCGCGGCCGGTCCCGCGGAGATGTGGAGCGAGATCCTGCTCGCCAACCGGGAGAATGTTCTGCCGGCGCTCCGCTCCTTCCTTGCCGGCCTGCAGAAAGCGACCGACGACCTGGAAAAGGGGTCGGGAACGGCTCTTAAGGACCTGCTGAGCGAAGCCGCGCTCCGCCGGCTCGCCTTCCGGAAATCTTCGCCATGACCCCATCCCCCTACGCTGCGGACGCGCCTCCCGGCCGAATGCCCCGGTCCCTGCCCGGATTCCTCGCCCTCCGCTACCTCCGGCCGCGCCGGAGCTTTGTCTCGGTCATCACGCTCCTCTCCCTGCTCGGCGTGACGCTGGGCGTGCTCGTCCTGGTCGTCGTCCTCGCGGTGATGGCGGGCTTCGAGCGGGAGTTGCAGGAAAAGATCATCGGCTTCAACGCCCACCTGGTGGTTTCCAACGGGGAGGTGCTGCAGCATCCGGAACGGGAGATCGCCCGGCTGCTCAAGGAGCCCGGTGTCGAAGGGGCGGCCCCATTCGTTAGCGGCCCCGTCCTCGCCGAGTACGCGGACCGGATCACCACCCCCATCCTCCGAGGGATCGATCCGGAGGCCGAGCTCGCCGTGATCCCCTTGCGCCGTTATCTGGTCGCCGGGAAATACAACCTCCAAGCCGACTCGGTGCTCGTCGGGGACGAATGGGCCAAGCGCAACGGGGCGACCGTGGGGGATAGGGTCGTCATTTACGCTCCGCGCCACCTGCAGGCGCTCCGTGAATCCGCCGATTCGGGCCGCAAGTCGATCCCGCTGCCGACCGAGCTGGAGATCTCGGGCATCTTCCGGACCGGACTCTTTGAATACGACTCGTCGTTCTTCCTAACCTCCCTCCGGAACGCCCAGTACCTCTACAGCCTCGGCCACGGAGTCCACGGGATCGCCTTGCGCGTCAAGGATCCGATGGCTGCCGACCGCCTCAAGGCCAAGCTTAACACCTCGTTCGCCCCTCCCATGGAAGCGATCACCTGGATGGACCAGAACCGGCCCTTGTTCACCGCGATCGCGGTGGAAAAAGCGACGATGGCGGTCATCCTCTTCTTCATCATCCTGGTCGCGGCCTTCGGGCTCTGCAGCACCCTCATCACGATCACTGCGCAGAAGCGCCGGGAAATCGGCCTGCTCAAGGCGCTCGGCGCCACCGACAGCCAGGTCCTCGCGATCTTCATCGTCCACGGGTTGGTCGTCGGCCTGCTGGGCACGACGCTCGGGCTCCTCCTGGCCGCCGTAACGCTGCCCAACCTGAATCTCCTGCGCGACCTGATCGAGCGGGTGGTCGGCATCGACCTCTTTTCGGCCGACGTCTACCACTTCGCCACCATCCCGGTGGTGATCGATCTGCCGCAGATCCTCGGAATCGCTTTCACGGCGATCCTTCTCTGCGTCTGCGCGGCGTGGATCCCCGCCTGGAACGCCGCCCGGATCCTGCCGGCGAACGCCTTGCGCTATGAATGAGACCAAGCGCGTCGAGAAGGGGGATTCCCCCCCGGTTCTCGCGACCGAGGCCATCCACAAATCCTTCCGCGCCGGATCGGTCGCCGTTCCGGTGCTCACCGGAGCGAGCGTGGTCTTCCGCGAAGGGCTCTGCTACACGATCCAAGGGGTCTCCGGATCGGGCAAGACGACGCTTCTCCACATCCTGGCGGGGCTCGAAGCCCCGGACTCGGGGCGGGTGCTCTACCGGGGCCAGGACATCTCCCGGTTCTCCCGCAAGCGGCTGGCCGGGTGGCGTGCAAAGGCGATCGGCCTGGTCTTTCAAGCCTACCACCTGCTCCCGGAGCTGAGCGCGCTGGAAAACGTGAACCTGCCGGCCCTGCTTCTCGGAGAGCGGGATGCCAAGCCGGGCTGGACCCTTTTGGAAGCCGTCGGCATGGCCCACCGATGCCACCACCGCCCGTGGGAACTCTCGGGCGGCGAGCAGCAGCGGGTGGCGATCGCGCGCGCACTCCGGAACGATCCCGAGATCCTGATCGCCGACGAGCCGACGGGCAACCTGGATGAGAAGACCGGCGGGGAAGTCATCGAACTGCTGCTCGACCTCCAGAGGAGCCGAGGCAAGACCCTGGTGATGGCCACCCATGATGTCCGGTTGGCCCGGAAGGGGGATCGGCAGCTGGTCTTAACCGGAGGGAAGCTGGAGCCCGCCGCCTGGCCGCGCGCCCCCGCGGAACCGCAGGAGGCTCAGGAGCCCGAAGCCTTTTCGGGCCGGAGCGAGAATTCGAGCTTGCTTCGCCCGCCGGGATCGGAAATGAAGCTCTGACCGCCTTTCGGAGGATGAGGCCGGGCTGGCGGCCGGGAAGGCCAATGAACGAGCAAAAGCCGAAGAAGATCTTTTTGGACGGGGCGTTCGTGGACGAAGCCGACGCCAAGGTGTCGGTGTTCGACCACGGCTTGCTGTACGGGGACGGCGTCTTCGAGGGGATCCGGGCGTACGAGGGCCGCGTCTTCCGCTTGGAAGAGCATCTCGAACGCCTCTTCGACTCGGCCAAGGCGATCCGCTTGTCGATCCCGCTGAGTCGGGCGGAGCTGAGGAGCGCGGTCCTGGAATGCTGCCGGCGCAATTCTCTATGGGACGGGTACATCCGGCTTGTGGTCACCCGCGGCAAGGGCGACCTTGGGCTTAACCCGGCGTCCTGTCCGCAGCCGACGGTCTTCATCATCGCCAGCGCGATCCAGCTCTACCCCGCCTCGGTCTACGAAAGGGGCCTGCGCCTCCATACTGCGGCCGTCCGCCGGGTCTCCCCGTCCGCCCTCGACCCGGCGATCAAGTCCCTCAACTACCTGAACAACATCTTGGCCAAGATGGAGGCGGCCGCTACGGGCGCGGACGAAGCCCTGCTCCTCAACGAGGCCGGATACGTGGCGGAATGCTCCGGGGATAATATCTTCGCGGTCAAGGGAGGGAGGGTGGTCACCCCACCGATTTCCGCCGGAGCGCTGCCGGGGATCACCCGGCGGGAAATCTTCCGGCTGGCGCAAAGCGAGGGGATCGAGGTCGCGGAGCGCGAGATGACCCGCTACGACCTCTTTGTCGCCGACGAGGTGTTCCTGACCGGAACGGCGGCGGAAATCGTCCCGGTGACCGAGATCGACGGCCGGACGATCGGCACGGGGCGCCCGGGTTGCTGGACGCAGAAGCTCCTGCTCCGTTTTCGCTCATTGACCCGGAGCACCGGCACCCTTATTTATGAATCAGGAGAGCCAACGGCAATGCGAGCCGCGCAGCAGCAATGAAGTGCCATTTCTGCGAGGCACCGGCCACCGTGCATCTCACGCAAATTGTCGGCGGCAAGGTGCAAAAAGTCCATCTTTGCGAAAAGTGCGCCAAGGAGAAAGGCGTGTCGGACCCCTCCGTCTTCTCGCTGGCCGACATGCTCCTGGGGGGTACGCCGGACGGGGAGCGCCTCCTCGCCCGGAACGAGCCTACCTGCCCGCAGTGCGGCTTCACCCAATCGGATTTCAAGAAGACCGGGCGCCTCGGCTGCGCCCACTGCTACGAAGTCTTCGCGGAGGCCGTCGAGTCGATGCTGCGCGATATGCACAAGGGCGTTATCCACAAGGGGAAGATGCCCCCCAAGTTCCTGCGCCATCAGTTTTACCAGCGGCGGCTGGAGGACCTCCAGGAAAGCCTGCGCCGGGCGGTCAGAGAAGAACGGTATGAGGAGGCCGCCCTCCTGCGTGACGAGATCGCGCAGCTGGAGACGCAGATCAACAGCTGAGGGGCGGGGGAACAAAAAAGGGCCTTTATCCCCGCAGTCCCTCGCGCTAGAAAAAAGAGCCGCCCCACATGAAAATCGCCATCGGATCGGATCACGCCGGCTTCGCCTACAAGGAGAAGATCAAGGAATTCCTCAAGAGCCTCGGCCACGAGGTGATCGACTGCGGCACCCATGCGCCGAGGCCCGACGACGACTATCCGGACTTTGTCCGGCCCGCGGCGGTGCTCGTCGCCGAAGGGAAGGCTGACCGCGGCATCGTCCTGGGCGGCTCGGGAAACGGTGAGGCGATGGTCGCCAACAAGGTCCGGGGGATCCGCTGCGCCTACTGCTTCAACGAGGAGTCGGCACGCCTCGGTCGCGCCCACAACGACGCCAACGTGATCGCCCTCGGCGAGCGGCTCATCCCCGAGGAGACCGCGCTTCGGATCGTCCGGGTCTTCCTGGAGACTCCGTTCGAAGGCGGCCGGCACGTCCCGCGCATCCGGAAGATGATGGCCGGGGAAGGGGTATAGGGATCGCCGTCGGCCGCGCCCCGTTCCGGATCCTCCGCCTTACCGGAACGGCCGCTGAAAACCAAGGGCCTCCGGGTTTGCTTTTCGGCTCCGGGGTTCCTATCGTGTCGACACCCCGGCAGCAGCGCCGGCCCGCCGGCGTCCGAAGAAAATGAGCGAAGCCGCCTCCGAGAGCACCACCGTATCGGCGCCCCCGCATCCGGCCCCCGTAGCGGGAACCGAGCCCGTGTTCCCTCCGCCCGCGGAGTTTGCCGCCTGCGCGCGGATCGGGCGCTTGGACGACTACCGCCGGCTTTACCGGGAATCGATCGAGTCGCCGGGTACGTTTTGGACGAGGATGTCGGCGGAGCTCGACTGGTCGGAGCCATGGAAGAAGCTCATGGCCTGGGATCCGCCGCACGCCCGCTGGTTCCTGGGCGGAAAGCTCAATGCCAGCTACAACTGCCTCGATCGCCACCTGTCCGGGCCCCGCAGCAACAAGGCGGCCCTCGTGTGGGAGGGGGAGCCCGGAGAGCTGAGGACGCTCACCTACCGGCAGCTCCATGCCGAGGTCTGCCGGTGGGCGAACCTGCTCTCCCGGAGCGGAGTGGCCGCCGGCGACCGGGTCGTCATCTACCTGCCGCTCCTTCCGGAAGCGGTGGTCGCCATGCTCGCGTGCGCGCGCCTCGGGGCGGTGCATAGCGTCGTCTTCGCCGGCTTTAGCGCCAAGTCGGTCCGAGACCGGATTCTCGACTGCGGTGCGAAGGTCGTCGTCACGGCCGACGGAGGATACCGCCGGGGACGAATCGTCCCGCTCAAGGAGCGGATCGACGAAGCCCTGGCCGATCTCCCCCAGGTCGAGCGGGTGCTGGTCGTCCGGCGGACGGGGGAGCCCGTGCCGATGCGGCCAGGGCGCGACTTCTGGATCGAGGAGGAGCTCGCCGAGGTCGACGACCGCTGCGATGCCCGCCCGCTCGACAGCGAGCACCCGCTCTACATCCTCTACACCAGCGGAACCACGGGGAAGCCGAAAGGGATTGTGCACACGACCGGCGGCTATCTTCTCGGCTGCGCCCTGACGACCAAGTACCTCTTCGACGTGCGGGAGGAGGATCTCTTCTGGTGCACGGCCGACATCGGGTGGGTGACCGGCCACAGCTACGTGGTCTACGGGCCGCTGGCGAACGGAGCTTCGGTCTTCCTCTACGAAGGCGCGCCCGACTTCCCGCAGCCCGACCGGTTCTGGCGGATGATCGCGCGCCATCGGATCAACATCCTCTACACGGCGCCGACGGCGATCCGGGCTTTCATGCGGTGGGGGGAGGCATGGACCGAGCCCTGGGATCTCTCCTCGCTGCGCCTCCTCGGATCGGTCGGGGAGCCGATTAATCCGGAAGCCTGGGTCTGGTACTGGGAGAAGATCGGCCGGGGGCGCTGCCCGGTGGTCGACACCTGGTGGCAGACGGAGACCGGGTCCGTGATGATCGCTCCCTTGCCGGGGGCGACTCCCTGCAAGCCGGGCTCGGCCACCCTTCCCTTCTTCGGCGTCGATCCCGCCGTTGTCGACGATCAAGGGAACCCGGTTCCCCCCGGCGCGCACGGGAAGCTGGTCATCCGCCGCCCCTGGCCTTCCATGCTTCGGGGCATCTACGGGGACCCGGACGGCTACCGAAGGACCTACTGGAGCCAGATCCCGGGGGTCTATTGCACCGGCGACGGCGCCCGCCGGGACGCGGACGGGTATTTCTGGATCACCGGCCGGGTCGACGACGTTCTCAACGTGGCCGGCCACCGCATCGGCACCGCCGAGGTCGAAAGCGCCTTGGTGAGCCACCCGAAGGTCGCGGAGGCGGCGGTGGTGGGCGAACCCGACCCGGAAAAAGGGGAAGCGCTCGTCGCCTTCGTCATCCTCCGGCAAGGGGAGACGCCCTCGGAAGCACTCAAGAACGAGTTGCGCCTCCACGTCGCCGAGGAAATCGCCGCGATCGCCCGCCCAAAGGAGATCTTTTTCACCACCGGCCTTCCCAAGACCCGCAGCGGCAAGATCATGCGCCGGCTCCTCAAGGAGCTCGTCCGCAGCGGCCGCATCCAGGGGGACACGACGACCTTGGAAGATCCCGCCACCGTCGCCGCCCTCGCCCGAGAGATCGGCCGGCCGGGGGATTAGGAAGGGGTTACGCTCCCCTCGGCTTCCGGCGCCGACCGCCGCCGGCGTCGGCGGGGCATGCAGATCCCCCGGCGGGAGCCGCGGATGAAGGCGATCATCCGCCGCACCTCGCCGTCGTCCGGCCAGCGCCGCTCCATCTCCTCCAGCGCCTGCGAGACGTTGCGGCCGCTTTCGTATAGAACCCGGTAGGCGTCCTCGAGGCGCCGGCGGACCTCCTCGGAAAACCCCGCCCTCCGCAGCCCGACACGATTGACGCCGCAGACCTCGTTTTCGTCCACCGCCATGAGGAAGGGGGGAACATCCATCCCGATCCGGATCCCGCCCCGCACCATCGCAAGCTCCCCGATCCGCACGTGCTGGTGAAAGACCGAGCCTCCGCCCAGAAACGCCCGATCCCCCACCTGAACATAGCCAGCCAGCAGGACGTGGTTGACGATGATCGTCCGGTCGCCGACGACGCAGTTGTGCCCGACGTGGCATCCGACCATCAGGTAGTTGCCGTCGCCGATCCGCGTTTCGGTCTCCGGCTTGGCCCCGCGGTGGATGGTGACATGCTCGCGGATCACGTTCCCTTCCCCCAGGACCACCCGCGAAGGGGAGCCGTCCCAAGAGAGATCCTGGGGCTCGGCGCCGAGAACCGCCCCGTAGCCGATCCGGTTTCCCGGTCCCATCCGCGTTCCCGCGGCGATCACCGCATACGCACGGACCTCGCACCGGTCGCCGAGCACCGTCCCGGCCTCGACGATCGCCCCGGGTCCGATCCGCACTTCTCGGCCCAGCTCCGCCTTGGGGCTGACCATGGCCGTCGGATGAATCATGCCCCTCCCCTCTCCCGAAAGCTGTAGTAGAGAAGCTCGCCCCTGCGAGATCCGCCGAGAATCAGGTGATCGACGACTTCGATGCCCAGGATTTCGCCTGCACGCTGCATCCGCCGGCTGATCGCGATATCCTCCGCCGAAGGCGTCGGGTCGCCCGAAGGATGGTTATGGGCGAAGAGCACCGAATGGGCTTTGTGAGCGATCGCCGCGCGGAAAGCCTCCCGGGAGTGGTAGAGGCTCTCGTTAAGGGTCCCCCGGGTGATCTCCTCGACGGCGAGCACCCTCCCCTTGGCGTCCAGCAGGACCGCCAGCAGCATCTCCACCGGCGAAAGCCGCAGGCGCGGCCCCAGGAACTCCACTGCATCCTTCGGCCGCTCGATCTTCCGGCCGAGAAGCTCCTCCTGAGCGGATCGGGCGCCCAGCGCGAAAGCCGCCGCAAGCCGCGCGGCCTTGGTCGGACCCACCCCCTTGCACCGGGCAAGCTCCGGCAGCGACGCCCTTCCCAAGGCCTGCAGGCTGCCGAACCGCTCGATCAGCTCCTCCCCCAGCCCGACGGCCGAGAGCCCGCGCCTACCGCTCCCCAAGAGAATCGCCAGCAGCTCCGAATCCTTGAGGCCGCCCGGCCCGCCCGCCGCCATCCGCTCGAGCGGGCGCTCCGCCGGCAACATCTCCTGAATCCGCCGCGCCACGCTCGGCGAGGATATAGGGAGCGAGGGCGGTTTGCAAGAAAGGCGGGATCCATGCCTCCACGTAGACCCCTTCGGGCCGGTAGCGGACGTCTACCGGCTCCCCTTCCCGATGAATCCGGGACAGCAGATCGCCGCGCTGGAGCGGCAGGCGCAAGCGCACAAAGAGCGACCTCCCCCGCAACCAATCTTCGATCCGGGAAAGCAGCTCGGGGATCCCCGAGCCGTCCCGGGCCGAAATCCCCAGGCTACCGGGATAAAGGCGGAGGAGGCGCCGGAGGGGCGCCGGGCCGCATAGTCGATCGATCTTGTTCCAAACCAGGAGCGTCGGCTTTTGCAGCGCCCCGAGCTCCTCCAGTACGCGGCGGACGTCGCCGATCCGCTCCTCTACGTTCGGATCGGAAACGTCGGCCAGATGGATGAGGAAGTCAGCCTCCTTGACCTCTTCCAGGGTCGCGCGGAACGAATCGATCAGGTTGTGCGGCAGCTTCCGGATGAAGCCGACCGTGTCCGTCAGGAATGCCCGCTGCTTTCCGCCCAGCGACAAGAGCCGGATGGTCGGATCGAGCGTGGCGAAGAGCTTGTCCTCGACCAGGACGTCCGACCGGGTCAAGCGGTTGAAGAGCGTTGACTTCCCGGAGTTGGTATACCCGACGAGGCAGAAGGTCGACCAGGGGAGCCGGTTCCTTCCTTCCCGCTGCACCGATCGGGAGCGCCGCACAGCCTCGAGCTCCCGGTGCAAGCGCGCGATCCGCTGCTGGACGCGCCGCCGGTCGACCTCGAGCTGGGTTTCCCCGGGACCCCGGGTGCCGATGCCCCCTGTCTGCCGAGAGAGGTGGCTCCATAGCCTGGTCAGCCTCGGGAGCAGGTAGAGGAGCTGTGCGAGCTCGATCTGGATCTTCCCCTCCCGGGTCTTGGCCCGCTGGGCGAAGATGTCAAGGATGAGCTGCGTCCGGTCCAATACCTTGCGGGAAAAGAGGTTCGCCAGGTTCCGGCTCTGTGCCGGGGTGAGCTCGTCATCAAAGATGACAGACTGGATGCCGTGCTCCTGGCACTTTCGCGACAGATCCAGGGCCTTGCCCCGGCCGATGTAGTACGGGGCGGTGGGCGTCGGAAGCCGCTGGACGACCCGGGAGGCGACCGTCGCCCCTGCGCTGCGGACGAGCTCCCCCAATTCTTCGAGGGATTCGGTCACCCGCGGCTCTTTCTGGTTCGGAAGCTCCAGCCCGACGAGCAGAACCTGCTCCGCGGAGCGATCGCTGGTTCTCATCCGGTCTGGATGACGACCCCGAGGACGACGCTACTCAGCGGACCGGGAACACCAAGGAAGAGGAGCATGCTCTTCGAGCATCAACCAATACCTCACACTAGACTCTTTTCGAAACCAAGTCAACTGTTTCTTCGCGTACCGGTAAGTATCCGCCGCGATCTCCTCCGCGAGGCGCTCACGGCTGCCGCCGTGCACCAGGAACCGCGCGATCCGGGCATAGCCGATCGCCGGGCAGCGGAAGAGGACATCCGGGCCCGCTTCCCGCAGCCGGTCAGCCACCTCTTCGATCCATCCCGAAGCGAGCATCGACCCGACGCGGGCGGCGATCCTCTTCCGCAACGCCCCCGCCGGCCGCTCCAGCCAAAGGGTACGGAACCGCCGCAACACGGGCCGAGTCGTCCGCGCCTGCCATTCCCGGATCGAGATTCCGCTCGCCTCCTTGACTTCGATCGCGCGGATGAGGCGCCTCGGGTTGCGCCGGTCGACGTCGGCGAAGGCTTCGGGATCGACGGCGGCCAGCCGCTCCGCCAGCTCCGACACCGAGAGCCTCTCCAGCTCCCGCCGCAGGGCCGGATCGCCGGGCGGGGCCGCGCAGAGCCCCCGCACCAGGCTCCGGTAGTAGAGGCCGGTGCCGCCGACCACGACCACCGGATGTCCCCGGCGCTCGCAAGCTTCCAGGAAGGCTTGCGCATGGTCCCGATATTGCGCCGCCGAAAAGGATGCGCGCCAATCCACCAGGTCGATGCCGCCATAGCCGAACCGCGCGCGCTCCTCCGGAGACGGCTTCGCCGTGCCGCGGTCGAGGCCGCGATACACCTGCATCGAGTCCATCGAAAGGAGGCGGGCTCCGCACCGCTCCGCGAGCTCGTGCGCGAACTCGGTCTTCCCGACCCCCGTCGGGCCGACCACGAAAAGGGGCCGGCCGGGCTCGACCTGCTCGCTCCATCTCCCTATCACTTGAGCATGCACCTTTTCGCGCTCGTTCTGCTCGGCCTAGCCGCCGGCTTCGCCAGCGGCTGCTTCGGCATCGGCGGAGGCAGCATTCTCGTCCCGGTCCTGATCCTCGCCTTCGCCGTCCCCTATCACACCGCAGTCGGCACCTCGCTCGCGCTCATCCTGCCCATCGCCCTGGCGGGAAGCCTCGCGAATTGGACGCTCAAGCAGATCGACTGGAGCCTCTTCACCGTGATCGCCGTTTCCGGGGCCGCCGGGGCCGCTCTCGGCTCCCTCTTCATTCAAGCCATCCCGGCGGTCTATGCCAAACGCGCGTTCGCGGTCTTCCTCCTCTATGCCGCCTACCGCCTCTGGCGATAGCGCGCGGCGGCCCGGCCGCTTCCTCCCGCTCTACCGGTACCAGGCCTGCCACTCGACCCGCAGCTTGGGGAAGGAGTGCATCTGCTCCTCATTCACGTCCTGAAAGCGCCACCAGATTTGGGTCCCGCGGCTCCGGTAGCCCGACGGAGAGACGCGGAAGATCCGGTTGAAAAAGGTCCTGTAGGAGAGCAGGGGCCGGCCCGGGCTCTCTCCGAAGCCGGGCGAGGCTTGGTACTGGGTATACATCTGCCCGAGATCGACCACGATCCACCAGTCCTCCAAGGGCGGGCGATAGCCGAGGAAGCCCCAGGTGTCCTCGAAGACATCGATCTTTCTGACCGGGTCGTGCCGCATTACCTGCTCGACATATTCGTAGGTGACCCGCACGCTTTCGCCCGCGTCAAAATGGATGCTGTATTCATCTTCCGCCCCCAAGCCCGGAAAGGCCCTTCTCTCGAAGGGGATTGGGTCCTGATTGCGCCATACGCGAAACTGGATATTCGGGTAATCCGGCCGCTCTCCGTGGGCCATCGGGAGCCGCACGGCAGCACCCCAGTTATGGAATTGCAGGTAGACCCGGCACCGCACGTACGGTTGGAGGGGGCCCTGGCCCGAGCGGGATTTGGCCAGGAAGAGCGTGTAATACTGGCGGGCCCAGACGAGCTGGACCGGCAGCTCAAAAGCCCGGGCTCCGGAAGGGCCGGCAGCGACGGCGATCCCGAAGCCGGCCGCCAGGAAGAGCGCAAGGGTGCGCAGGTGGGCGGGCCGGAATCGGGAGCCGGGTGCGGGGATGATCGCCAAGGAACCTCCGCCGGAGAGCGTACCAGGCCCGGCGCCGGATTCCCAACCCGCCGCTTGGAGAAAAAGGCGGGCCGATCGATCAGCCGCCGCGCCTGCGGGCGCAGCCCCGGCCCTCTCGGCCTGAGAGGGACGATTGCCTTTGCCAGCCCAGCCGCGTAAAAGTGGAGAAAGGATACACCCGTCTGCCAGCCTATGGATTCCTTTCCTGCCAGCGCCTTCGCGCAGCGAATCGGCGGAGCCCGGTTCGGCCAAGAGACCGAAATCTACAAGTTCGAGAAGATCAAGCGGGCCAAGCGGGCAGCACGCGAGAAGCATCCGGAAAGGGAGCTGCTCGACTTCGGCGTCGGCGAGCCGGACGACATGGCGCCGCCGGAGATCGTCGAACGGCTGGCCGAGGAGGCGCGCAAGCCGGAAAACCGGGGCTATGCGGACAACGGAGGGCCGCGGCTCAAGGAGGCGGCCGCCCGCTATCTCGAGCGGGTCTGCGGCGTCTCGGTCGATCCCGAGACCGAAATCTGCCATTCGATCGGCTCCAAGGCGGCCCTCTCCATCCTGCCGGCCTGTTTCATTGATCCGGGCGACGTCGTTCTGATGACCGTGCCGGGCTATCCGGTCTTCGGGACGCACGCCCAATATTACGGGGGCCGGATCCATCCGCTCCCGCTCCTGGAGAAGAACTCCTTTCTGCCCGACTTGGCATCGGTCCCCTCCGATCGGCTGCGACGCGCCAAGGTCCTGGTGCTCAACTACCCCAACAATCCCACCGGCGCCACGGCGACCCGCTCGTTTTTCGAACAAGTCGTCGCCTTCGCCCATCGCCATCGGATCGTCGTGGTCCACGATTTCGCCTATGCGGGCTTGGTCTTCCGCGGATCGCCCTTAAGCTTCCTCTCGATCCCGGGAGCCAAGGAGGTCGGCCTCGAGCTCCACTCGGCGAGCAAGAACTTTAACATGACCGGCTGGCGCTGCGGCTTCGTTGCCGGCGACGCCCGGCTCGTCCGCGCCTATGCGCACGTCAAGGACCACACCGATTCGGGCCAATTCCTGGCCATCCAGCACGCCTTCGCCTACGGCTTGGACCATCCGGAGATCACGCGGCGGATCGCGCAGAAGTATGCGCGACGGATGGACCTCCTAGCGGAGGCCCTCTGCCGGTTGGGCTGCCCGGTGCGCAAGCCGGACGCCTCGTTTTTCCTCTACGCGCCCGCGCCCCGCTCGGCGAGAACCGCGCACGGGGAGATCTTCTTCCCGACGGCGGAAAGCGCGGCAGAGTGGCTGATTACTGAGCGGCAGATCTCCACGGTCCCTTGGGATGACGCTGGCGCCTACCTGCGCTGGAGCGTCACCTTCTCGGCCCGGGGGGAAGAAGAGGAGCGGCGGGTGATCGCCGAGCTGGAAGAGCGGTTGGCCGACGCCCGCTTGCGATGGACGTAGACACCCCATCCTCCGGCCCGGAACGAAACGGCCGCCGCGCGCAAACCGCCTCCGGCCCAACCCTCTCCCTCGCGGACGAGGCCGCCGCATTCTTCTCGCCCGGGGGTCCGCTTGCTGCCGCCCGCCACTTCGAATTCCGCCCCCAGCAGCAACGCATGGCGCAGGCGGTGGCCGCGGCGCTGGAGGAAAAGGCCGTCCTGGCGGTCGAAGCAGGCACCGGCACCGGCAAGACCCTCGCCTATCTCTTCCCAGCGCTGCGCTGCGCGCGGAAGCGGGGTGAGCGCGGCGTCGTCTCGACCCACACCCTCAACCTGCAGGCGCAGCTCTTCCACCGGGACCTGCCTCTGCTCAGGAAGCTGACCGGCCCCTTCACCGCCGTTCTGCTCAAGGGAAGAAGGAACTACTTCTGCCCGCGGCGGATCGAGCAGGCGCTCCGCTACGGGGGAGACCTTTTCGCTCCCGGGGAGGCCGACGAGGTCGCGCGGATCGCCCGCTGGGCCTTCGCAACAGAAACCGGCTGCTGGGAGGAGCTCGATCCCCCTCCGGAACCCGGCCTCTGGAGCCGGCTCTGCTCGGAGCCCCAGCTCTGCACGGCCAGGAGCTGCCAGAACAATCCCCGCTGCTTCTACCAGCGGCTCCGCGAACGGAGTGCCGAGGCGGACATCACGATCGTCAACCATGCGCTCTTCTTCTCGCTGCTGGCGGGCGGGCTCGGCGCGGACCCGAGTGAGGATCTTTCCTTCGCCAAGGACTTCGTGATCTTCGACGAAGCCCACCAGGTCGAGGCGGTCGCCGCCCGGCATCTGGGCCTCTCGCTCTCCGAGGGGCAGACCCGCTCCTTTCTCCACCGGCTCCACTCGCCCCGGACAGGCCGGGGCCTTCTCTCGCTCGTGCGTTCGGGGAGTGCCGTCCGCACTCTCCGGGAAGTTCTCTCCCGCCTCGGCTCCTTCTTTGAGAGCCTGCACGCCGCGATGGGCGGCGCCAAGGGCCGGGAGTTCCGCATCCTCCGGCCCGGCCTGGTGCCGAACGTGCTCGACGAGCCCTTGGCCGCGCTCACCGAGGCGATCACGCAGGCAGCCCTGGAGACCGAAGATCGCGATCTGCGGCGCGAGATCGAAGACCATGCCCGAAAGACGGCCGGCCTGCGCGCCGCATTCTCCGCCTTCCTCGATCAATCCCTTCCGGATCACGTCTACTGGGTCCAGACCCAGGATCCCGGCTTTCCGGAGGGGACGCGGCTCGAGGCCGTTCCGCTCTCGGTGGCCCCCCTTCTTGAGCGGCTGCTCTATGCGGAGGGGCGCGCGCTCATCTTCACCAGCGCCACACTGACCCTGGCCGGCCGATTCCACTATTTCCAGAAGGCCTTGGGGCTGCGGGAACCCCGGACCCTTCTCCTCGATTCCTCCTTCGACTACGCGCGCCAGATGAAGGTCTACGTGCCGAGCCGCATCCCCGAGCCGTCGGAAGGCGCGGGCTACGAAGCGGCGATGGAGGCGTGGATCCGCTACTTCACCGCCCGGAGCGGCGGCGCGGCCTTCGTCCTCTTCACCAACCGGAAGACGCTCCTCAACATGGCCTCGCGTCTGGCGCCGTTCTTCCGGGAAAAGGGCTTCCCGCTCCTCGTCCAGGACGGGACCGCCGACCGGCACCGGCTCTTGGAACGTTTCCGCGCCTCGCCCGGAGCCGTCCTCTTCGGGGCGGACAGCTTCTGGCAGGGCGTCGACGTCCCCGGGGAAGCCCTCTCCTGCGTGATCCTCACGCGCCTCCCGTTCGGCACGCCGGACCATCCGCTGGCGCAGGCGCGGGCGGAGCGGCTCCAGGCCGCCGGGAGCGACCCCTTCCTCTCCTATTTCCTGCCGGAGGCGCTCCTCAAGTTCCGGCAGGGAATCGGGCGGCTGATCCGCAGCCGCCAGGATCGGGGCATCGTCGCCATACTCGATTCCCGCATCCTCACCAAGCGCTACGGCCGCTCCTTCTTCGCGGTCCTCCCCGATTGCCCGGTCGAGATCCTCGACGGCGATCCTCCGATCGTCTAATCTGCCGCTCCCCCCATCCGGCCCTCCTGATGCAGCAGCTGATCCTCGAGCCTCCTTACCCGCCGCGGGTGGTCCTCGAAAACGAGGACTTCCTCGTCGTCGACAAGCCGCCTTTCCTACTCTCCCACCCGACACGGCGGAACGACCGGCCGAGCGTGCTCGGCTGGCTCGGCAAGGAGCGGGGAGGAGCTCCGTTCTTCCTCGTCAACCGACTCGATCGGGAGACCAGCGGGCTGGTGCTCGTCGGCAAGAACGCTGCGGCCGCCTCCGCGCTCGGCCGGCTCATGGAGAAGAGGCTCATCGACAAGGAATATCTGGCGATCGTCCGGGGGAAGCTCGCCTGCGAATTTCTCCAGATCGACGCTCCCCTCGGCTATTTGGGCCTTTCCGCGGAGAATCCGGTGGCGATCCGGCAGGGTGTCCGGCCTGGCGGGGCCCCGGCCGTCACGGTGATACGCGCGCTCAGCTCGGGCGCGGAAGTCAGCCTCGTCCGCGCCTATCCCAAGACCGGGCGGCTGCACCAGATCCGAGTCCACCTCGCGTCGATCGGCCACCCGATCATCGGCGATAAGATTTACGGACCCGATCCCCACCTCTTCCTCCGGTTCGCGGAGCAGGGGTGGGGACCCGAACTGGCCGAGCATCTCGGCCTGCCGCGCCACGCCCTCCATGCCTCCCGGCTCCGCTTCCGCTGGCAAGGAAAGGAGTGGGAGGCCGCGGCCCCGCTTCCTCTCGACCTGAGGGGCTTCCTCGACCAGCGCGGCATCGCCGTCCCTCCGGGATGAGCAGCGGGCGCCGGCCCGGAGCCCGGCGACTCACTCCCCACCGAAAAACCGCTTGGCCCGCTCGAGAAAGCCTTGGTGCTGCGGATGGGTCCCGGGCGCGCAGCTGGCCGCGAAAGCCTCGAGCTTGGCGCGCTGCTCCGCGTTGAGGTGCGTAGGCACCTCGATCACCACCCGGACCAGCAGGTCGCCGATCCCGCGACCGTGGACATCGGCGACACCGCGGCCCCGCAGACGGAAAATCTGGCCGCTCTGGGTTCCGGGCGGAATCTTGAGCGTCGCCTTCCCGACCAGACAGGGCACGGTGACCTCCCCGCCGAGGGCGGCTTGCACGAAGCTGATCGGCATCTCGCAATAGAGGTCGTTTCCCTGCCGCTCGAATATCTCGTGCTTCCGGACGTGCACGACCACGTAGAGGTCGCCGGCCGGCCCGCCGAATGCCCCCCGCTCTCCGCACCCCGCCAGCCGCAAGCGGTAGCCGTCATCGATCCCGGCGGGAATCTTGATGGTCATCTCCGCCGTCTGCTTCATCCTGCCCTCCCCTCGGCAGGCAGTGCAGGGGCGCTCCACGACGGCTCCCGTGCCGTGGCACCGGGGGCAGGTCTGGGCCACGGTCAGGAACCCGCGCGTCACGCGCACCTGGCCCTGCCCGCGGCAGGTCGGGCAGGCCTTCCGCGCGGAGCCGGGGGCGACCCCGGTTCCCTCGCAGGCCGAGCAGACCTCCAGCTTGGGGAAGGCGATCTGCTTTTCGCAGCCCAAGACCGCCTCCTCAAAATCGATTTCGAGGTCGCAACGGAGGTCCGCTCCCCTTTCCTGGCGAGATCGCTTGCCCCCGCCGGAACCGAAGGCTTCCTCGAAGAGGCTCCCGAAGAGGCCCTCCCCGAAGAGGCCGGAGCCGCCGAAAACCTCCCGGAAAATCTCGAACGGATCGTGGAACCCGGCGGCCGTCGCCCCTGCTTGGGCCTCGAAGGCCGCAGGACCGTACCGGTCGTAAGCGGCCCGCTTTTCCGGATCGCTGAGCACCTCATAGGCCTTGCTCACCTCCTTGAACTTTTCTTCCGCAGCCCGATCGCCCGCGTTTCGATCGGGGTGATACTTGAGGGCCAGCTTGCGGTACGCCTTCTTGATCTCCTCGGTACTGGCTCCTTTCGCCACTCCGAGAATCTCGTAGTAATCATGGTCGCGCGCAGAGGTCATGGCGCCGGAATGCGGTTGGTCTCCGTTTCTTCCCTCTTTTCCTGACTGTCCCCGCCGGGCGCCGGCCTCCTGGCCACATAGACCAACGCCGGGCGGAGCAGGCGGCCTTTATATAGATAGCCGCTCCGCTTCTGGGTCGCGACAATCCCCTCTTCCAGCTCCTCAGTATCGACAAAGCCCACCGCCTCGTGCCGATGAGGATCGAACGGCTTGCCGACCGCCTCGACGGGCTCGACGCCCTCCTCGCGCAGGAGGGCTTGGAGCTGCGATAGGATCATCTTCATCCCCTGGGCGATCGACCGGCCATCGGTGGCCTTCTCCGCCGCTTCCACGCCGAGAACCAGATTGTCGAGGACAGGAAGGAGAGCTTGAAGAAAGGCGCCGTTGGCCAGCCGGATCGCCTCCTCCTTTTCCTTGGCCATCCTCTTGCGCGCGTTGTCCCAATCCGCCAAGGCGCGCAAGAGGCGATCCTGCAGCTCGTCCGCCTCCCGGGAACGCTGCCGCCAGCGCTCGATCCTCTCCCGGCTGACCACCAGAAAAGCCGGAGCGTCCTCCGCCTGAGGCTCCGGAGACACGGTCTTGCCCTCGTCGACAGTCATAACGGAACTTAAACCTTAGCTTCCGACCCGCTCGAGCGCAACAAGCGTCACGTCATCGGCCAACCCTCCGGAGGACCGAAAGGAGGCCAGCTCCCGAAAGAGCGCTTCGAGCGAAGCCCGCGCGTCAAGCCCCCCGGTCCTCGCGAGGGCGGCGACAAGCCTGCCCTTGTCGAACCTCGCGCCGCACGGGGCGAGCGCATCGATCATCCCATCGGTATAGAAGAGCAGGAGCTCCTCCGGCGCCAAAAACAGCGTTATATCCGCCAGAGCCGCATCGAAGGCCTCTCCCGAGTCGATCCCCAGGCAAAAGCCTGGCGCGTCGAGCTCGCTGACCCCAGAGGGCCGCCGCAGGAGCGGCGGCTCGTGTCCGGCCCGGGCCACGACAATCTCCCGGGTCTGCGTATTGACGACCGCATAGATCATGGCGACGAGGCTCCGCTCGACCAGGTCCCCGTACAGCAGGCGGTTGACGCGGCGCAACACGCCGGCCGGAGAAGGGCAGCCCGCAACCTGGGAGCGGACGGCGGTCCGGCACATCCCGCCCACCAGAGCGGCCGCCATCCCCTTTCCGGCCACGTCGCCGACCAGGATGCCGCAGTTGTGGGGATCGATGGGCAGGACATCACAAAAGTCTCCGCTCAGCTCTCCGGCCGGCAGATGGGCGATGGCCAGGCGAAAACCGGGCAGAGCCGGCAACGCTCGCGGGAAAAGGGAGGATTGAAAGAGGCTGGCGGCCATCAGCTCCGCCTCCAGGAGGCGCCTCTTCCTCCGGTTCTGCCTGGAAACCGGCCGGCTCAGCAGATGCAGAACCGCCTCCGCGACGGCCAAGGCAGCGGTGCGTTCCGGAGGCCGCAGCCCTCCGCCGGCGTCGCGATGAACGGCCAGCCAGCCGTTTCCGCGTAGCGGAAGGAGGGTCCAGGGCCCTTCGGCCGCGGCCTCCCTCTCTCCGCTCTCTTCCTTTGCCCGCATCCGCTCGGCGATCGCCCGCAACTCGTCCGATCGCTCCGGCGGCCCCCAGCATCCCTCGCTCGCTCCGGCCTCGCCGGAGAGCAGGCCGACGGCCGTAGCGTCGAGGAAGGCCCTCAAGCGCTCCAAGAGACTGGCAATCAGCGGATCCGGATCGGCCCCGGTTGCGAGGGCGCCTCCCAATTCGGCGACCCGCAGCAGACACTCGTGGTAAGAACCGGCAGGCTCTTCTCGTTCCGCTTCCACACCTTTCCTTGCCAAAAAAACAAAAGCTCCCGGACGGATCGCCCGCCACGCCGGAGAACGGGCAGCCCGGCTTCCGAGGCGGTCGGCTCAGCCGGGCGACGGGTCCCGCCGAGCGACTTCCGCGCCGAGATAGGAAACGAGGTCTTGAAACTTCGGCGCATTCCGGGGATCGCATGCCAGGAGGGTCTGGTGGGCCTGCAGAAGCAGCTCACCGGTCGTCTCCCTGCGGGGGACACCCGCCGCCAGCGGCCGCAGTCCCGCCCGATCGTAGGGAAGCGGGCTCTCCACGCACTCGAAGAGACGATCCAGCCCCAGCGTGCGAATCGATTCCAACACTCGGGGGCTGCCGCCGGCGACCTGAAAAGAGCCTCCGGCCTTCTTAAGCCGCAGCGCCGGACCCGCTAGAGTTCCTAGGAAGGTGCTGTCCAGATACGTGCACTCGGTCAGATCGACCAGCACCCTCTCCTTTCCCGAGGGAAGGGAATGATCGCAATATTGCCGCAGGGAAAACGAATGCTCGAAGGAACCCGCTCCGACGATCTTAATTACGACCACTCCCTGGCACTCCCCCGCCAGCACGACCCCTGTTCTCACTCGATAACACTATACCCGTCCGGCGGCCCGGTCCACCCGGCCGCCCCGTAACGCTCTTTTCGCTCCACGGTGGAAGCGGAAATCCTAAGCTCCCGGCCATGGCCGAGGCGAGAAAAATTCCTCGGCGGCCGTGTTGTTTTTTGGTAAGGGGCCCTCCGGATGTGTCGAACGACCGGATGTCTCCTGCGCGCCGTGGTGCTCGGCTCGGGGACCTCGCAGGGAGTGCCGATGATCGGTTGCCGGTGCGCAGTCTGTCGTTCGACCGATCCCCGCGATCAACGGACCCGGGCGTCCCTCTACGTGGACGACGGGGTCCTTCCATTTCTCATTGACACGGCGACCGACCTGCGGACGCAATGCCTCCGCGAGGGGATCGCCGACGTCGGCGCGGTCCTCTACACCCACCACCACGCCGATCATGTGCTCGGCCTCGACGACTTGCGGCGCTTCTGCGAGCTGCGCCGGGAACGCCTTCCGATCTTCGGCCCGGCCTCCACCCTGGATGTCCTCGCCCGCATGTTTCCCTACGCCTTCGAGCCGGCCGCGGATGCGTCCGGGTACGTCCGCCTCCGGCCGCAGGCCGTGGATGCCCCCTTTCCTCTCGGCAGCCTGACCGTGACCCCCTTGCCCGTCCCGCACGGCCGGATCACCACCTTCGGATACCTGCTTGAGCGCGACGGGAGAAAGCTCCTCGCATACCTGAGCGATTGCCAGGCGGTCCCCGAGAATATCCTCTGGACCATCCGCTCGGTCGAGGTGCTGATCATCGACGGCCTCCGGGACGAGCCCCATCCCACGCATCTGACGACGCAGGAAGCGGTCAAGGTCGCCCGGCAGGTCGAGGCGAGGCGAACCTACCTGACCCACCTCACCCATCACAAGAGCCATCGGCACCGGGAAGCCGAACTTCCCGAGGACGTCGCACCGGCGTTCGACGGGCTTTCGATCACCCTCTGTTGACCATGTGGATCGACACGCACGCCCATCTCGATTTTCCGGAGTTCTCCCGCGACCGGAAGGAGGTCGTCGCCCGCGCGCAGGCGGAGGGCATCGAACGGATCCTCCTCGTGGCCACCGACCTGGCGTCGAGCCGCACCTTGCTCGCCCTCACCCGGGAGCAGAAAATCCTCGCGGCCGCCGTGGGGATTCACCCGAAGAGCGCACACGCGGCACCGCCGGACTTCCTCGAGCAGCTGGACGCGCTCGCCGTGCAGGAGGGGGTAACCGCCATCGGCGAAATCGGCCTCGACTACCATCGCCTCCCCCCCGATCCGACAGCCGCGGCGGAGAAGGCGGCCCAGCGACGGGTCTTCCAGGCGCAGCTCGGATTGGCAAGGGAAAGGAACCTCCCGGTGATCATCCACCAGCGGGCCGCCTGGGACGACGCGCTGGCGCTCCTCGACGAGGCGGGCGATGCGGTCCGCTGCGTCTTCCACTGCTTCGGAGAAGGACCGGAGCGGCTATCCGAGCTGATCGGGCGCGGCCATTTCGTCTCCTTCACCGGAATCGTCACCTTCCCCAACGCGCCTCTGGCTCGCGCAAGCGCCCGAAGCGTGCCGGCGGACCGTTTCTTCGTCGAGACCGACTGCCCCTTCCTGGCCCCCGTCCCGTACCGAGGAAAACGCTGCGAGCCATGGCACGTCCGGATCGTGGGCGAAGAAATCGCCCGCCTGCGCGGAGAGTCCCCCTTCGCCGTGGCCGAGGCGACCTCGCGGAACGCCCGCGCCTTTTTTCGATTGACCGATTGAGCGGCCCCTCCGCAACCTCCGGAAAGGAAATCCCCATGTACCAATCTCTCGAAACGCCGCCTGCCCCCGAGGGCCGACCCTCGGGCTGCCACCGGGCCTACTCCCGCCGGATCTTCGACGGCGACTCCCGCGCGCCCAACCGCTCGATGCTCTATCCCTTGGGATTCCGCAAGGAAGAGTTCGCCCGCAAGGATCTGATCGGAATCGCCTCGACCTGGAGCCAGGTCACCCCGTGCAACATGCATATCGACGTACTCGCCCGGGAAGCGGCGGCGGGCGCGGAGGAATCCGGCGCCAAGGCGCTGATATTCAACACGATCACCGTATCCGACGGGATCTCGATGGGGACCGAGGGGATGAAATACTCCCTAGTCTCCCGGGAGGTGATCGCCGACTCGGTCGAGACGGTCGCCGCGGCGGAAGCCATGGACGGGCTGGTGGCGATCGGCGGCTGCGACAAAAACATGCCGGGCTGCCTCATCGCTCTGGCAAGGCTCAATCGGCCCAGCGTCTTCGTCTACGGCGGGAGCATCCTTCCCGGCTGCTACCGGGGGAAGAAGATCGACATCGTCTCCGTCTTTGAGGCGGTGGGCGCCGCAGCTAAAGGCGACCTCTCCCCCGAGGAGCTGGCCGAAATCGAAAGCCACGCCATCCCGGGACCGGGCTCCTGCGGCGGGATGTACACGGCCAACACCATGGCCTGCGCGATAGAAGCGCTCGGCATGAGCCTCCCGGGAAGCTCGACCGAGCTCGCCGTCTCCAAGGAGAAGCAGGCCGGCTGCCGCGCGGCCGGCAGAGCGGTCGCGCAACTGATCGACCGGGGAATCCGCCCCCGCGACATTCTCACCCGGAAGGCGTTCGAAAACGCGATCACG
The DNA here is from genome assembly GCF_903064525.1 of Methylacidimicrobium sp. AP8. Taxonomy (NCBI): domain Bacteria; kingdom Pseudomonadati; phylum Verrucomicrobiota; genus Methylacidimicrobium; species Methylacidimicrobium sp. AP8. Next base: position 1,888,081 of record NZ_LR797830.1, read on the forward strand.
GTCGTGATGGCGCTCGGCGGATCGACCAACGCCGTGCTCCATCTCCTGGCGATCGCCCACGCCGCCGGAGTCGACCTGGCCCTCGAGGATTTCCGGCGTATCGGCAAGCGAGTGCCGGTGGTGGCCGATCTCAAGCCGAGCGGGCGCTTCACGGTCGCCGAATGGTCGGAGATCGGGGGGCTTGTGCCCCTCCTGCGGAGGCTGTTGGAGAAGGGCCTCCTGCACGGCGACTGCCTGACCGTGACCGGCGCGACCCTCGCGGAAAACGTCGCGGGGAGCCCCGATTATCCACCGGGCCAGGAGATCGTCTTGCCGTTCGAAAAGCCGATCAAGGCCGAAGGCCACATCGTGATCCTTCGCGGCAACCTCGCTCCCCTCGGCGCCGTGGCCAAGCTGACCGGAAAGGAAGGACTCCGGTTCTCGGGGAGCGCCCACGTCTTCGACTCGGAAGAGGCGGCCTTGGCCAGCATCCTGGACGGATCGGTCGTCCCGGGCGAGGTCATCGTCATCCGCTATGAAGGCCCCAAGGGCGGGCCCGGCATGCGGGAGATGCTCTCCCCGACCTCGGCCGTCATGGGACGGGGCCTCGGCAAGGATGTCGCCCTGATCACCGACGGGCGCTTCTCCGGCGGGAGCCATGGCTTCGTCGTCGGCCACATCTGCCCGGAAGCGGCGGCGGGAGGCCCCTTGGCGATCGTCCGGGACGGGGATCGGATCACCATCGATGCCGAAGCCGAGGAGATCCGGCTGGAACTCCCCGAGGAAGAGATCGCCCGCCGGCTCGCGTCCTGGACTCCCCCCGCCTCTCCGTACCGGCGCGGGGTCCTCGCCAAATACCGTTCTCAAGTAGGCTCGGCCCACTTAGGCGCAGTGACCGACGGGGAGGGGTCCGGCCGAGGGGCGAGCTAGCCCATCTTCCGCACAATTTTGAGGATTGTTTCGGCAGATGAAGGACTTACGCAAAATAATGTAGGACGTGTAATGCGAATACAATGTGAATAACATTTGTTTGCATAAGCATCATGCTCTTGGCATATTGTAGGCATGTACGTGCAAGAGGTGCGCACTTGCCAGAGGGGCAAAGTCTACCGATCCGTTCTTGTCCGGGAGTCGTATCGGGTGGGCAAGCAGGTCAAGACGAGGATCCTGTCCAATCTGACCCGGATGCCGGTGGAGGTCCAGCAGGCGGTCCGAGCGCTGCTGCAGGGGAAGAAGCTGGTGCCCCTGGACAGACTGGACGGGCAGGAAGCTCTGGATTACGGAGGAATCGCGGTCCTCGAGCAAGCGTGGCAGCGATTTGGACTCGATCAGGTTCTTTCCGGGGTGGGTTCGGAGCGGAAGGGGCGGCTTTTGAAAGCGATGATCTTTGGACGGATTCTCTTTCCCTCTTCCAAGCTCGCCCTTCGGGAGGAAGCAGGCGGGACGCTTTTGGCTAAGGTATGCGGGCTGGAGGAGAAGGACCTGGAAGAAGACGATCTCTACCGGGCGATGGATGGGCTCAACGGCGTTTGGAGCGGGATCGAGAAGAAGCTTTACCGGGAAGCCCAACCAGAGGGAGCGAGCTTGGTGCTCTATGACCTTTCGAGTGTCTACTTCGAGGGGGACGGCCCCGAGGGATTGGCGCAGTACGGCTACAGCCGGGATCACCGGCAAGATCGGCGGCAGGTGCTTCTTGCGGTCGCCACCGATGCCCGGGGGATCCCGATCCATGTGGAGGTCCTGCGGGGGAACCGGGCGGAGAGCACGACGCTGACGGGGCTCTTGGTGACTCTCAGACGCCGACTCGGGATCCGAGAGGCTACCTTCGTCTTCGATGGCGGGATGAAGAGCCGGTGGAATCTGGAGATGCTCACCGGCATGGAGCTTGAGTACGTGACCCGATCAACTGGGACCAAGCTCCAGGAGATCGTTCGGCGACTTCCCAAAGATCGGCAGCTCTGGCTGACGGATCGAACCCGGGTGATGGAGATCGAGCACCAAGGAGTTCGCTACGTCGTTGCCGGAGGGGAGTGGCGCGCGATGCGCGATCGGGAGCGGCGGCAGAGCCGCATCGCCCGAGGAGAGGAAGAGCTGCGCCAGATTGCCAAGGCAACGCGCAAGGGGGCAGACCCAGTCGAGCTCGGCAGCCGGATCGGCCGGGCGCTCCAGCGGATCCAGGCCCATAAGTACTTTCAGTATGGAGTCGACGCCAAGGGCCGGTTCTGGTGGAAGCTTGACCAAGAGCGGGTCAAAGAAGAAGAGGCGAAGGGCGGCTGGTATCTTTTGGAGACCAACCTCCCGTCCGCCAAGGCTTCTCCTCAGGAGGTGCTGACCCACTACAAGCGGCTCGCAGAGGTCGAGGCCGCTTTTTCAGAACTCAAGAGCTACCTCGAAGTCCGTCCGGTCTATCATTGGCGGCCCGATCGGGTCCGCAACCACGTGAGAATCTGCTTCTTGGCTTTCTGGATGAATGCCCGCCTCGGGACCGAATGGGTGGCCAAAGGGTTTACCAAAGAGGTGCCCAAGGTGCTCCGCCGCCTTCAGGCGATCCGCTTGATCCGGCTTGCCCCAAACGGACGGCCTTTGATCGGGTTCTTCTCCAAGATCCCCGCCGACATCAACGCACTGCTCCAAAAGCTCGACCTGCTCCCCCTCTTTGCTCGCCCGCCCAAATGGGCCATGTAGGCAGAACGAAAAAGTCTTAACCGCCATATCTCACCAATAGCGGGTATAGCGGAGGGCAAAAAAGTTGGCAAAAGGGCATAGGAAAGGCCGTCTTTCCCTGGTATAAGTGCGTTAAGAAGACGTTACTACAACCAGAAAAAAGAAACGGCCTTCCATGACAGAGTGTAGCCAAGAGACTTTTGCGTTTACAGCGCATTTTTCGCGACGGGTGGAAGCGGGATTTACCGCGGGTCGGATCTCCAGCGATGGGGGCGCAATTCTGTTGCGGGAAGCGGATCGGAAGATCGGTTTGTTAAGACGGTTGGAGGGTTGCTTCGTGGATCGACGCCATCCGAAACGCATTGTGCATCGGGTACGGGAGATGCTTGCCCAGCGCATCTTCGGGATTGCGATGGGCTACGAAGACCTCAACGACCATGAGCAGTTGCGGACCGATCCGTTGGTTGCTCTCCTGAGCGGGAAAAGCGATCTGGAAGAGGATCTGGCGGGCAAGAGCACGCTCAACCGGCTGGAACTGGTGGGTCGAAGCGAGCGCTACCACAAGATCGACTACTCGGCCGAAGCGATCGACCGTCTTCTGGTCGATCTCTACCTCCAATCGCATCCCCAGCCCCCTGAGGAGGTGGTGCTCGATCTGGATGCGACCGACATCCCCCTTTACGGACATCAGCCGGAGCGCTTCTTCCATGGTTACTACGACTCCTACTGCTATTTGCCGCTCTACATCTTTGCTGGCGATCAACTCCTTGGCGTCCGGCTTCGGCCATCGAACCAGGATGCGTCGGCGGGCTCCCTTTACGGAGGTGAGCCGGATCGTGGAACAACTCCGTACCCGTTGGCCCGGAGTCCGGATCGTGCTCCGGGCCGATTCGGGCTTCTGCCGGGAAGAGATCATGGCTTGGTGCGAAGCCAATCAAGTCGACTACCTCTTCGGCTTGGCGCGCAACGAGCGCTTGTGCCGGACCATTCAGGGGTCGATGGAGCAAGCCCGTCGTCTGCACGAGTCGAGTGGCAAGCCGGCCCGCTTCTTTACCGAGTTTGCCTACCGCACCTTGAGCAGCTGGTCGAGGGAGCGCCGGGTGGTCGCCAAAGCCGAGTACCTGGAAAGAGGGGAGAATCCGCGCTTTGTCGTGACCTCTCTCCCACCGAGGAGTGGCCCGCCCAAAACCTTTACGAGAAGCTCTACTGTGCTCGTGGCGACATGGAGAATCGGATCAAGGAACAACTCCACCTCTTTGCCGACCGGCTCTCGACCGCGCAAATGGCCAGCAACCAACTTCGCCTCTACTTCTCGGCTCTCGCTTACACGCTGGTGGAAGCGCTGCGACGGCTGGCTCTGCGAGGAACGGACTGGGCCGAGGCCCAGGTCGACACCCTCCGGATCAAGCTCTTTAAGATCGGCACGCTGGTCCGCGTCAGCGTCCGCCGCGTCTTCCTCTCGATGAGCAGCGCCTATCCTTGGAAGAGCCTCTTTACCCACGTCTTCCGAGTGCTGCGTTGCTGAGCATCTGCCAAAACCGCAGATCTGTTCCTTCGGCAAAGCCTACGACCAGGCGGAGTCTTGCTCCACAACCGGCTTTTTGCGCTTTGCAGTGCTCGCGTTAAGGCAAATCGAATGAAAATCTTGCTCGATCCCGCCTCACGAAGAGCTCTGCGCGGGCGGAACTGCTCGCAAGCGACTCAACCGGCACCTCTCTCGCCCGAAAGCTCGTACTGGTGAGAAATGGGGGTTAACGTTCTGCTACAATCACTTGCGACACTACACAGCGGAAGTTCGGCTAGGTTGCTTCCTTGGCAGTTTTGAGGTCGGGAGGATTGTCTGCGGCAACCGGCTCTTGCCTTTCCATCCTCCAGCAAAGGGCGTGGATCCACGCAACGGAGTGGGGATCGTCATCGGCCAAGGAGCCGGGCACGGCTACTGTGTGGGGAGGGGCCGCCGCAGCCGCCGGCCGCTTGTGTTCCTTCCGCTAAGAGAGGACGGCGAGGGAAAAGAGGGCCGGAAGGGAAAGGGCCACACCGGAGGAAGGCAGGCCGGCATCGGTGCGCCCGCCGGACATGCCCCGGCCGCCGGGAGTCCGGACGATACCGGAAGCACTCTTCGGTTTTGCCGACCCGATCAGTACCTGGTCATTGGATCCCTGTGCAGACTCCCCCTCTCCTCCCGCTCCAAAGAAACGCCCGCGCGCACAGCTCCCTCCCTGGTCCCGGTTAGGCCCTGCGCGAGCGGAGCGCCCGCCACCGCGTCAGCAGAGACTTAGGACCGCTTACGGGAAAGGAGCTTACCAAAGCCGGACAGAGCTCAGGCAAGCAGTTTATCTGTTACATTTTGGTGACAATTTTGTCGGATTCTCGTTAACGAAAGAACGCCCCGGCGCGTGAAGGGAAATGAGCCTTCCCGTTAGGGTGAGCGGGTAAGCTGCGGAAGATCTCACCTCAGCTTCGGGGCTCTGCGCAATGCGACGACCCGCCCGTGCGGGAAGCTTGAGAAGCCTTCTGCCCTCCCGCAAGGGGAGCTCCCCACGCATCAGGGATCTTCCGCAGTAAGCCCGCGAGGTAAGCTGATGGACGAGCCCTTCCGGAAGGCTCACCCTCGTCGGGCCGGAATTGCGGGAGATGGCCGCGCGCTCTTCGCCAAAGGCTAAGCGAAGGCACACACCTTCTGTTTCGCCGGCTTACCGGTGCCTCCGCGGTCTCAATGCGGGAGGCGCGCGGCCAGTACCATCTTCCCGATTCTTAATGAAATCCGTTTCCCCGTGCTGCCGTGTGGAAATGGGGCCTTTCGACCACTTTGCGTACAGGTGGGAGCCTAGCCGCGTGCCTCCGTCTTCCAGCAAAGGCCTGGCGTCGGCTGCGCGAGCCATGCCGGCTCCCGTAATGGAACTTATCGGAGGAAGGGCGCGCATTCCAAGCACGAGCAGCATAGGGAAATCCTTCGCACGCCCCGCCGTGCAAAACCGTCTTCGCCTCCGCCGCCCCGAGGTGTATCCGACCTTCGTCAAAGAACCCGCCGGCTGCGTGCTTTTATGCCTCCCGCAGCGACCAGCCTTGAGATCGCAGGGCGTTTTTGACGGCCTCCACCCACCCGTTGACCTCTTTGTCGGTTAAAGTGCGATCGGGCGCCCGGAAAGTCAAGGCATAGGCGAGGGACTTCTTCCCAGCGGGAAGCCGAGCCCCGGAGGGATCCCGAAACAGGTCGAAAAGGTGGACCCTCTCCAGGCACGGCGGCCGGCTCGCCTCGACCGCGCGGCGGACCTCGGCGTGGGTCACCGCCTCGTCGACGACGACGGCGATATCCCGCCGGACCGGAGGATAGATCGGCAAGGGACGGAAGACCGTCCTGGCCCATTCCTGCGCCAGCCAAGGCTCGAGATTGTACTCCAAGAGGGCGATTTCCGCGTCGATCCCCTGCTTGGCAGCCTCTTCCCGGGGAATGCGCTCCAGCCGAACGCGCGCCTCTCCGGGAAAGGCAAACGAGCCCTCGAGGAAATCGGCCAGCCCCTTGACGTCGTAAAAGTCGAGCCGCCGTCCCCCGGTCAACCAGTGGGGCTCTTGCGCCTCCTCGCCGGCGGCCAGAATCGCAAGGTGCTCCCGCTCTTCCACCCTTCCTCCGCGCCTGTGGAAGACCCGGCCGATCTCGAAGAGGCGCAGGCTCCGGTTGCCCTTCGCCCAGTTCATCCGGGCCACCACGAGCAGACCGGATGTGAGATCGGAACGGAGAAAGCGAAAATCGGCGTTCGCCGGATGCGACAGCTCAACCCCGTTCTCATCCGGCCGACTCGCCGCAAAGGGCAGGCAGAGGCACTCCTGCCACCCGCGCCCCGCCAGCGCGCTCCGCACCGCCTCCCGGCGGTCCCACCGGCGGTCGTCCCGGCTTTTCGTGGCCCAGCCGGCGGAGACCCGGGAAGGCAGCCCGGCCAGTCCGCGCACCCGAACGATCTCCTCCACCAGGTCGACTTCTCCCTCCAGGTCCGCCCGATGGCTGGGGACCTTCCAGAGCCAGCCGGCCTCCTGCTTTTCCAGGAGCTCCAGGCCCAGCCGGCCGAGGATATCCTCGATCTCGGCAGGCGGCGGAAGCTCCCCGCAGATCCGCTCCACCGTCCGTGCCTGCAGCCGGATCGGAGCCGGATCCAGCGGCAACGCACCGTAGGCCGACGTGCCAACCAGCCGTCCGCCCGCCAGCTCCGTGAGCAGATGGATCGCCCTCTCCCTCGCCGCCCAGACCACGCCGGGATCGACCCTTCGCTCGAACCGATAGGAGGCTTCGGTCGAAATCGAATGCCGGCGAGCGGCGGCGCGGATCACCTTGGGGAGGAACCAGGCGCACTCCAAGACCACGCGGCTGGTCTTCTCCGAAATGGACGAACGCCGGCCGCCGATCACCCCGGCCAGCGCCTCCGGCCCACGCCTGCTCGCGATGACCAGGTCGGCCGGATCGAGAGCGATCTCCTGGTCGCCCAGGGCGACCAGCCGCTCCCCCGGAGAGGCGCGGCGGACGAGGATCTCCCCGTCCGGGAACGCATCCGCGTCAAAGGCATGCAGGGGCTCGCCGAGCTCGAAGAGCACGAAGTTGGTGACGTCGACCACCACGTTCACGGGCCGTGCGCCCGAACGGCGCAGGTGTTCTTGCATCCAGGGAGGGCTCGGCTTGATCTCGATTCCCTCGAGCAGGGCGGCCGCATACCAAGGCGCGGCGTCCGAAGCCTCCAAAACGACCCGTCCCGGAAAAGGAGCGAAGGTGGAGGAGGAAGCGGCCGGGGGAGAGGGGAGCAGGCGGCCGCAGCCCAGAGCGGCCAATTCCCGCGCGATCCCCCGGTAGGAGAGAAGATCGGGCCGATTCGGCGTCACCTCCAGAAGGCATTCGATGTCGGTAGGAAGGACGGAAGCCACGGGAACCCCAAGCTCGCAGCCGGCGTCCAGAACCAGGATGCCTTCCGATCCCTTCTCCTCGAGCCCGAGCTCTTCGGCCGAGCAGAGCATCCCTTCGGATTCCTCTCCCCGGATCCGCCGCCGCGCAATCTCGACTCCGCCAGGCAGAACCGCGCCGGCGAGGGCTAGAGCGACCCGGTCTCCGCGATCGAAGTTCGCAGCCCCGCAGACGACGGACAGCTCCTGCCCGGGGATCCGGACGCGGACGAGCCGAAGCCGGTCGGCGCGCGGGTGCGGCCGCCAATCGACCACCTCCGCCACCACGATCCGCGGGTCTTCCGGTCCGCGACGGCGCCAGTGCGCGACCTCCAGGCCGCTCATCGTCAGGCGGTCGAGCGCTTCCTCGACCGGGACCGTCACTTGGCAGTAACGGCTCAGCCAACGCCAGGAAATTCTCATGATCCTCCGCCCTCCGGGCCCCCCTCACCGGTCTTCCACCAGACGCCTCCGTAGAGGGGATCGCCCCGGCTGCGAAAGACCTCCTCGAAATGGCTTGCCGGAAAGCCGCCGGGTTCCCCTCGCCGCTCGAATCTCGGCAGGAGGGAGATCGCCTGTTCGACGGCCGCAGCGTAGTCGGCGCTGTCGGTCAGGAAACGGAAAAAGCCGCCCGGCTCGAGCACGCGAAAAATCGCCGCCAGAACAGCGGGCTGGAGAGTGCGGCGCCTCCGGTGGCGCCGCTTGGGCCACGGATCGGGGAAGAGCACGTGGATCTCCCGGCAGGAAGCCGGCGGCGACCAGAAGAGCAAGAGGTCGTCCCACCCGAACCAGAGGACTTTTAGGTTGGCGAGCCCGCGCGCGGCGGCCGCGCGCTCGATCCGCCGCACCCGGGCGAGCTTCCTCTCGACCGCCAGCACGTTCCACTCCGGATGGAGCTCGGCGTAGGCGACCGCAAAGCGGCCCGTCCCCGCTCCCAGGTCGCAGACGATCGGCGCCCGGCGCGCGAAGATCTCTTCCCAACCTCCCGGTAGGACCAGGCCTCGCGCCTCGTCGCGCCCGGGCGGCCGTGCCGGCGCCAGGGACACCTTCACGAGCTCACACATGTCGACTGTCGTCGGGATCCTTTTGGCGGTAGCCGCCGGCGATCCGCTCCCGGTTCACCTGGTGCTTCCTCCGGTAGGCCTGGAAGAAGTCGTCGGCACTCATTCCCAGCACCTGCGCCGCCGACACCAGGAAGTGGAAGAGGTCGATCAGCTCGACGCGGGCATTTTGCAGATCGCGCTTCTGGTACCGCGCCCACCACTTCCAGGGCACGCTGTCGGTCAGCTCGGCGATCTCCTGGCTCATGGCCCGCGCGTAGTTGAGCAGCCATCGCTCCCTGCCCTCGTCGTCGAGCGATCCGGTTTCGATTCCGATCTGGCGATTGAGCTCTTCCTGCAGCGCGAAAATCGCCTCGAGCTTATCTTCCCGATTCACACCGATCTTCCTCCTTTTCCGCCTTTCCCGACAGGGCGGAGCAGCGGCCGAAAAAGAAAAGAAGCACTCTCCGCCGCCTCAATCGAGAAAATATCTCTTCTCTTCGCCGACCGGCGCCGGGCATTCGGTCATCCTCCCGAACCAGCGGTAGCGCCGGGCGGCCACCCGCTCGTAGAGCCGGTCGAGCCACCCCTCGGGGAGAAGGCCGAGCAAAACGGCCAGCCAGCGCAGCCGGGGAAGATGGCGCAACACCTGCACGACCGCCCGCCCGCGCACGAAGATCTCCCGCCGGCCGTCGGCCGCCTGCCAAAGAACGACCACCGAATCGGCACCGGCGGGAATCCCGCTCCCTCCCATCTCCCGGCGGAAGCTTTCGCCCTGCAGCGGCGCAAATCGGAAGAGGTGCCCGCGATCGTGCCGCAATACGAACCGGACAAACCGGTTGCAGAGGCAGCAGACGCCGTCGAAGTAGATCGTTCCGCTCGGCTCCCGGCTCATTCCGCGCCCCGTCAATCTGGTCCTCCGCCCCGCCCGGGCCAAGGGGAAACGCCGGGCGGAAGAGAACCCGCCTCCCGGGAAAACAGTTGACGAGGCGTTCCCGTTAGTTGCACAAATGGATTATGCTCGTAGACAAGCGGGGATCGCGGACGCGGGTCCTCCAGTTCATCGAATCCTACGTCCAGCGCCACCATCGTCCGCCAACGGTCCGGGAAATTCAACACGCCTGCGGGTTCCGCAGCACCAGGGCCGTCTCCTACCAGCTCGAGCGGCTGGAGGCGATGGGCTTGATCTCCCGGCAGAAGAACTCCCGGGGAATCCTGCTGCGGAAACCGATGGAGAAGGACTTCGCCGTGCCCTTCTTCCCCGCCATTCCCGCCGGCTCGCCGAGCCCCACGCAGGAGCCGCCCGAGGAAACGATGCGCCTGGGGCCGGAATCCTTTGGGATTTCCGATCCGTCGGCTTGCTTTGCGGTGCGGGTGCGCGGATCGAGCATGATCGGGGCGGGCATCCTGGATGGAGACATCGCCTTAATCGAAAAGAAGCAGCCGCGCGAGGGCCAGATCGTTGCGGCGCTCATCGATGGAGAATGCACGCTCAAGAGATTGACGCTCGATCCGGCCCAGGGTTACCTGCTCCGGTCGGAGAATCCCGCCTTTCCCGACCTCCGCCCCGCACGCGACCTCACGATCCAGGGTGTCCTGGTCGGAATCCTCCGAAAAGTAGCCTGAGGCGGAGGAGCCGCCGATCGGCGGCGGCCTCGCGCGCCCGCGCCCGTCTTTCCGCAGTTACGGCTTGCCAGGGAGACGGTCCAGCCTTTTCCTAGTCCCGGCGGCAAGATTGGCTCGACGGCGCGGGTCAAACGGCTTAATCCGCCGGGATCTTCGGCCGCGGTGGAACCAAATCGCTTCTCATTGCTACCGTGCACCCCTCTTTGAGCGTCGTCTTGCCGATCTACAACGAAGAGGATGTCGCGGCCTCGATCGCCGCGCGGATCGCGAGCTTCGCCGAAAGCCATCCCCATTACGAGTTCCTCCTGGTCGACGACGGCTCCACGGACGCGACACCGGCCGTCCTCTCCGAATGCCTCGGCCAGCGGACGCCTCCCAACGTCCGGTTCCTCGCCTATGCCCCCAATCGCGGGAAGGGGCACGCGATCCTCTTCGGATTCCGGCACGCCCGCGGCCGCTTCCTCTGCTTCACCGACGGAGATCTCGCCTACCCGCTGGCCGATCTGGATCGGATCGCTACGGAGCTGGAGAGGTCCGACGTGGTGATCGGTTCCCGCGCCGCGTGCCGCGCCTCCCGGGGCGATCCCAACCTCTGCCGCCGCTTCCTGGGCATCGCGTACAACCGGCTCGTCCGGCTTTTTCTTTCCCTTCCCTACCGGGACACGCAGGCCGGCTTGAAAGGCTTCCGCCGGGAAGCCGGGGAACGGCTCTTCGCCCTGGTGACCGCCACCGGCTTCTCCTTCGATGTCGAAGTGCTTTTCGTGGCGAGGAAGCTGGGGCTGCCGATCCACGAAATCCCGGTGGAGCCGGAGAAGGGACATTCCTACAAGACCGGCAAGGTGAAGCTCGTACGCGACTCCGCCGCGATGCTTGCGGAGCTCTGGCGGATCCGGCTGCGGGATTGGATGGGGCTTTACCATGAGCCGAGCGCGCGCACTCCTTAGCTTCGACCTCGAGGAGTTCGACATCCCGACCGAGTTCGGACGCGCGCTCCCCGAGCGGGAGCAGATCGAGGTGACGCTCGCCGGGCTCCGCCGGCTGACGGCCCTCCTGAGGGAACGGGGGATCGTCTCCACGTTTTTCGCCACCGCCGTCTTCGCGATGCGGGCCCGCGAGGAGATCCGAAGTCTGGGAGAATCCCAGGAGATCGCCTCCCACGGGTACGCGCATACGGGCTTTTCGCCCGCCGATCCGGCCCGCTCCAAGGAAATCTTGGAGGAGGTCACCGGCAAGCCGATCCTCGGCTACCGGAGCCCGCGCTTCCGGCCCGTGGCGGATCATCTCCTGCAAAAGGCCGGATATCTCTACAACTCCTCGGAGCACCCGACGTTTCTGCCGGGCCGCTATTGTCGCCTCTTCGCTCCGCGAAAAGCGTACCGGAAGGGCGGGCTCCTGCAGATCCCGGTTTCGGTCTCCCCCTGGATCCGCTTCCCCTTTTTCTGGCTGGCGTTCAAGAACACCCCGCCTCCGTTGTTTCGTGCCGCCGCGGCGTGGACCCTGGCGGAATCGGGCTATCTCCTCCTCGTCTTCCATCCCTGGGAATTCGCCGATCTCGCCGGCTACGGCCTGCCGCGCTGGATCTCCTCCCCTTGCGGTCCGGAGCTGCTCGACCGGCTCGCCTCCTTCCTCGACTGGCTCGGCGCCCGGGCGCGGTTCACAACCGTTGCGGACTTCGCCGCGGACTTCCTTTCGCGATGAACCCGGAACGCCGACAGGACCCTCTCCCGCCGGCCGGCCTTTCTCTCTGGCTCGGCTACTTCCTCCTCCTGTCCGTTGTGGTCGCCCACGCGCCGGAGCACGCGGTAACCCCCACCTACGCCGAGGCGAGCCGAGCCTGGTGGGCGCACCGGCCGCTCTACGATCTGCAGAGCGTCCACGGATTCCTTTACCTGCCGCAGTCGGCCATCCTCTACACCCCGTTTGCGCTGCTCCCCCCGGTGCCTAGGGAAATCCTCTGGCGAGCCGTCAATCTCGCCGTCCTGGCCGGAGCGCTGGCCCGCCTGGCCCGATTCTTCCCGAGGCCCTCCCGCTCCTTCGTCCTCCTCAGCCTTCTTTCGATTCCCGCCTCTCTGGCCTCCGCGCGCAACGGACAAACCAATTTTCCTCTGGCGGGTGCGATGATCCACGGATTTCTGGACGCCGCGAGCGGAAGAGCCTACCGGGCCGCATTCTGGTTCCTTCTCGGCTTGGTCTACAAGCCGGTCGCGATCGTCCCCTACCTGCTGGCCGCCGCCTTCTATCCCGGCCTCCGGCGGCCGATGGCGGCGGGCACCCTGCTCCTGCTGGCCCTGCCCTGGCTCTGCGGCCCCCCCAACTTCGTCCGCGACCAGTACCACGACTTCTGGACAAAGCTCCTCCTCTCGGGCCAGCCGCACGAACCGAGCTTTTCGGATATCTCCGGCCTCCTGACCGTCCTGCGCATCCACCTTCCTTCTTCCTGGATCTTCGCCTGCCGCGCGCTCGCGGTCCCGATCACCCTCCTCCTCGGGTGGACGGCTCTGCGACGCGATCCCCACCATGCCGCCCTCTGGCTCGACGCCCTCGCCGCCGTCTATCTGATGCTCTTCAACCCGAGAACAGAGGCCAATTCCTACATCCTCCTCGCGCCGGCGACGGCCTTTTGCGCCTTATGGGAGCTCTCGATCGGGGGGCGGGCCGCCGGCGCGGCCCTGGTCGCGATCACCCTCGGATTCGGCTCGCCTAGCTACGGGCCGGTCCACGGCTGGACCAACCTCTGGTTCCAGCCCCTGCTCTCCCTCCTCTTTTTGGGATATATCGCCTTCCGCTCCCTTCGGCCGCTGCCCGCCCCGGAGGCCGCGTTTCCCTCTTTGGGCGCCCGCCAAAACGAGGAGTCCGCCCGATAACGGCTTGTCCGCCTTCGCGGGAGAGCTCCGCAGGACGCGCCGGCGCTCCGATCCGGCCGGCGGCTCCCGACTCCTTCTTAATTAGGTTTCGCGTTCCGGCAGCGCCAGGAGGAGGCGCATCCGGGGAAAATCGATGGTCACCCGGAAAGGCCGGCAGAATTCGCTCCCGAGGAAGCCTCCCAGGGGAATCCCTTCTCCCTCCTCGATTTGCGCGGGGAACGGGGCAATCAGCCCCGGAACGTTGCGGGCCGAGAAGCCGGCGAACCGGAGATCGCGCAGGAGGATCGGCGAGGCGCGGTAGCCCCCGCCCACCCCGAAGTAGCGTTCTCCGCGGCGGAGCGGGGTGAGGCCCAACCGGCCCGCCGCCCGTCGGCTAAGCGCGAGGGCGGTCTCTGCCGCTCCGGTGTCGAGGAAGACCAGGAGCCTCTCCCGCGACGCCACCTCGATCGGAACGACGACGAGCCCTCCCGGGGTCAGCCGCAGGGGGACGTCGGCCACGAGGCGCCCGGCGGCCGACGGGCTGCTCGTTCCGGCTTTTTGCAAGCAGAGGCGCCGGCCCGGATAGTCGAGGGTCACGACGAAGTGCTGCAAAAACTCGGATCCCAAAATGCCCTGGAACGTCTCTTCCGCCTTTCCCGCCCGGCGGAGGTCGACCACCGCGACGGGAATGTCTCGGACCTCGGTGCCACCCAATCGGAGCGAAGGGAGCCGGCACAGCTTCCCTCCGGTGCTTCTGGCGCCCGCTCCGAGGAGGCGGGCCGATCCGACCGCAGCCAACCCGATCCGGTCGGCCAGGCGCCGGTCGAGGACCACGCAGGACGCTCCGGTGTCGACGAGGAAGTCGGCCTCGCGCTTCCCATCGACCAGGGCCGGGATCACGGGGCGCCAGCCGGACCCGACCCAGCTCAGACGGATCTCGTCGGGGCCCCTCTGCCGAAAGGGAGGGGCGGTGCCGAAGGCAGCCAGCTGGCTCGCTTCGGCTTCCCGGCCTAAGGATCGCAAGAGGGAAGCCGCCTCGCGAAAACGTCCCTGCCGCCGGCGGAGGAGCGCCAGCAGGGATGCGGCTTCCCCATCCTCCGGGTTCGCCCGCAACGCGTGTTCCAGCGCGTCTTCGGCTTCCGGCTGATTTCCCCGCTGGAGCGCGATCGCGCCGAGCAGGCTCCAGGCTTGCCCCTGCCCCGGATGGAGCGCCGCTTCCTTCCGCGCAAGCCGTTCGGCCTCTTCGAGATTCCCCGCCGCCAAGCTCCATCGGGCCCGGTTCAGGAAATCCGCCGCCTCCGCGCGCCAAGGCGGAGCCGCTCCCGAAACAAGACAAGCGAGCAAGAGAAACCGTGCCCCTATATGTAGACCCGCCGATCCGCACCGCCTATTCATGGGCAACTCAAGCCCGAACGGGGATGCCTCGGGCTTGCAGGTACCGTTTCACCTCGGAGATCGCAACCTCGCCGGAGTGGAAGATCCCGGCGGCCAGCGCCGCATCCGCGTGGCCCGAAAGGAAGACCTCGCCGAAATCCTCGATCCTTCCCGCGCCTCCGCTGGCCACGACGGGCACGGGCAGGGCGTCGGCCAGCCTGCGGATCAGCGAGCAATCGTAGCCGCTCTTCATCCCGTCGCAGTCGATGCTGTTGCAAACGATTTCCCCGGCACCCAGCTCGACCCCTTTCCGCGCCCAGTCGAGCGCCTCCCATCCGGTCTCCCGCCGGCCTCCGTGGCTGCAGACAAGCCAGGAACCGGGGCCGCTCCGCCGGACGTCGATCGAGAGGACGATGCACTGCGATCCGAAGCGTTCCGCTCCGGCGCGAATCAACTTCGGTTCGGCCAAGGCCGCCGTGTTGATGCTCACCTTGTCCGCCCCGGCAAGCAACATTTCCCGAATGTCGTCAAGGGTTCGGACCCCGCCCCCCGCCGTCAGCGGGATGAAGCAACGATCGGAAACCGCGCGCAGGACGTCGAGAAGCGCCGCCCGGCCCTCCACGCTCGCCGTGATGTCGTAGAAGACGAGCTCGTCGGCCCCTTGGTCGTTGTATCGGGCGGCCAACTCGATCGGATCTCCTACGTCCCGCAGGCCGCCGGATTCGGCCCTGCCGAACCGCTTTCCGCGCGTCACCCGCCCGGCATGGACATCGAGGCAGGGGATGATGCGCCTAGCCAGCATCGGACCCCTCCATGCTTCCCGGGATCTTCCTTTCCCGCTCCGCAATCTGGCGAAGCGCCTCGTAGAGAACGATCGACACCGCATTCGCCAGGTTCAGGCTCCGCACCTTCGGATTGGGAATCGGGATCGTGAAGAGGTTATCCCGATATGCAGTCAGGAGCCTCGGCGGCAACCCGCGGGTCTCCTGGCCGAAGAGGAGGATGTCGCCTCGCCGGTAGAGCGGCTCCGTATAGGCGGGATAGGGGCCCGTTTCAAAGAAGAAGAGCCTGCACCCCTCCGCCGCCGGCCGGAACTCTTCCCAGGATTCCCACCGCCGGAGGGTCACCTCCGGCCAATAGTCCAGCCCCGCCCTCCGCACCGCCCGCTCGCGCAACGAAAAGGGAACGGGCCCGATCAGATGAAGAATCGAGCAGGTGGCGGCACAGAGGCGAGCGACGTTCCCGGTGTTCGGCGGAATCCGGGGCGCGATCAGTCCGATCTCCAAAGCGGCATCCATCCTCACTCCCGCCTCGAGCGCACGCCCGAGTTCGACCAGTGGAGCGGCCCGCCGGCGACGGGCTTGCGCCGGATCGGACCGTAATAGACCCGGACCAGATAGAGTCCCCAGGGGGGGGCGGAAGCGGGGGCTCTCTTTCGATCCCGGCTCTCGAGAATGTCGCGGAGTCCCGCGAGGGATAGGCGTCCCTTGCCCACGCGGACGAGCGCGCCGACGATGTTGCGGACCATATGGTAGAGAAAGCCGTCGCCGGTGATCCGGATGCGCACGGAAGGCCCGCGATGGAGCAGGCGCAAATCGGAGATCGTCCGCACCGTCGAAGAAGACGGCTTCCCGGAATTGGTGCCGAAGGCGGAGAAATCCATCGTTCCGACAAAGAGATTCCCCGCTTCCTGCATCGCCGCAATCGCCAAAGGCATAGGAACGTGCCAGACCCGATCGACAAGAAACGGGTCGAGCACTTCGTGGTTCCAGAGGCGATATTCGTAGGTCTTGGCACGGGCGGCAAATCGCGCGTGAAAGGACGGGGCGACCGGATGGACGTCGCAAACCCGTATGGCTTCCGGCAGGTAGTAGTTGAGAGCCCGGCGGAGCTCTGCCGGGGCCAGCTTGGGCGGAGCGACGAAGGAAGCCGCCTGCCGCAGCGCATGCACTCCGGCATCCGTGCGGCTGGCGCCGGCAACCGGGATGGATCGCCCCCAGATCCGGGCTACCGCGGACTCGAGGGCCTCTTGGATCGACGGCCTACCCTTTTGGCGCTGCCAGCCGGAAAAGCCGGTGCCGACATAGGAAAGCTCGAGCCGATACCCGACAAGAGCAGGTCCCGCCGGCTCGACGGCGGATCTCGTCCCGCTTTTCCCCGCTTCTTTTCGAGCCGGCATAGACATTTCCTTACCGGTGCCCGGCATCTCTTGCAAGGAGCTGCATGCCCGTCCGCCAGGCACGGCCGTTGTTTTTTGGCGTCGCAGGGCCGCTCCTGCCGCCCCGTCGGCGGAGGACCGCGAAAGCACCGGCTCTAATCCGACCCGAGCAGGTACGAAAAGCCGACCAGGGCCCCCACCTCGTTCACGCCGATATTGCGCGGGGCCATGTCCGCGTTGGACATGTGATGGAAGAGCGCTTCGGCGTTGACCGACCAGTGCTTCGAAAGCATGTAGCGGAATCCGGCGCCGGCTTGCGGGGTGAACTCGATCGCCTGCCCGACCATGGATTGGTTCGGAACTGTATATGCATCGGTAAAGACAAAGCCGAGCCCGCCTTCGACATAGGGGACGACGCGCCAGTTGGGCTGGACGAAGTTGTACCGGACGAAGACGTTCGGCCCCACCACCACGTTCCCGCTCATGGGACCGGCGAAGATGCCGCTCGCATAGAGATCGACAAGCACTTCGACGTTGCCGCGGAAGATGCCGCGGCCTTTGGGAGTGGTGAGCATCCAACCCCAGCTCAAGATGCTCGGCGCCTCGTCGAACGTGTACCTCCCCCCCCCGCTTCCCAGCGAAAAGAG
Source organism: Methylacidimicrobium sp. AP8 (assembly GCF_903064525.1). Classification (NCBI taxonomy): domain Bacteria; kingdom Pseudomonadati; phylum Verrucomicrobiota; genus Methylacidimicrobium; species Methylacidimicrobium sp. AP8. The sequence continues at coordinate 1,905,335 of NZ_LR797830.1, forward strand.
CGCTCCGGACATGAATTGAATTTCGTTGGTCCCCTCGCGATAGAGAGCCAGCTCGGGAATGCTTTCGGTGTCGAGCGCCACCCCTTCCTTTGCATCCCCGTTCCCGGCGGCAGCCGATGCCGGGTACGCGGTGCCGGACGCCGCCCCGGCCGCTTCTACGCCGCTCGCCAGCACAAGGGCTAAGGCGACCGCACACAACCTCCTCATTTGAGGAATCTTGCTAGCACCCGCAGAGCCGCGAGGGCCAGTTTTTTTTTTCGATTCCTCGCTCACGTCTTCCGCAGGGCCAGCTCGTCAAGATAAGACTGCAGGAGAACGGCGGCCGCAACGCCGTCGATCTTCTGGCGACCCGCCTTCTCCTTCCGCCCTGCCTCGCGCAAGTAGTGCGCGGCCAGTTTCGTCGTCAGCCGCTCGTCCCGCAATTCGACCGGGATCGGAATGAGCTGCTTGCACTTCCAGACGAAGTCCCGAACGCGCTCCGCGGCCGGGCCGTACGAGCCGTCCATGTTCCGCGGCAAGCCCACCAGGACAAGGCTGACCTCGTAGCGACGAATGAACTCCTTGAGCTGCCGGACAAATTCCCCGAAAGGCTCCGCCGGCAGGTAGCCGAGCGGCAAAGCCAGCGTCAGCGTCGGATCGTTGACGGCGACGCCGATCCGCTTGCTCCCGTAATCAAGCGCGAGAATGCCCAACCTTGCCCCTCTCCCCCATAGGCTCCCGAAGGAGATCTTCGGAAGCGCTTCTTCCCGATGCGTTATGGACGCTTTCCGCCAGCGGCCGCGCAAAATCCTCGACCCTTCGGAAGAGATCCGGCGCCGTACCCCAGGCGCCAATCCGCTCCACGAGGGCGCTCCCGACGACCACGCCATCCGCGTAGGCTGCCACCGCGGCGGCCTGTCCGGGGGTGGAAATTCCGAAACCGACGCAGGCCGGCAGAGCGCAGAGCGACCGCATCGAACGAACGAGAGCCTCCGCTTCGGCCGGAGCCTCGTCGCGCGCCCCGGTCGTTCCGAGACGGGCCACGCAGTAGATAAAGCCTGCGGCCGCTTTCGCGATCGCTCGCCGGCGGACCGGTTCGGTCGTAGGAGCAACCAGGTGGATCCGCGTGAGTCGGGCCTCCAACGACTCCAATCCGGGCAGCCTCTCCTCCAAGGGAAGGTCGACCAGGAGGACTCCGTCGACGCCCGCGCGGGCCGCTTCGTCGGCGAACCGTTCCAGACCGAGCCGCAACAGCGGGTTGAGGTAGCTGAAGAGGATGATCGGAATCTCGGAAACCTTGCGGATCGCGGCCACCGTCGCGATCACGCCCTCGACCGTGGCTCCCGACTTGAGCGCCCGGTGGGCGGCCGCCTGGTTAACCTCTCCGTCCGCCACCGGATCCGAAAAAGGGATTCCGAGCTCGATCAGGTCCGCTCCCGCCCGTTCTAGGGAGAGCACAAGCTCGAGCGTCGCGGAGAGCGCCGGATCCCCTGCCGTGATGTAGGGGATGAACGCCGACTTTCGCTCAAGGGCGAGGGAGCGGAACTTTTCCGCGATCCGTCCGCTCACCAGTCGGCTCCTGCTTTTTGCATCTCTCGACCCAAGGTCGGCGACGGCTGTCCCTTCCCGCTGCACAAAGAGAAAACTCGGGCCATAAGCTAGCGCCTCCGCTGCTCCCGCTCCAGCAATTTTCTCCTGGACGCCCGCCCGCCAGGGCACATGCTTCTCTATTCGTAAGCGGAATCCTTGCTTCCAAAGAATAATCCCGTAACTTTACGCCAAATGTCCGCCGGAAACCATGCGAAAGAGGACCATCCGGTCCCGACCACACTATGGCACTCCAGGACGGAGCGGTCCAGCTGCGGCGTCGGCTTCGTCACCACGTTGACGGGAACCCCTTCCCACAAAATCCTCGAGACCGCGCTCTCCTGCGTCTGCGCCCTTTCCCACCGGGGGGCGGTCGACGCGGATATGAAGACGGGGGACGGAGCGGGCGTGATGACCCAGGTCCCGGCGGCTCTCTTCCGGAAAGACATCGAGAAGTGGGGCGCAAAGTTGTATCGGGACGACGATCTGGCCGTCGGATTCTGCTTCCTTCCTCCGGATGACGCTTATGTGCAGGCGCATTGCCGCAAGCTCGTCCAGGAGGCGCTGGCTGAGCACGGGCTTTTCGTCTTTGGGTGGAGGAAGGTGCCGGTCCACAGAGATGCGCTGGGCGAGAAGGCCGCGCGCACCTGCCCGGAAATGGAGCAGGTCCTGATCGGCAAGCCGGAAGACCGCCCTCTCTCGTCCTTGGAATACGAGCGCACGCTCTACCTTTGCCGCAAGAAGATCGAGGGGCGGATCGCCCGGGACGGCGTTAAGGACTTCCACATCCCATCCTTGTCGAGCCGCACGATCGTCTACAAGGGACTTTTCGTCTCCCCGCAACTCCCGAAGTTCTATCGAGATTTGCGTGACCCCGACTTCCAAACGGCGCTGGCGGTCTACCACCAGCGCTACAGCACCAACACCTTCCCGGCTTGGCGGCTCGCCCAGCCGTTCCGCGTGCTCGGCCATAACGGCGAGATCAACACGATCTTGGGCAACCGCCTCTGGATGCGCGCCCGGGAAAAGGATCTCTCTGACTCTCTCTGGGTGGAGGAGGCCGCCCATCTCGCTCCGGTGCTGCTGCCGGCCGCAAGCGATTCGGCCCACCTCGACAATGCGGTCGAGCTTCTCCTCCACTCCGGCTACGATCTGCTGCACACCATGCTCATGCTGGTGCCGGCCGCGTGGCAGGCGGAGCCGCGGCTCTCTCCGGAGGAACGGGCCTTCTACGAATATCACGAGCTGTTGAGCGAGCCCTGGGACGGACCGGCGGCCCTGGTCTTCTCGGACGGCCGGACGGTAGGCGCCTGCCTCGATCGCAACGGCTTGCGGCCAATCCGGTACAAAATCACCGAGGAGGGGACGGTCGTCCTCGGCTCCGAGGTCGGGATCGGCGGCCTTGAGGAGAGAACGGTCGTCGAAAAGGGGCGGCTGGGGCCGGGCGAGATCATCGCGGTCGACACCGTCTCCCGGCGGCTTCTCCGCAGCCCGACCATCAAGAAGAGCATCGCCGACAGGCACCCTTACGGCGAGTGGCTCAGCCGCCACAGCCGCCGCCTGGCCTCGACGGGATCGGCCCCGACCCCTGCCGCCTCGAGGGAGCCTGCCTCCCTTTCGGAACTGCTCGCCTTCGGCTACGACGAGGAGGAGATCAAGCAGATCCTCAAGCCGATGGCCGAGAAAGGAGAAGAGGGGGTCGGGTCGATGGGCGACGACGCCCCGCCCGCCGTGCTGTCGCGGGAGCCCCGGATCCTGTACTGGTATTTCCGGCAGCTTTTCGCGCAAGTCACCAATCCTCCCATCGATCCGTTGCGCGAGCGGCTCGTCATGTCCCTGGAAATGTGGGTAGGCCGCCGGCCGAATCCGCTCGAGCGCCGCCAGCCGGATGACGACGTCATCCGGCTCACGAGCCCCTTTTTGACCTATGCGGAGCTCGCGCAGATGCGCAACCGGCACGAGCCTAGCCTCCAGGCCCGGACGATCTCGTGCCTCTTCCCCGCGGGAGAAGGAGTGGACGGATTCCTCCGCCGCCTCTCCGAGATCCGCGTCGAGGCCGAGGAGGCCGTCAAGAAAGGGTTCTCCATCCTAGTGCTGAGCGACCGGGGCGTCTCGCCCGGCCAGGCCGCCCTTCCGATGCTCCTGGTCGTGGGTGCGGTCCACCACCACCTGATCCGCGCCGGCACCCGGATCCGCGCCTCCCTCGTCTGCGAGACCGGAGAGTGCCGCGACGTCCACCATTTCGCCTGCTTGATCGGCTTCGGCGCCACGGCGGTCAACCCCTATCTCGCCTTGCAGCTCCTTGCCGACCTCGCCGCGCGGGGCGAACTGAAGGCGGCGGCTCCGGAGAGCGCCCAGAAGAACTACCGGAAGGCGGTCGAGAAGGGGCTCCTCAAAATCCTGTCCAAGATGGGAATTTCCACTCTCTGGAGCTATCACGGCGCCCAGGTATTCGAGGCTTTGGGGCTCGGCGCCCAGGTCATCGAGGAATGCTTCGAAGGGGTCGTCTCCCACTTAGGAGGGGTCGGCTACCCCGAGATCGCGCAGGAAGCGCTCGCCCGCCACGCCGCGGCCTTCGCCCCGGCCTCGAAGCTGCCCGACCGAGGCCACTACCGGTATCGGAGAGAGGGAGAGCGTCATGCGGTCACCCCACTCCTGATACAGAGCGTCCACACCTTCGTGGGGCTCAAGGGGCGCGACAAGGCATTCCGGTACGAGGACTACCGGAAAATCGGGGAATCGCTCGCGACCAATCTGCCCCTCTCGCTGCGAGACTGCCTCCGCTTCCGGCCTCAGGAAGCCGTCCCCCTTTCGGAGGTTGAGCCGATAGAGGAGATCCGCCGGCGCTTTACGACGGCGGGAATGTCCCTGGGCGCCCTCTCGCCGGAAGCGCACGAGACCCTGGCCCTCGCCCTCAACCGGATCGGGGGCAAGTCGAACACGGGCGAAGGAGGGGAAGACCGGGCGCGCTTCGTGCGCCTACCCAACGGCGATTCCCTCAACAGCGCGATCAAGCAGGTCGCCTCGGGCCGGTTCGGTGTCACCGCGGAATACCTGGCCAGCGCATCGGAGATCGAAATCAAGATGGCACAGGGTTCTAAGCCGGGAGAGGGGGGGCAGCTGCCCGGACACAAGGTCACCGCCCTCATCGCCCGGCTCCGCCGAAGCACTCCGGGGGTCATGCTCATCTCGCCCCCCCCGCATCACGATATCTACAGCATCGAGGATCTCGCCCAGCTCATCTATGACCTCAAACAGGTCAATCCCCGTGCCCGGGTCTGCGTAAAGCTGGTTTCCGAGGCGGGGGTGGGCGCGATCGCCGCCGGGGTCGTAAAGGCGCATGCCGACGTGGTCCTGATCAGCGGCCATGACGGGGGCACGGGCGCATCGCCGCTTTCCTCGATCAAGTATGCGGGCAGCCCCTGGGAGATCGGGCTGGCCGAAACCCAGCGGGTCCTCCTGACCAACGGATTGCGGAGCCGGGTGACCCTGCGGACCGACGGGGGAATCCGGACCGGGCGCGACATCGTCATTGGCGGTCTGCTGGGCGCGGAGGAGTTCAACTTCGGAACCATGGCCTTGATCGCCCTGGGCTGCGTCTATGTGCGCCAGTGCCACCTCAACACCTGTCCGACGGGGATTGCGACACAGGACGAGCGGCTGCGGGGGAAATTCCGAGGGACCCCGGAAGGCCTGATCGCCTACTTCGACGCGGTTTCTCAAGAGGTGCGCGAGATTCTCGCCAGCCTGGGCGCCCGCACCTTCAACGAGATCATCGGGCGGGCCGATCTTCTGGAACCGAAGGAGATTCCCGACCATCCTAAGGCGAATCGGATCGATCTCCGACCGCTTCTTTCCTTTCCGGGCGTCGGGGAGACCGAGCCGCGCTTCCACACTTGGGAGCGGAACGATCCGCAGGGCGACCGCCCGTTGGACGATATCCTGCTCTTGGAAGCGAAGAGCGCGATTCACTCGAAGGAGCCTATCGAGCTGCGCCATCGGGTGCGGAACGTCCACCGCTCGATCGGAGCCGGGCTCTCCGGAGAGATCGCCTACCATTTCGGCGACGAGGGTCTGCCGGAAGGAACGATCCGCCTGCGTCTCTCGGGAACCGCGGGCCAGAGCCTGGGCGCCTTCTTGGTCAAAGGAATCGCCATTCACCTGGAAGGCGAGGCGAACGATTACGTCGGCAAGGGGATGTCCGGAGGCGAGATCGTCCTCGTTCCGCCCGCCGGATGCCATTACCGGCCGGAGGAGGCCGTCATTTGCGGCAACACCGTTTTGTACGGCGCCACGGGCGGTCGCCTCTTCGTCCGCGGCAAGGCCGGCGAACGGTTCGCGGTCCGGAACAGCGGGGCGCTCGCCGTCGTCGAAGGAATCGGGGATCATGGCTGTGAATATATGACCGGCGGAGTCGTCGCCGTGCTCGGGCCCACCGGGAAGAATTTCGGAGCCGGCATGTCCGGGGGGCTCGCCTACGTCTTCGACGAGGACGGATGCTTCGAGGAGCGTCTTAACCCCGAGATGGTGCGATTGGAGCGCGTCACCTCCCCGGAGGATCAGAAGCAGCTCCAGGAGCTTCTCGATCGCCACTTGGAGAAGACCGGCAGCTCTCCGGCGGAACGGATTCTGCGGGAGTGGGAACGGTTCCGCCCGCTTTTCTGGAAGGTCGTGCCGCTGCCGCCTTCCTCCGCACCGACGGCGGCTCCCGAGCCGGAACGGAAGCAGGTTCCCGCCGCCGCGGCGGAGCAGAACCGTTGATCGCGGTCAGCGATCGTCGGGGTTGAGGCTAAGGAAGATCCAGGCGGCGCAGGCGCCGGCCAGCAGTTCCGCGACCCAGTAGAGGCCCAGGTACGGCCAGGCGACCAGGCCGATCCAGCCCAACCCGACGGCGACCGCCGGATTGAAGGCGCCGCCGGAGATCGATCCGACGGCGGAGGCACCCACCATCACCGTGATGCCGATCGCCAGCCCGTAGAAGGAGTTCCCGGCCGTCGCCTTGGCGGTCGCGCTGTTGAGGACGACGTAGACCAGCGCCAGGGTAAAGAGGAATTCCGCCAGGAAGGCCGGACCCGCGGCGACCGCCATCCGCGTGACCGAGCTGCTTCCCTTGATCGCTTGAGCGGCGACCGAGCCCAGGACCGCACCGGCGACTGGGGCGATCCAATACGGGAGGAAATACGGGAGGACGTCTTGCGCCGGGCACCGGCCGCGCAGCCACGCCCCGAGCGTCACCGCGGGATTGTAATGTCCTCCCGAGAGATGCCCCCCCCCGGCGAACACCATGAGGGCCGATCCGACCGCCAGGGGCGCGAGGACCCCCGGCGAGGGCGCGATCGCGCAGCAGCCCACCGTGATCCTGCGGACGATCCGGCTTGCTAGTACGACTTGCGGCCTCGGAAGGCAAGCTCTATTCTCCTTCCGCGCATCTCGGGAGCCCGGCAGGGGCGGCCCTGCGGGAACGGTCTCCGTCCCTCTCCCGCCGCGTCCGCCTACGGGAAGAGCAGGAGGGTGCCGGCGGCCAGCAGCAATGCGATCCCCCAGAGCACGTCGAGATTCCACCAGGCCCGCCGCAAGAAAGAGAGGCCGACCCGCTCGAAGACCAGCAGCGAGATGCCCAAGGCTACGGCCCAGTAAGCCACCGAGTGCACGGCTGTCAACCCGAGGGCTTCGGTAATCGGCATCCCGCCCGATGCCTGGCGGCCGCAAAGGGCGGCGCCGCCTAACGCCGGCGCCAGCATCAGCCCGGCGCCGTGAGCGGTGGCCATGAGGAAGGCCCAAAAGACCAGGTCCCGGAAACCGACGCGCATGCCTACCCAGCGAGGATGCCGGGCCCGCAAAAGCCAGAAGAGGCCGAAACCCGCCAAGAGAAGGGCGGCGCCCAGGGCGATCCAACGGCGAGGAATCCAGACGCCGGACCCCCAAATCAGGAGGACGGCGGTGCCCACGGCGAGGCAATGGCCGAGGACGAAGGCCGCGACGGCCGAAAATACGGCCTTCCTACGCCCCTCCTGGTAGCCGAGCGCCACGGCGAAAAGCCATCCCATGGCCGGATTCAAGCCGTGAAAGGCGCCTAGCCCTAAAGCCGCGGCCCAGGGAAGCCATCGGATCACGGAAAACAGAAGGAGTCGGTGGAACAGTCCCCGCCTTCGAGCCGGATTTGATGCGCCCGGTGCGTCCGGGGGAACTCGACGAAGAAGCGGGGGTCCCAACGAAGCCCATCCTCCCCGGCATGGGCCAAAACCATCCAGCTCGAGATGCCGTCCGGATAAAACTGGTCGTCCCACGCGCGGTAGAGCGAATTCGTCAGGTAGACCCGCTTTCCATCCCGGCTCACCTCCACCATCTGGCAGCCGCCGTTCAGAGGCTTCTGCGGCGCTCCGGGATGAGCGGTTCTCCGCGCAATCCCGCCCAGCCGAAGGCTGCTCACCCGCTTCGGATGAAAGGGATCGGTCACATCATACTGGAAAATCTCTCCGGTCCCCCAGCACGATAGGTAGAGAAAGCGATCGTCCAGGGAAAGATCGATATCGGTAAGAAGGGGCGGCACGACCCCGAAGCTTTTCAGGAGCGGAGGGAGCTCCGCTTCGGTTGCCGGCTCCGCCGGGATCTCGATCACTTTCTGCACCGCCCATCGGTCGCCGTCCCGGTACCAGAGCCAAACGGAGCTCGCTAGATCCTCCAGGGAAAGCACGACGCCGGTGAAGCCGTACGATTTCCTCGGATCATGGGCGGGGCGGACTTCCAGAACCATCTGCTCCTTTTCCTCCAGGTCGAGCTTTTGCATGTGCCGCCGTTTCCGGAGGTCCCAAACGTGGAGGGAGCGGCCGTAGGCACCCTTCATCAGCTGGTCGGGCAACAGGCCGTTTTCCAGCATCCAGGGCACGCCCCATTCGCTGCTGATCAAAACGTCCTGGCTGATATGCCACCAGAAGTCGTAGGCGAAAAACTGGGGACCCCTATCGATTTCCCAGCTGCCGAGAGGCTCGAACGAGAAATGGTCCAAGAGGAGAATGCCGCCCGGACCGTCCCCCTTGGCATTGCCGAAGGCGCTGATGTAGATGCCCTCCGGCCCGCAGTGGACGGTGTGAGGCCGCGTGTAGCCCGTCCTGCGGATGAGCTCTTCCGGCTCGATCCGCTTGACGATCTCGGGCCGGCGCGGATCGGGTCGCGTATCGACGATGTAGATCCGGGACGAGCGGACCCCGGGGATGACGAGATAGCGCCGCTCCAAGTGCGGATGCGGAGCGTAAGGACAGAGTGCGGAGCTGCAGGCGTTCCAGCCAAAATGGTGAAATTCGTCGCCAACCGACGGAACGGCAAGCCAGTGGACGATCCTGCCGTATTCCGATGACTCGGGATCAAGATCGACTACCGCGAGGGCATCGGGATTCCCGCTGGGGCTGCCCCCGTCGGCGGCCAACGCCACGACGTAGCCGAGCTTTTCTCTGGGGCCTTCCATCGCAAGACGGGGAGAGGGATAGAAGGTCGGATCGGGAGCTGTGAACCTCATGAATGCCTATTCTTTGTTACTCTTGCATCAATCGTGTCCGACAAGACAATCCGGTAAGCGCTCCTCTCACCGCTGCCGGCCTTCCGGCGACGCGGAGCCGCCCGGCTATCTGGAGAGGCGCCGGTCTCGGACGGGATTCCCATCCCTTGCGCCGTTCCGCTCCTAAGGGGCCGTGGACGCCGGAGGATTGGCCGCCGGCGGAGGCGCGGGGATCCCCGAAGGCTCCTCGGCCTCCTCTTTCTTGCCCCTCGGCGAGGGGGGAGGAACGATCAGCTCCTGTCCGATCTGAAGCCGGTCGTTTTTTAATCCGTTGGCCTTGCGAAGCGCTTCGACGGTGATCTTGAACTTGCGGCTGATCTTCCACAGCGAGTCTCCCTGCCGGACGGTGTATTTCGTCGAGCCCGGCGGCGGAGGTTCCGCAGGGGCTTCGGCGGCCGGCGGCGCGCCGGATTCCGCGGCTCCCGCGGAACGGAGCATTCCGCCGCTCCACAGCAAGGCCATCGATCCTAACAAGGCAACAGAGCGAAAGAGGTGCTTAAGCATGGAAGCATCATAAGTTGCTTTTCGGGCAAGAGAAGAAGGAACCTTCCCGTTCGCCCGAAAAAATGGCAGAATCGGCCGCCGCATGCTCGCCCGGACCTTCTCCGCCGCGCTTTGGGGGGTGGAAGCCTTGCGCGTCGAGGTCGAGGTCGACAACTCCCCGGGTGCCTTTCTGACGCGGGTGGTCGGGCTACCCGACGCCGGCGTGCGGGAAAGCCTCCACCGCGTATCCACGGCCTTGCAAAACTCCGGCTTCCGCCCTCCCTTCGGCCGCACCACGATCAACTTAGCTCCGGCCGATCTCCGCAAGGAGGGCCCCAGCTTCGATCTTCCCATCGCTCTGGCGATCCTCGGGGCCACCGAGCAGCTCGAAAGCCGTCTTCTTGGCGATTTCTGGGCGATGGGCGAGCTCGCCCTTTCCGGCGAGCTCCGGCCGATCCGCGGGGTTCTCTCCGCCGTCCTGGAAGCCAAGCGGCAGGGGGCTAAGCACGTCCTCCTTCCCGCAGCCAACGCGCGGGAAGCCGCGGTCGTCGAGGGCATCCGGATTCATCCGGCGGGCCATCTCGCGCAAGCCGCCGCTTTCCTCCGCGACCCGGATTCTTCTCCGCAGCCCGACGGCGCAACCTCGACTTCGGTGCCCGAGCCCGCCTGGGAGCAGGACTTCGCCGACGTCAAGGGGCAGCTCGCCGCCAAGCGGGCCCTGGAGATCGCCGTCGCCGGCGGACACAACGTGCTCCTGATCGGACCTCCGGGAAGCGGCAAGTCGATGCTCGCCCAGCGGCTGCCGTCGATATTTCCGCCCATGACGTTGGAGGAAGCGATCGAAACGACGCGCATCCACAGTGTCGCCAACCTGCTTCCCGACGGGCAGGGGCTGATCCGCCGCCGTCCCTTCCGGTCCCCGCACCACTCGACCTCCGACGCCGGCCTAGTCGGCGGAGGCCCCCGCCTCCTCCCCGGTGAAGCCAGCCTAGCCCATCACGGGGTTCTCTTCCTGGACGAGCTGCCCGAATTCAGCAGAAACGCCTTGGAAGCGCTCCGGCAGCCGCTCGAGGACGGGACGCTCACATTGTCGCGCGCCGCAGGAACGGTCACCTTCCCCGCGAGCTTTATGCTGGTCGCCGCAATGAATCCCTCGCCCACCGGCGGGTTCGACGACGCGGCCCGCGGCAAGTGCACGCCCGGGGCGATGCGCCGCTACCTCAACCGGATTTCCGGCCCTCTCCTCGACCGGATCGACCTCCACGTGGAGGTTCCCGCCGTCGATCGGGAACTTCTCCTCCGGTCCGAAGCGGGAGAAAGCTCGGCGGCGATGCGAGGCCGGGTGGAGGCCGCCCGCGCCGTTCAAGCCCGCCGCCTCGCGGGCCGGCGCAAGATCCGCAACAACGCCCGCATGGGTCCTCGGGAGATCGCCCGCTTCTGCGCCCTCTCTCCTTCCTGCGCCCGTTTTCTTTCCCAAGCCCTGTCCGATCTCGGGCTTTCGGCGCGGGCTTTCCACCGCGTCCTCAAGGTCGCGCGGACGATCGCCGACCTCGCGGGCCGAGAGGAGCTGCGGGAGGAAGACTTGGCGGAGGCGATCGGCTTCCGCTCGCTCGACCGCCGGCTCTGGGGGGAGTAGGCCCCCGGGTCCGGTGCGAATCCCCCTTCTTTCTTTTTGGAGATACAAGGAAGCGGAGCTAGGTTGTTGCCGGTTTCCATCCGCAGGAGATGACGTCCATGACTCCCCGCAACCGGCGCCCAAGGCAGGCCAACCCGAGTGCGAAGGTCATGCTGGCCCTCGCCGGCGCACTCTGGATCTCCGGACTGGCCGTTTCCTCCTTCGCGACGCCCGATCCCGGCAAGCCCTGCCCGCCGCTCGAATTCCTCCAGGGCCGTTTTTGGAAAAATTTCCGCCTCCAGGACTTCGCCCTGCACGGAGTGATCGAGTCGGAGCGGGAGAGCTATCCGATCCAGCTCATCCTTCACGACCGCCGGATGATCTATGATTTCGAAAATCCCTCCTTCCAGATTCGCGTGGAGATCCAGCCGGAGCGGAGCGTCGTCGAGCGGCGCAGGCACCCGCAGGACCCCTGGCAGCCGGTGTCAGGCCGGGAACGGATGAGCCCGGTTCTCGACACCGACATCACCTATGAGGATCTTTGCCTCGACTTCATGCGATGGGAACAGGTCCGTCCGTTGGGGACCGATCACGTGAAAACGTTGACCGCCTGGGCCTTCGATGCGGTTCCACCGCCGGGGGCCAGCGCTTATGCCCGAGTCCGCTACTGGATCGCCGCCGAGTATTACGCGCTCTTGCGGGCCGACGGATACAACGGGGCGGGCGATCTGGTCAAGCGTTTGGAGATCAACGGGGTTCAGCGAATCGGAGACGCCTACGTCATCAAGGAGATGCAGGTGTCCTCCTTCGATCCGAAGAAGGAAAGCTCCTCCCACACCTTGATCAACATCCGCCGCGGAGAGGCCCTTCCTCCGGAAGGGGGGAAAGTTTCCTCCGGCTCCGTCCCCCGCTGCCCGCGGACGCCGGGCTTGGCCTCCCGGCTACGGGAGCAGAATCCCTTCCCGGCGGAGGGCCAGAAGTAGCCGCTCTTCGCACTGCTCCAGGACGCGGGGCTCTGGCCCCTCGATCAAAAGACGGATCTTCGTTTCGGTTCCGGAATAGCGCAAGAGGATCCGGCCCTGATCCCCCAGAATGCGCTCGACCTGCGCGAGAGCCTCTTCGACCGCCGGCATGCTCTCGATCGGCTTCTTCTCCCGGACGACCAAGCTGAGCTGCCGTTGAGGATACTTTTGCAGCCGGCGGAGCCGCGCCAGCGGGGTGCCCGTCGTCAGGACGACGCGGAGGATTTCGAGTGCCGCGCGCAGCCCGTCGGCGCTGGCCGCCTGATCCAGCAGCAAAAGATGCCCCGACTGCTCCCCGCCGAGATTGAGCCCCCGGGCATGCATCGCCGCCGCCACGTGCCGATCGCCGACCGGGGTCCGGATGACGCGTACTCCGGCCTCTTGCAGCGTGCGATCGAGCCCGAGATTGCTCATGACCGTGGCCACCACGGTCCGATGGGAAAGGACCTCGCGGCGTTGGTAGTCGAGGGCTAGGATGGCCAAGAGATCGTCGCCGTCCAGCAGCGCGCCCTCATGGTCGCAGCAGAGCAGGCGGTCCCCGTCCCCGTCGAGGGCCAAGCCGACGTCCGCATTGGTCATCCGCACGAGCTCGGAGAGCGTTTCCGGATGCATGCTGCCGCAATGGAGATTGATGTTGATCCCGTTGGGACCGGCAAAAAATACGAACGGCTGGGCACCGAGGGAGGCGAAAAGCGGACCGATCAAGTCCGAAGCCGCTCCATTGGCCGCGTCGATGACGATCCGCATCCGGGAAAGGTCTCCGGAGCCGGACCAGCGGCTGCGCAGCGAGTCGAGGTAGAGCTCTCGGGCCCGCAGGTCGGCCTGACGGCGTCCGACCCCCGAGCCTACCGGCCCTTGCGCGGAAACCCATGAGTAATCGGAGAGCCGGCGCTCGATCTCCGCTTCGGTCTCTTCCGGCAGCTTGGCCCCGTCGGGTCCGAAAAGCTTGATTCCGTTATCCGGAAATGGGTTGTGGGATGCGCTGATCATCACACCGCCGGCGGCCCCCAGAACCCGCGCCAGGTGGCCCACCGCCGGAGTCGGCAGCACGCCGACGGGCACGACGTCGACGCCGGCCGAAAGAATTCCGGAGATCAGGGCCGATTCGAGCATCTCGCTCGAGATCCGCGGGTCCCGTCCGACGACGATCTTTTTCCTTTCCCCTCCCGCCAGGACGGAGGCGGTGACCGCCCCCACGGCCACGGCGACCGCCGGGGTCAGCGGATGCCGGTTGGCCGTTCCCCGGATACCGTCGGTGCCGAACAGTCGTTCCGTCGATTGCCTCATCCATCGCCCTCGGGCTACTTCGCCAGACCCAGAGAGGAAAGAATCTGATCGATCGAGCCGGGTTCGATCGATTCCCGGAGGATCGCCCAAACGGCGACGGCCAGAATCAGGGAGATCAGCTTCTGTTTCCAATTCTCCAGCAGGTTGCTCATGTTCGCAATCCGGTCGGTTCGCGGATTCTCAGGCTAAACCAGAATCTCCGTCAACCGCGCACGCAACCGATCCCGATCGAGATGGCGCTCGAGCTTCCCCTCGAAGGCGATCGAGATGCCGCCGGTCTCCTCGGAGACCACGATGACCACGGCATCGGTCATCTCGCTCAAGCCCAAGGCCGCCCGGTGGCGCAGGCCGAGCGGCCTTTCGAGCCGCTCGGTTTCGCTCAAGGGGAAGACCGCCGCGGCGGCAACGAGGCGGTTGTCCCGGATGACCACCCCGCCGTCGTGAAGGGGAGTGCGCGGATAAAAGATCGTTACGAGGAGGTCGGCGCTCAGCTTGGCGTCCAGGATGGTGCCTGTATCCCGGGCCGGACCGTAGAGATCTTCCCGCTCCAGGGAGATCAGCGCCCCGATCCGCTCCCGCTGGCAGATTTCGGCCGCGTTGACGATGTGCTCGATGACCTCCGCCTTCAATTGCCGGCCGGAGGTGGTCACACTTCGGCGGCCCACTTCCGCCAGGACTTGCCGCAGCTCGGGCTGGAAAAGCACGATCAATGCGACGAAGAAGGAAGGCGAGAAGAGCCGGATCAGCTCGGTGACTACCCGCAAATGAAGGACTGCGGAAAAAAGGGTGAGCACCACCAGCACGATGAGAAGGCCGGTCAGCACCTGCACGCCGCGCGTCCCTTGGAGGAGCTTCCAGACCTGGTAGATGACGACGGCCAGAATCAGGATCTCCACCGCCCAGGAGAGGGGCTGCCCGAAAGCCTTCACGAAAGCTCTCCCTCCAGGAGGACGCACACCTTGCGGGCGGCGACCGCCCCGTCCACGTCATGGACCCGCCACACCGCGGCGCCACGGCTCGAGGCGAGGACCGCCGCAGCCAGGCTCGCCGCATCGCAGCCTTCGTCGCCGACCAACTCGCGAAGGAAGCTCTTCCGGGAAAGGCCCACCAGCAGCGGCCGTCCCATCTCGGCAAAAAGCGGCAGGGCTCGAAGCAGCCGCCAGTTCTGCCGTCCGGTCTTGGCAAAGCCGAAGCCGACGTCGCAGACGATCCGCTCCTCGGGGATGCCGGCCTCGATGCACTGCTTCAGTCGCGCCGCCAGCTCCTCCCGCACCTCACGGACGACGTCGCCGTAGACCGCATCGGCCCGCATGGTCTTCGGCCTACCCCGGGAGTGGACCAGCACATAGCCCGCCCCCGTCTCCCGCACCGCTTCCCATACCCCGGTATCCCACTTGCCCCCCGACACATCGTTAATGATCTCCGCCCCTTCCGAAAGTGCGGCGCGCGCCACCCCGCCCTTGTAGGTATCGACGGAGATCGGGATCGTGAGCCGCCCGGCCACCGCACGCAGAACCGGAAGGAGCCGGCGCAGCTCCTCCCTTTCGGGCACCGGTTCCGCCCCGGGCCGAGTCGACTCGGCGCCGAAATCGACCAGATCGACCCCGAGCTGCTCCATCCGCAGCGCTTCGTCGGCCGCCTTCCGCGCCGAAAGCAGCCGCCCGCCGTCAGAAAAGGAATCCGGAGTCAGGTTGATGATCCCCATGATCCGCGGCCTTCGGGAAGAGAGAGCGATCGTGCGGGCGGAAGTCACCCAGAACGCGGAGGGGTCGGCAGCGGATGCGTCTCCCGGCTGAGAAGGCGAACCGGGTGCCGTGGGCTTTCCCCGAGCGGAAGGAGACAGTTTGCCGGAAGCGAAGATCTCCACCCCTTCAGTCGCCGCCTCCCCGCTTTTTTCTCAACGCCTCTTCTACGAGCTTCAGCGAGAGGGTGTTTATCACGTCCTGGCGGCGAAGCCAACCCTTCCTCGCGATGTTGACCCCGATCCGCAGGAACCCGAGTTCCCGGGCGTGGTGCGCGTCCGGATTGATCACGCAACGGACTCCTTTGTCCCTCGCCGCATGCCACCATCGCCAATCGAGATCGAGCCGGAGCGGCTGCGCGTTGAGCTCGATCCAGGTTCCCGTTTCGGCCGCGCAGTCGATGATCTTTTCCAGGTTGACGGGATAGCCTTCCCGTACCAGCAGGAGCCGCCCAGTCGGATGGCCCAGCATTGTGACGTAAGGGTTTTCCATGGCCCGGATGATCCTTCGCGTCATCTCCTCCTCGCTCGAGGAGAATCCGGCGTGGACAGAAGCGACGACATAATCGAAGGTAGCCAGCACCGAGTCGGAAAAATCGAGCCGTCCGTCGCGCAGGATGTCGCACTCCGTTCCGGAAAAGAGCCGGAAGCCGCGAAAGGTCTTGTTGAGCCGGCGGATCTCCTCCTGCTGGCGCTCCACCCGGGCCTCGTCCAGGCCGCCCGCCTGAAACGAGGACTTCGAATGGTCGGCGATCCCTAAGTATTCCAGCCCCAGCTCCTGCGCCGCCTCGGCCATCGCTTCCAGCGTGCTGTGTCCGTCGCTTGCCGTAGTGTGACAGTGAAACGTCCCCCGCAGATCGGTCCACTCCACCAGCCGGGGAACGGCATCCTTCTCGGCCGCCTCGATCTCACCCAAATTTTCCCGCAGCTCGGGAGGAATGTACGCAAGCCCCAGCTTGGCGTAGATCTCGGCTTCATCCCGGCACCGGATCCGTTCTCCTCCCGCCTCCTTCTCCGGGCGACTGTCCTCCGATCCCTCGGAGAAACGTCCCCGGCTCTCGCGGAACAGCCCCCATTCCGAAAGCTTCTTTCCCTGGGCGATCGCGCGCTGCCGCAGCGCGATGTTGTGCTCCTTGCTTCCGGTGAAGTGGAGGAGAGCATAGGGATAGTCCTCGTCGGGCACCACACGGAGGTCGCAGGCGAGGCCGCCTTCCAGCACCACGCTCGACTTGGTCTCCCCGTGGTTGACGACGCGGCGCACCCCGGCGGACGAAACGAAAGCCTGCATCACCGGTGCCGGCTCAGACGAAGAGCAGACTAAATCGAGGTCCCGGACGATTTCCTTGCCGCGCCGGAAGCTGCCCCCCAAGCTCACGCGAATCACGGCGGGATGGGAGCGAAGCTGATCGACTAGCTGCTCCGCCAGCCCGATCACATCCCCGTACCGGTGGTAGGAGGCGTAGGTGCGGTGCTGCTCGATCCCCGCCAGGATGTTCTGCTCGGTCTTCGACCCGAAACCGGGAAGCCGGCCCACCCGGTGATCCCGGCAGGCAGCCTCGAGCTCGGCCAGGTCGCGTATCCCCAATTTCTCCCAGAGAATCTTCGCTCTCTTGGGTCCGAGCCCAGGAATGTCGAGCAGGGCCACGACACCCGGCGGAAATGAGCGCTTGAGTTCTTCCAGGTAGGGCAGACGGCCCGTGGCGACCCATTCTTCGAGCTTTCCGCGGATTCCTTCCCCGATTCCCTTGACCCCGCGCAGCTTCCCTTCCCGAACGAAGGACGCGAAATCCTCCGGAAGCGAGTCGATCACCCGTGCCGCCGTCCGGTAGGCCCTGGACTTGAAGGGATTTTCGCCCCGCAGATCGAGCAGGGTCGCAATTTCCTCGAGCAGGGCAACGGCATCGTCCTTGGTCATGGAGGTCTCTCCCCGATAAGCATATCTTCCGGAAGGGGCCCCGCCAAGCCGCAGGAGAACGCCAGCGGACCCGGGGAGGCCGAAGCGCGGCCGACCGACGACCATCGCGTTGCGCGGTGACCTCCGGTCCGATAGACTCTCGCTGAGGTGGATCCCCGCTCATCCACGAGCCTCTGGCAGGAGGCCCGCACGCTTTTTCCCGGGGGAGTCAACTCCCCGGTCCGTTCTTTTCGGGCCGTCGGGGGAGAACCGTTTTTCGCCCGGCGCGCGGAAGGGGCGACCCTCTGGGATGTCGACGGCCGCCCCTACATCGATTACGTCTGCTCCTGGGGAGCGCTGCCGCTCGGCCACGCGCACCCGGTCGTTGAGGCCGCCGTCCGCGAAGCCCTTGCCGAGGGGACGAGCTTCGGGGTGCCGAGCCCGCGGGAAGTGCGGCTCGCCGCAAAGATCCGCGCGTCGGTCCCCTCGATCGAAAAGCTGCGGATGACCTCGAGCGGAACCGAGGCGTGCATGACCGCGATCCGCTTGGCGCGCGGCTTCACCGGGAGGGACAAGATCCTCAAGTTCGCCGGCTGCTATCACGGACATAGCGATTCCCTCTTGGTGAAGGCGGGCTCCGGAGCGCTCACCCACGGGGAACCCGACAGCGCCGGAGTTCCCCGGCCGCTGGCCGAGCTCACGATCGTCCTTCCCTGGAACGATGCCGCCGCCGCACAGGAACTCCTCGACCGGGAGGGCGGGCGGATCGCCGCGGTCATCCTGGAACCCGTGCCCGCCAACGCCGGCCTCCTCCCGCCCCGGCCCGGCTTCCTGGAACGGATCCGAGAGCTGTGCGATCGGCACGGCATCATCCTGATCTTCGACGAGGTGATCACCGGTTTCCGCCTAGGCATGGGCGGAGCCCAGGAGCGTTTCGGGATTCGGCCCGATCTGACCACTTTCGGGAAGATTGTCGGCGGCGGCCTGCCCGCGGCCGCCTTGGGCGGCCGGGCGGAGATCCTCGACCGGCTGGCTCCCGCGGGAGAGGTCTACCAGGCCGGAACCCTAAGCGGCAATCCTCTGGCCATGGCCGCCGGCCTCGCGCAGATCGAGGAGATGGAGAGGAGCAGGGCCTACGAGCGGCTGGAGCAGCTAGGGGCGATGCTCGAGTCGGAAGTCCGAGAACTTTTGCGGCGGCGGGCGGAGAAATCCGTACAATTTCACAGAATGGCCTCCCTCTTCTGCTTCTTCTTCACCGATCAGGCGGTTTTCTCGCTCGAAGACGCGATAGCCAGCGACCGCAAGCGATTCGCCCGCTTTTTCCATTCGCTCCTCCGCCAAGGCGTCTTCTTTCCGCCATCTCCCTTCGAAACCTGCTTTCTTTCCACCGCGCACTCGGAAAGGGAAATCGAGAAAACGGTCGCGGCCATCGGCCGGGCCCTGGAAGAGTCCCAATGAGACATCGGCTTCTCTTTGCCCTCCTTCTGCCCACTTTCTGGACCTGCCTTACGGCGGACGCGCAGGCGGCCGCTCCGTCGGAGTCGGTTTTCCCCAAGAGCCAGCTCCGTCCGGGCATGCACGGTCTTACCTACACGGTGCTGCAGGGCAACAAGATCGAGCCGATCCACACGGAAATCCTCGGCATCGCCAAGGATTTCGTCGGCCCGGGACTCGACTTGATCATCGCCAAACTCGTCGACGCCAAGACGGCGACCACGGGAGCCGTGCACGGCATGAGCGGGAGCCCGCTCTACATCGACGGCAAGCTGGTGGGTGCCCTCTCGCGGCGGATCGCCTCTTTTGAAAAAGACGGTCATTGCGGGTTCACGCCGATCGAGGACATGCTCCGCATCGAGCAGGAGCCGTCTCCGGAGCCGATCCGGCCCTTTCCGACCGAACTGCGGGACGCGTGGCGCTGGGGGGGGCCCGCACCCCTGCGCAGCGCGGCTCTTCGGGCTGACTACTTGGGAATTCCGCTCTCCGTCGGTGGACTCAACCCGAAGATTGTATCCCGCTTCCTGGAGGCGCTCGGCTTCCGGGGAGCGCCGATCCTCGCCGTGCCGGGCGGGGGCACCACGGCGATCGCCGGCGGAGGGTCGGCCCTGGAGCCGGGAGCTTCTCTGGCCGCCGTGATGATGACCGGAGACATCAACATCTCGGGAACCGGAACCCTGACTTGGCGCGACGGCAACCGGGTGCTCGCGTTCGGCCATCCGATGTTCGGCTTCGGGAAGAGCGACCTCCCGATGGCCGCAGCGGAGGTCGTGACGACCGTGCCCAGCTACGAGACGCCCTATAAGCTCACCAACGTCGGACCGGTCGTGGGGACGATTTTGGAGGACCGCCTCTCCGCGATCGGAGGAAAGGTCGGGCAGATGCCGAAGCTCGCCTCCTACCGCTTCGAGCGCTTCCACTGCGGCCGGCGGTTACCGACGCTGCGGGGAGAGTTCGTCTCGCATCCGCTCTTGACCCCGCTCGTGGTGAATCTGGCGATGGGCCAGATCTTTTCGGCAACCGACAGCTTCGGTCGGAGCTTCACTGTTTCCGTCGACGGCTTCGTCCATTTTCGCAACCTGCCCTCCCTCCGCCTCCGGGGCCTCTACTCGGGCGAGGACGGCGATCTGGCGACCGCCATCCTCGAGATGGTGCAGCCTCTCCAACTGCTCTTCCAACAACCTTGGGTCGAGCCGGTCGTGGAGTCTCTCGAGCTGAAGACCGTCTCCACCGAGAAGGAAGAGAACTGGACGATCGAAAGAGCGTCGGTGGACAACCCCCGGTGTCCCCCGGGCGGCACGGTCTGGGTCCGCTGCGTCCTGCAGGAGCGGCATGGCCGCCGGCTCGAGCGGAGAGTCGCGCTCCCTCTGCCGCCGGGGCTCCATGAGCAATCCGTGGCCGTCCGAATTGCTTCGGGACGCGCTCTGGACACACGCGCCCTTCAGCAAAAAATACCCTCCGCGCAAAGCGCCGAGGAGCTCATCGCCCTGCTCAATGCGCAGCATCCCAACGACACCCTCTACATCCAGGCGGTCTCCGAAGCGCCGGGGATCGTTTCCGGGGCCAGCGACCTGCCGGCGCTCCCACCCACGATCCGGACAACCCTTTCCCCCTCCACCTCTTCCAAGCAGGCGGATTCCTGGAACGAGCTGATCTGGTCCGAAGAGGCCCTGACCGTCCCAGGGGTCGTCGGAGGCGAGCAGACGGTCCGAATCGAAGTGCGGTGAAGGCAAGACGCTTGACGGTCCCCGGCGGAAGCCGCTAAATAGCTGCCGCAACGGGCCCAAACGTCCCCGGGCAGGGAGAACCCGCCATGGCGAAGCGTGTTCTGCTATCGATCGTTGCAGAGGAGGAGACAACGTGAAACGATTGCTGCTTTGTGCGCTCGCCTTGATCCATGGCGGCCTCATCGGTTCCGCAATCGGACAGATCATCGACCCGGATCAGGCAAAGCAGATCTTCGGCGTTCTGCCGAAGGTGGCGGAGAATCCGCAGAACCCCGTGACCCCGGAAAAGGTAGCCTTGGGGAAGTCGCTCTATTTCGAGCGCCGCCTCTCCAAGAGCAGCTCGATCAGTTGCTCGAGTTGCCATGACCTGAACATGGCCGGCGTCGACGGCCTCCCCACCTCGCTCGGCTACCGCTGGCAGCTCGGGCCCCGCAACGCGCCCACCGTGCTGAACGCGGCCTTGGAGTTCGCGCAATTTTGGGACGGCCGCGCCAAGGACCTGGAGGAGCAGGCCAAAGGCCCGATCCTCAATCCGAAGGAGATGGCGTCCACCAAGGAGCTGGTCCTCCAGCGGCTCAAGAGCATTCCGGAATACACGGCCGCCTTTCATCTAGCTTTCCCGGAAGAAAAGGAGCCCATCACGTACGACAACGTCGCGAAGGCGATCGCCGCCTTCGAGCGGACCCTGCTTACCCCCTCCCGATTCGATCAATACATAGCGGGGAATCCTTCCGCGCTCAGCGAGCAGGAAAAACAGGGGTTGAGCACCTTTGTCGCTGTGGGATGCACCGCCTGCCACAACGGCGTCGGGGTCGGGGGAGCTTCCAGAAATTCGGCGTGTTTCACAAGCCCGATTGGCTCAAGGACTTGGGTAGATATGAGGTAACCAAGAATCCTGCGGACAAGTACGTGTTTAAAGTCCCATCCCTCCGCAACGTCGCCTTGACCGCACCCTACTTCAACGACGGCTCCGTCTGGAGCCTGGAAGAGGCCGTCAAGACGATGGCCTACGCCCAGCTCGGCCGCACCCTTTCGGAGACGGAGGTCAAGAATATCGTCGCCTTCCTGCATGCCCTCTCGGCCGATCCGGCCCTTGCCGTCACCCCACCCACCCTACCTCCCTCTTCCCTCTCGACTCCGAAGCCGATGCCCTGAAGGGTTTCTTTTGCCGCCCGTACTTTGTTGTCGCCGGATCCTCACGCTGCTCTTCCTTCCGCTGGCCTGGCTGGCGTTCCCCGGACAGGGATTCGCCGTCCATCCGCAGCGGGTCGTCCTCGATACCTATGCCGATTTCGCCCAGGGAACGGCCGAGGGTGTGACCGTCGGCGACGGGGGGCTCCTCCAACCGGCGCCCTCGGTGGAGCTGCTGGCCCGTTTGCCCGCCGACCAGCTGTGGGTGATTCTCCCCCAAAGCGACGGCACGGCGCTCGTCGCGGCCTCTCCGAAGGCCAAGATCTTTCGGATCGGCAAACACCAAGAGGTCACGCTCCTGGCCTCTTTTCCCGAGCAGCAGATTCACGCGATGACCCGCAGCCCGAAGGGCGACCTGTTCGCGGCGACTTCTCCCGATGGCAAGGTCTATCTTGTGCCCGAAAAGGGGGCTCCGCTCGTCTACTTCGACCCGAAGGAGAAGTACATCTGGTCCCTCCTCTTCGATCCTAACGGCGTCCTCTATGCCGGAACCGGCACGGCCGGAAAGATCTACCGCATCGAAGGGCCGCAAAAAGGCGGCCTGTACTGCGCCACCGGAGAGACCCACGTCCGTTGCCTGACGTGGGAAAAACCGGGAGTGCTGCTTGCAGGCAGCGCGTCCCGTGGGCTTCTCCTCCGTGTTCTGCCCGGCGGACAAGCCGTAGCCCTGGTCGATACCGAAAGAGAAGAGGTTAACCAGATCACCGTCTCTTCCGACGGCACCGTCTTCTTTTCAGCCGTCGGGATGCGCCAGGCTCCCCGCGCGCCGGGACCGGCTCCGGAACCCGGCTCCGCTCTCGTCGAGATCGGTTCTGCTCCGTCGGAGCCGCCGGAGTTGGAAGAGCCGCCGCGGGAATCCGGCCGCCGGCTTCCGTTCGGCATGATCAAGCCCGCTGCGGCCTCCTCCCTCTCCCAGCTATGGGCGATCGACCGCTCGCTGGTGCCCCGGCCGATTTGGGGGACTCGCGAGCTCCTGTTCTCCCTCCTCCAATCTTCGCTGGGTCTCCTGGCCGGAACGGCCGGTGACGGTTACCTTTACCGCATCACTCCGGAAGGGAGGAGCGACCGCTTGCTCAAGATCGACGCTCCTGCCGTTCAAGTCGCGGTCGCCGCCGGTTCTCGGGGAGAAATGCTGCTCGGGGCGAGCAATCCCGCCCGAGTCTTCCTGGCCGGCGGCACGCCGCGCCGCGAAGGGCTCTACCGCTCCGCCCCCATCGACGCCGGAAATTACGCCCGCTGGGGGCGCTTGCTCATCGATAAGACCGGAGCGGTGCAGGTGCGCACGCGAACCGGGAACAGCGCGAAGCCGGATACCTCATGGTTCGAGTGGACTCCGGCCCCCGACGGGCGCTGCCACAACCCACCCGGCCGCTATTTTCAGTTCGAGCTCGGGCTGGGCCTAGGAAGCACGGTCAATCGCGTTCAGGCGGTCTTTTTGCCCTATAATCTTCCCCCTAGGATCGAGAAGCTGCAAATTCTGCCCCCCGGAGTCGCCTACTCTGAGCTGCCTCCCCCTCCCTCTCCTCTGCAGGCGCGCACGCTCGATCAACTTCTCGCCCAGGAAAACAAGCCCGAGCCCGTGGATGCCTTTCCGCCGATGCCTCCCCGATACCAGGCGAAGGAGGCCCGCGGACTCCGGACCGTCGTCTGGAAGGCGGAGGATCCCGACGGCGACGACCTCCTCTATTCGGTACTGTATCGGAACGAGAAAGAGCAGAGATGGCATCTCCTCGTCAAGGACTGGGAGCAGGAGCTGTTCAGCTGGGACACCTCGGGATGGCCCGACGGCCGGTATCTTCTCAAGATCGAGGCTTCCGACGCCCGGGACAACGCGCCCGGAGAGGGACTGACCAGCTCCCGGATCAGCCGTGCTTTCCTCGTTGACAACACCCCGCCGCGCATTCGCGTTCTCGCTTGCGGCGACGGAAAGCTCCGCTTCCTCGTGAGCGAAGATGCCAGCGGGATTCGGTCGGTCGAGATCTCGCGCGACGGCCGGGAGTTCCTTCCGGTCCCTCCCATCGACGGAATTCTCGATTCCGAGGAGGAGGAGTTCGAAGTTCCTTGCGCAAAGGGGGAAACCCTCTTCATCCGCGCGGAGGACGAATCCGGCAACATTGCGAGCGCCTCTTCGGCGAGCCGGTGAAGTTTCTCAGGCGGGCGATCCTTCCAACCCGGGTAGCAGACCTCCGGCGGCCGGAGTGCCCGCGGCCGGGGCGGAGACCTTGGTCCCGCAAACGGACGGAGCGGTGCTGCCGTCAGGATTCGGGCGCGGCGGCGGAGAAAGCAAGCGGCCGGTGCGGACAATCTCCTCGGCCTGCGCAGCATCCAAGGTTTCGTAATCCAGGAGCGCCTTCGCCAGCGCTTCCATCTGCGCACGATTGGCCAGAATCAGCTCCTTCGCCCGCTGGTAGGCGTCTTGGATCAACCGCTTGACCTCACCATCGATCGCTTCCGCCGTAGCCTCGCTGTACGCTCGCGACATGCCCAAGTCGCGCCCCAGGAAGGTCATCGTCGGATCGTCCGCATAGTGAACCATGCCCAGCTTCTCGCTCATACCCCACTCGCATACCATCCGTCGTGCATACCAGGTCGCCTGCCGTATATCGCCGCTGGCCCCGCTCGAGATGTCGCCCAGGAATACCTCCTCCGCCACTCGGCCGCCCATCGCCACGCAGAGGTTGTCGAGAAGCTCCTTCTTCCTGGTGTTGTATCGATCGGTAGCCGGCAGCATCATCGTCACCCCGAGGGCGGGCCCCCGCGGGATGATGCTGACCTTGTGCAGCGGATCGGTATGCTCCAGGAGCACGTTGAGCAGCGCATGACCGGCCTCGTGATACGCGGTGATCTTCTTCTCCTCATCGCTCATCGCCAAGCTCTTGCGCTCGCGTCCCCACCGCACCTTGTCGCGCGCCTCTTCCAGTTCCGGCTGCCCGATCGACTCCTTGCCCCGGCTGGCGGCCAACAGAGCCGCCTCGTTGATCAAGTTGGCCAGCTCCGCGCCCGAGAAGCCGGCTGTGCCCCTGGCCAGAGCATGAAGATCGGCATCCTGCGAGAGCTTTACCTTGGAGGAATGCACCTTCAGGACTTCCTCACGTCCCCGGATATCCGGGAGGTTCACGCGCACCTCCCGGTCGAAGCGTCCCGGACGCAGAAGGGCCGTATCGAGGACATCCTTGCGGTTGGTCGCCGCGATCACGATCACACCTTCCTGCGATTCGATGCCGTCCATTTCGACAAGCAGGGCATTAAGCGTCTGCTCGCGCTCATCGTGGCCTCCGCCGAGCCCCGTCCCGCGGCTGCGTCCGACCGCATCGATCTCATCGATGAATACGATGCAGGGAGCCTGCCGTCGGGCCTGCTCGAACATGTCCCGGACGCGCGAAGCACCGACTCCGACGAACATCTCGACAAAGTCGGATCCGCTGATGCTGAAGAAGGGCACGTCGGCCTCTCCCGCAATCGCCTTTGCGAGCAGGGTCTTTCCCGTCCCCGGAGGCCCGACCATCAGCACTCCCTTCGGGATGCGCCCTCCTAGCTTCTGGAAGCGTTTCGGGTCCCTAAGAAACTCCACGATCTCCTGCACTTCCTGCTTGGCTTCCTCAATCCCCGCCACGTCCCGAAAGGTGACCTTGGTCTTCTCGCCGGAGAGGAGCCGCACCCGGCTCTTCCCGAAGCTGAAGGCGGTCTTGCCCGCCATCCGGATCTGCTGCCGGAAAAGCAGATAGAGAGCCAGGATGAACAGGAGAAAGGGGAGAACGCTCAGCAGCGCCTGGCCCCAGAAATTGTGGACGACCCGGATGTCGACCTCGGGGAAGCCCTTAGCGGCGAGAAGATCGTGAAGATCGCGGTTGAAATCGAGATCGACAACCGTTCGGAACGGGACGAGGACCATCCCTCCCGGCGCGTCGGGCGAGGGCTTGACATAGCGTCCTTCCAGATAGGTCTGCCCATTGGAAGTGTCCCGCACGAAGGCAATCGACTTCACCTGCTTCTGATCGAGAAGCCGGACAAGCTGCGGCAGGCTTTTGCCCTCGATCGCGGGGGACGGCCCCGCGCCCACGAAATAGAGGAGCGTCGAGAAGACAAAAGCCACCAACAGAAAAAAGACCAGCCCCTTCCATTTCCCCTCTCCCGGGCCTTTCGGATCCCGCAACGGGGAGTCGTTCCTCTTGCCTCGAGCAGGCTTGCTTCTTTCCGGAAATTGGCTCGGCGTCAGCCCCATCGTCTTCTTTTCTCCTATTAATGCGCGTGTCGCGCTTAACCTTATCACCGCTCCCCTACCCTGGCAAACGGAGGCTCGGCTCCCGGTCGGGGCCCGACCCTGGTGCGGTCGCACCGCCGTTCCCGCGTTCACAGAAAGCCGGACGGTAGTAGGTATCGCGCGGAACGGGCTCGCGTCCGCTCTCGCGGATGGCCGCCGCAAGAGCGTCGGCGGTTTGCGCAACCGGGCTCTTCGATCCCGCCATGTGGAAGATCTTTTCCTCCTCGATGGTCCCGTGAAGATCATCGGCTCCGAACGAAAGAGCAACCTGACCCAGGGAAAGCCCCGAGCTGACCCAATACGAGGTGATGTGGTCGATATTATCGAGGTAGATTCGGCTCACCGCGATGGTGCGGAGCATGTCCCAGGGGCTCGCTCGACGGAGATGGGCAAGCTTCGTGTTGGCCGGCTCGAAGGCAAATGGCACAAAGCCGCAAAAGCCCCCGGTCTCCTCTTGAAGCGCGCGCAATCGCCTCAGGTGATCGACGCGGTGCGCCAGCGTCTCCACATGCCCGAAGAGCATCGTGGCCGTGCTCTTCTTCCCCATCCGATGCCAGATCCGGTGCACCTCGAGCCACTCCTCGGCGCTTTCTTTCCCGCGGCAGATCCGGCTCCGAACCTCGGCATCGAAGATTTCGGCTCCGCCGCCGGTGAGGGAGTCGAGTCCGGAGGCGGCCAGCGCTTCCAGCACCTCGGGGATAGAACAGCGGGCGATCCGATGCGCCAAGTGGCGGATTTCGACCGCTGTGAACGCCTTTACCATCATCCCGGGGCAGCGCTCCTTGATCGCGGAAATCAGGTCCCGATAGTAGGAAAAGGGCAGCTTGGGGTGCAGCCCTCCGACGCAATGCACCTCGACCGCCCCGCGTTTCCACGACCGCGCAGCCAGCTCGGCAAGTTCCGCCACCGAATAGAGGAAGGCCCCCGGTTGGCCCTCCCGACGATAGAACGCGCAAAAACGGCAGCTCAACACGCAGATGTTGGAATAGTTGAGGTAACGATTGATCAGGTAGGATCCGCGCGAACCGTTCTTGCGGCGGGAAACCAGATCGGCCAGAGCACCGACGGTGTTGGCGTCCGGACAAGTGAAGAGCCGCAGCGCGCTCCCCTCATCGATTCTTTCGCCGGCGGCCACTCGCTCGGCGATGTCCGCGATCCCCGCCCTCCGAGCGGCTTCCCAAAAGGCCGTCACAGCCATAAGCTTCCAACGACCCCCAGCAAAAGAAGCAAGCTCACCGCCACATTGATTTCGAAAAAGGCCATGTTTAGAGCGCGACCGTCCTGCTCCCGGCAGAGTCGATGTTCGTAGAGGAGAGCCACGCCGCAAATCGCGCAAGCCCACCAATACGCCGTGGAAAGACCCGCCTGCAAGCCGAAAGCGACCCAGCCGATCCATGCCGCCCCGTGGAGGAGGCGCGCGGTCCGCAGCGTGGCCGCCGATCCGAACCGGGCGGGAAAGGAGCGGAGTCCGAGCCGGCGATCGACGTCCAGATCCTGCAGCGCGTAGATGAGATCGAATCCGAAGGTCCAGGCGAGCACCGAAGCCGCAAGCAGGTAGGGAGTGAGGTCGGTCAATTCTCCTCGCACCGCCGCCCACGCACCGAGCGGGGCCAGCGCCAGAGCCAGGCCCAGGAACGCATGGCAAAAGGAAGTGAAACGCTTCGTGTAGGAATAGCCGAGGACGATCACGACGGCCAGAGGGGCGAGAAGCCGGCAGAGCCCGTTGAGGAACCAGAGCCCGAAGCCGAACACGGCAAGCCCGGCCAGGCAGAGGACCAGAGCTTCCGTCCGGCTCGCCAGTCGGCTCCTTTCCACCGTCCGGGGATTCCGCCGGTCGATCTCCCAATCGACATACCGGTTGAAGGCCATGGCGGCGGTCCGCGCGCCGACCATGCAGATCAGGATTCCCCAAAGAACCCTCGCGGAGGGCAATCCCCGGGCGGCGACCAGCATGGCGGCCAGCGCGAAGGGAAGAGCAAAGAGCGTATGGCTGAACTTGATCAGCCGAAGCAGGTTGACTAGCCGAGCAACCGGAGGGTCGGCGCTCATCCGCTCTCTTTCTCCTTCCACCGGACGGCCAGATCGTGCGGTATCCGCAAGTGATCGAGCACGCGGGCGACCACGGTATCCACGAGGGCCCCAACGCTCTGGGGCTTCCCGTAAAACGAAGGACAGGCGGGAATCACGACGGCCCCGGCCTCGATCAGCGTCACCATGTTCCGCGCATGGATCAAGTTCCACGGAGTCTCGCGGGGAACCAGAAGGAGAGGCCGGCGCTCCTTGAGGAAAACGTCTGCCGCCCGTCCGATCGCCCCTTCGGAGACGCCGTGGGCGATCCGCCCTGCCGTGCCCATCGAGCAGGGGATGATCACCATCGCCGAAAACCGATTCGATCCGCTCAGGAACGGAGCCGCCATCGAGCGCTCGCTATGGACAACGAAGCGCGGCGGAACGGCAAGCCCCTCCTTCTCCAGCTCCTCCCTAGCCACTTGGCGCGCGTAGTCGGTGACGATGACGTGAACCTCGTGATCCCCCTTCTCCAGGAAAGAGAGCAACCGCTGAGCATAGAGCGCTCCGCTGGCTCCGGTTACGGCTACGACAAGGCGCATGGATCGTTTACCCGCAGGCGAGGCTCAACCCGCAGCCCGCCTCACGGATCCGCTCGGAAACGAACGCGCCAGGAACAGGCGCGGGCCTGGCTTACACCAGGTCGTAGTCACCGTCCGAATAGCCGCCGACATCGTCCGGATCGTCGGCGGCCAAGTCGGCTTCCGAATCCTCGCTTCCGTCCCCGCCGTCGCAGCAGTCCGAAG